>JANNWR010000120.1:0-52886 GCA_031408715.1 bacterium
CTTGTCGCCGTCGCCGTCCATGTCGGAACGCGCCATCCCGGTGACTTCCCCGAGAACGAAACCACCCGCGGTGGTGATGGAGTCCACGCGCGTGAACGTCGGGGTGGTGGCGTCATTGCTCTTCCACACCTCGATCGAACCCGTGCCCGCGGTCGCGCCCTTCGTGCCCACGATGATGTCGGGACTCGTACCGCCTGCGATGTCGCCCGTCGCCACGCACTGAACGTCGCCATTGTCGCGCGTGCGATAGCTCTGACCGGCACTGTACGCGGCGGGCAGGTAGCCTTCATTGTTGTTCGAGTTCTGATTGAACCACACGAAGAAGTTGCCCGTGGTCGTGTACTTGGTGCCCGTCACCAGGTCCGGACGCGCCACTGGTGCGCTGCGGTCCAGCGTATCAAGCGCCATGGACATGACTGAGTTCAAGGCCATGCGTGTGTAACCCGAACCACGCGCCTGATCGGGCGTCGTCGTGAACAGGGGCGAAGACGCGTACTGGTTGAACCACACCGAGACGTTGTCGGTGCCACCGGCATCGGCGCCGAGGATGAGGTCCTTGTCCTGGCGCGCGTTCTGGGTCTGACTGCCGTTCCAGTCCGCCTCGATCATGTCGCCCGCCAGCAAGCTCAGCACGCGGCTGGCCGTCAGCGTGATGACCTGGTAGTTGGCCATGCCGAAGTTCTTGCTCAAGAGCGGCGGCGTGATCGCAACCCAGACTCCGTTGATGGCCTGGGCACTCGTCGGGAAGTACCCACCCGGCGGCACGCAGTACACGGAGTAGGCCTCGGTGCGCGGCGGGTCGTTCACGGGCACACGGATGGTGTAGTCGCCCGTGCTGTTCGAGAGCGCGTAGCCGGCCACGGTCGAGCCCGCATCCTTCGAGACACCGACCCACACGTTCGTGATGCCGGACTCCGTCGCATCCCACGTGCCATTGCGATTGGCGTCGAGGAACACCTTGCCAGAAACCGTGTTCGTGGTGGCGTGGTACAGACCGAACGACGCGCTCGTCGTGCCGTGGTTCGTCATCGTGCCCGGCAGCGGGTTCGTGGTCGTCACCGTCATCGTATCCGGTGCGTTGCACGTGACCGCGTAACCGCCGGTGGACGTGAACAACGTCAGGCGGCCGCTCTGATCCGTCACGCCCGTGGTCGCGCCCGGCGAGCCCGGAGCCATGGTGCAGCGGATGCCCGGGAGGCCGTTCTCGCCCGTGTCCTGCGCGCCATTGTTGTTGATGTCGTCATAGACCAGGATGCTCACGTTACCGCCCGAGCGCGCGGTGTCACCGAACGAGTACGTGGCGCCCGCCGTGGTGATGGTGAAGTTGTAGCTCCCCGTCGTGAACCCACCGTAGCCCGCGGGGGCCGCGTGCGACAGCGTGTAGGTGCCGGCCGGCGCGCGGAACTGGTAGTACCCCATCGAGGACGTGTAGGCCGTCTGGCTGCCCAGACGCACGGTCGCACCCGACAGCGGCGGTTCGCTGCCACCCTTGGTGCGGTCCATGTTCACGTCTTCGTACACATAGCCTGAGATCACGTAGGTGGTGGCGCCGAAGTCGGGCACGCTGCGCATGGAGTTCACTTCGGAGTGCAGCGTCGTGCGCGCATACACACCCTTGTCGTTCGGGCGACTGGCGGCCGCCGTGACGTCGAGTTCGATGCGCTGGATGTCCTGCAACTGCGCCACCGGCACCGGGCCATTGGCCCAGTTGTACGGCGTGGAGGAGCCGCGCATGTACACCGTGAACAGCGCGGGCACACCGGCGCCGGGCTTGTGGACCAGAGCGATGCGTTCTTGCGAACCACCGTTGTTCCCTACCGTGAGGCCCGTCGAGTCACCGTAGACTTCTCGTACGAGGACGTAATCATTCGGGTTCGGCGTCGCCGCGGCGTCGGCGCCCTGCGGGGCCGAGACGTCGGAACTATTGATGGCACCGTCGTTGTTGACGTCGAGCGTGTAGCGGATCAGCTCAGCACCCGTCGCATAGCGAACGGGAGGCGCCCACGCCGTGCCATCGAGCGAGCGCGGCTTCGGCGTGCTGGCGGGGTTGTACGCGAGCGGCGCAGTCGGCCCGTTCGGGTTGGCCGGAAACGGCAACTGGTTCTCGGACAGGATGATCTCGGCCGAGTCGATGTACGTGATCGCCGGCTGCGGCGTGGCGTTGTCCATGTCGGCGCCATAGCCGGCCGTGCGAATGTCGCGAACCATGAGGTCCATGGCCGCACGCGCACCCTGCTGGGCTTCGAGCAGGTGAGCGGTGCGTTGCTTGTTGTGGGAGCTGCTGATGAAGACCAGCGTGATAGCGCCCGCCACGACGGCGAACACAGTCAACGTGACCATGAGCTCGACGAGCGAGAAGCCGCGCGCTCGGTCCTGCTCCGGCAGCCTGCAAGTGTGGGTGGTCTTCATGTCAGCGCCTCACGAAAGTGGTGGCCGTGATGCTCCGGGCCTGTTGCCCAGAGCCGTGATAGGTCACCGTGACGTCCAACTTCTTCAGGTTGTCGAGCTTCCCGGTCATCGTCGTCACGCGGTAGAAGCGGAGCGTGCTGCCGTGCCCCAGCGTGTCGCACACCGTACCGGTTGGGTGACGCCCTTCCGTGAGCAGGGGATCGGACCAGGTCCGTCCCGTGAGCGTCTCCAGCTGCTCCTGTGCGTAATAGTTTGCCGACATGAGCAACTGGTCCTGCGACTGTGCGCGGGCTCCCATGGGAAACACGCGCGCCAGCCCGATGATGCCGATCGATAGCACGATGAGCGCGATCAGCAGTTCCACGAGGGACATGCCATGCTCCGTGCGATTGCATGCGTTGCGAGTCATGGCCCCTCCTATCGTATGAGCGCGAGGCCCGACACCATGATGCTGACGGTGTCCGTCGCGCCGCTGCGATTCCGGAACGCCACGATGGCCGACGTGCTGACATGGCCATCGCGCGCGAACTGGATCGAAGCTGGATTCGCTGACGCGAAGCGCACCCCTCGCGGCAGCGCATAGCGGTTCGCCTTGACGCCCTGGAGCGTCACCCAGCGCCCGCCCGTCGTGTCGAAGTTCATGGTCACTGTCTGGCCCGTCGTCATCGCGCGGCTGCGCTGGAGTTGGACCGCCTGCACCAGGTTCTGGCTCGTCCCGAGCAACGCCTGCGACTCGGCATAGTGGTGATAGGACGGGATACCAAAGCCCAGGAGCAGGCCGGCCACGACCAACACGATCATGAGTTCCATGAGTGAGAAACCGCGCATACCCTTGGAGTCCTTGTCTGATGCCACTCTTGCTGTGGCTCCGGTGCGGAAGGGAGGTTGATTCCCGTCCCCCCTACATCGGCACGAGTGGGCTCTGCCCGAAGTGAACTTTTCGTCTCCGGCGTTTCACTTTGTCCACAGGAGTAATGCAACTGACGCGCCAGCAAGCTCACGGGACCCCACTGGCTGTTCGGTCCACTGGGTCGGATGGCACAACCGGAACGATCAAGACACCGTCCGAGAGCCACGCTACTCGGGCGCAACTTCCGTTCGGGCTGCACTTTGCGGTCCAGGCTCCGGATCTGCAGCCCGCTGGACCCACCCACTGAGTCTCACCTATCAATCTGTCTGGTCGACTTTTGGAGGCGATCTGTCCCGCTGGATGTGACTCATCCGGACGCTCGCAGTGAATGCACACTGCCCGGTCGCGCTGCGATCACCGCGCACTGTGCGGATTGGCCCGGCAGTTCCTTGTAGAACACCTGACGTTCAGGGTTCATAGTGGCTCTGTCGCACGAGTCATCCGGCGTGTACGGAAGCGCGCCCCGAGGGACCGCATACGGCCGCGCCGGCAGTCGTCCCCCCTTCAAGGATGAGGCCACCGATGGATCGCCCCCGATTCATGCTTTCCCGACGCGCGCTGTACGCGGCTGCCGCGCTCTTGCTCGCTGCCCCGCTTGCCGCGTTCGCGGCCGGCAATGGCAAACTGCAGGTCCTCCACATGAAGATCGGCCAGGGCGATGGCACCCTGCTGATCTCGCCGAACGGCCAGACGGCCCTGTTCGATGACGGCGTCTACACCGACTGCACGTACATCAAGACTTACCTGCAGGGCTTGGGGCTGGCGTCGGTGGACTACCACTTCCTGTCGCACTATCACGCCGACCATCTGGGCTGTATCGACGATCTGGCGGCGATCGGCATCACGATCGCCAGCGCTGGCTACGACCGCGGGTTTTCGTACTCGAGCGGCACGTACACATCGTACGTGAACACGCTCGGTGCGAAGCGCACGACCATCGCCAAGAACCAGGTCATCACGCTCGACGCCGGCTCGGCGAATCCCGTGCTCATCAAGTGCGTGGACCTGAACGGCGCCGGCGTGTACTCCACCTCGGGCTCCGATGAGAACGCCAAGAGCGCGGTCTACAAGGTCAGCTACGGCGCCTACGACGAAGTCATCGGCGGCGACCTCACGGGCAGCACGGCCAATGGCAATGACGTCGAGACCACGGTCGGTCCCGAGGTCGGTGACGTCGAGGTCTACAAGGTGCATCACCACGGCTCGCGCTACTCCAGCAACGACAACTGGCTGAATGCCATCTCGGCTGAAGTCGGCATCATCATGTGCGGCGACGGCAACACGTACGGCCACCCGACGCTCGACGCGCTGACGCGCATGCACAACCACAGCATCCATACCTACTGGACCGAGACCGGGGCCGGAGCAACTCCGGATGCCGCGTGGGACAAGGTCGCCAACAATACAGTGTCGGTCGAGGTCGACCTCGCCACCAGCAGTTACCGGGTGTTCAACGGCACGTTCAACGACAGCTATCCGATCGGCACGGCACCGCCACCGCCGCTCAACACGACGCAACCGGCCACATCCGCGGTCGTCGCACAGGGCACCATCACCGGCGGCTCGGCTGCATCACTTGCGGCCGACGACAACACCAAGATGACGGTGACGTCCGCCAAGACGGGCTCGAACTTCTGGACCGACTGGTACGGCGAAGCCACACTCGCGCACCCGCCGCTCAACCTGACGCTTCGCTACAACGGTTCGTTCAGCGTGTCGCGCACGCAGACGATGTACCTGTGGAACTGGTCGACGAGCGCCTGGAACCAAGTCGATGCCGCGACGGTCTCGACGACCGACGTGACGCGCACTTACACGACGCCGACGCCCGGCAACTACGTTTCGCCCGCGGGCGTGGTGCGTACGCGCGTGACCGGCAACACGCGTACGACGTCGTACACGTGCCGCGCCGACCTGATGTCGTTCCAGTACGACTACGCCACCGGCACCATCATCACGATGTCGCCCGAGACGTATGCCGCGCGCGTTCCGGCCGACTACCACGAACCCTATCGGGACCTGACGCCGCAGGCGCGGTTGCTCACGCTGCAGGCGTCGGACGCGGCTGCCGGAGTACGGCTGGAGTGGAGCACCGCTCGCAACGAGCACATGGACGGCTTCAACGTCTATCGCCAGCAGCCTGACGGTGGTCTGGCGCTGGTGGGCTACGAGGCCGACATCGAGATGACCTCGGACGACGTGCGCTTTGCGTTCACGGATGCGAGCGCCACCGCGGGCGAGAACATCTACTGGCTCGGAGCGCGCTCGTGCGCCGGCGACGAGGGCCGCATCGGCCCGCTGCGCGCGGTGCATACGGCCGCCGCCCCGGCCACCGCACGGCTCGCGCTCACCGCTGGGCCCAATCCGACGCGGGGGGCACTGCATTTCGCGCTCACGCTGGGTGAGGCTGCTGACGCCCGGTTGGACGTGTTTGATGTCACGGGCCGCCGAGTCGCCACCCCACTGCAGGGCATGCTCGCCGCCGGCACGCACACGCTCGACTGGGAGCCCTCGAATACCGACGGTACACGTCTGGCCACGGGCGTGTACTTCGCGCGGCTCGAGGCTCTGGGCCGCACGACACTGGTGCGGCTGACGGTGCTCGATCGCTGAGCGGCACCCGTCCGTTTCACACTGCGGGCCCGCGCCGACAAGGCGCGGGCCCGCGGTGCATCCGGATCTCGAGGCGTCGCTACTTCTTCGCCGACAGCTCCGTATAGACCACCTTCGTGAACACGTCGGGTTTGATGAAGCCCTTGCCCCACTTGTCGTCCCAGGGCGCGGTCGGCTTCGCGGCGACCGTCTCGTCGAGAGTCTTCCTCTCGGCCACGAGCTTGGCGACCGCGGCACGCACGCCTACCAGCATGTCGTGGTAGGCCTGCAGCGTGACCTTGTCCGTGACCGGGCCGTGACCGGGGATGATCCTCGTGTCCGCCTTCACGCGACCCAGCGCAAGTTCGGCCGCTCCGATCATGCCGTCGACACTGCCGCCACTCTCGAGGTCGATGATCGGATAGAGACCGTTGAAGAACGTGTCGCCCATGTGCAGCACGTTGGCTTTCGGGAACCACACCATGACATCACCGTCGGTGTGCGCCGGTGCGACATGGAACGCCACGGCATCCTCACCGTTCACGTGTAGCGTGGTGGTTTCGCCGAACGTCACGACCGGCAGCGCCTTGCCGCTCGCTGGCGGCACCTTGCGGCCGAAGAATTTGTTGTCCTGACCCTCGAGCAGCCGCTCGCGCACGCGATCCTGTGCGAACACCAGCGCGCCGGCTTCGGTCATGTTCGTGTTGCCGCCGACATGGTCCCCGTGCCAATGCGTGTTGACCACCCACCGGACCGGCTGGCCGCCCGCCTGCTTGGCAGCGGCCAGGATCTTCGGCGACAACTCCGCGTACTGGTCGTCGATGAGCAGCGCGCCGTCGGGCCCGGCGCACAGCCCGATGTTGCCACCGGCGCCGTACATCACCCACACACCGTCCGCCAGTTTCTCGGTCTTGATCTCGACCTTGTCGAAGTTGTTCTGCGCCATGACCACGGCGGTCAGTCCGCCGACGAGCAGCGAGATCCCCAACGCGACCACCATCCGGCGAGGCATCATCTATCGTCCGTCCCCATCGAGAAGGTTGCCGAGCGAACCCAGGATCGAGCCCTGCTCACGGCCACCGCCGCCGGTCTGGGGCGCTGCCGCGAAGATGCGGCTGGCGAGGCGCGAGAACGGCAGCGACTGCAGCCACACCCTGCCCGGACCGCGCAACGTGGCAAGGAACAGGCCCTCTCCGCCGAACAACACGGTCTTCACGCCGCCAGCCAACTGGATGTCGTAGTCCACGCTCGGCTGCATGGCCACGATGCAGCCCGTGTCGACGCGAAGCGTTTCGCCCGGCGCCAGCGTGCGCTCCTCGAGCGTGCCGCCGGCGTGCACGAAGCACCAGCCGTCGCCGTCGAGTTTCTGCAGGATGAAACCCTCGCCACCGAACAGGCCGGCTCCGAAGCGGCGCGTGAACGCAATCCCGAGCGACACGCCCTTTGCGGCGCAAAGAAACGAGTCCTTCTGCGCCACCAGTGAACCGCCCAGCTCCTTCAGGTGCAGCGCGACGATCTTGCCCGGATAGGGCGCCGCGAACGCGGCCTTGCGCTTGCCGGTCCCCTGGTTCTGGAACACGGTCATGAACAGCGACTCGCCGGTGAGCAGCCGCTTGCCCGCACCGAGCAGCGCGCCCATGAAGCCGCCCTGCTGCTGTTGCGAGCCGTCACCGAAGATCGTCTGCAGCGTGATGCCGTCTTCGAGGTACATCATCGCGCCGGCTTCACCGACGATCGCTTCGCCGGGATCCAGCTCGATCTTCACGAACTGCATATCGTCACCGAGGATCTCGAAATCGATCTCGTGCATGTTCGGCATCTGGGGCGCTCCTTAAGAGATTGCCGCGGCGGGAGCCGCTTCGGGTTCCGGCCAGGGAGCCGGTTCACACGCCGGCAGCAAGCTGGCGTGCGCAGGAAGATACGTGTGGGCGGACAGCGTGTTGCGAGCGGGGAAGCCGGACTAGTCGGCGACCAGCAATCCGTGCTCGCCGAGCAGTGTTTCGAAGCGCTCGAGCCCCTGCAAGTCCTCGGGGCCGAAACGGTAGTGGAACCGTCGCAGATAGCCCTCCATCTCGTCGGCGCTCCAACCCGGGCCGGTCTCGCGGCGGGCGATCTCCGGCAATGTGGCCAGTCCGGCGGTGAGCGAGGTCTCGATGAACTGGCGCAACTCGAGCTTGAGCGAGGGGTCCAGCGCCGAGCGCACCACCCAGGCGGCGTACACGAACGGCAGCCCGGTCCAGTCGAGCCAGTCCGAACCCAGATCGAGCGTGTGCACGAAACCCTCGGGCGGCCGATTGCGCGTGCGCATGGCCTGATCGCCGATCAGCAACAGCCCGTCGGCCTGCGATGGTTCGAGACCGCGCACGAAGCGCACGTTCGGCAGCGAGCGGCGCACGTTGAGCAGCAGCTTGAGGAGCCGGATGCTGGTCGACGTCTCGGGCGTCACTGAGATCAGCGCGTCGCCGAGCGCGTTGGCAGGCCGGCGCGAGAACAACAACACCGACAGCACTGGGCCACGCGCGGCGACGCCCATGGGCGCCAGCATCTCGAAGCGGTCGCGCATGCGCAGGAAATCGCCCGCGGCCATGAGCCCCAGGTCGACCCCACCGGCTTCCGCCTCGCGCCCGAGGTCACGCGGCGGCAGGTTGCGGACCGCGAACGGCGCGTCCGCCCACAGCGCATAGAACGGCGCGGCGTTGGCGTACGGGATCCGGGCGGCGACCGTGGCGGTGGTGAGGCGGGACGGGTTCATTGGGGAGCCAAGATATCGCGCGGCGGAACGCGAGTCGAGCGCCTTGCCGCGGGCCTTCTCAGCCCTCGCGGAGCGCTTCCAGGAACGCCGCGCCGTAGCGTTCCAGCTTGACCGGGCCCACGCCCGGGACCTCGAGCAGCTCGTGGTCGCTGCTCGGGCGACGTTCGGCCATGCCGCGTAGCGCGGCATCGCTGAAGACGATGTAGGCGGGCACACCTTCGGCGTCGGCGAGGCGCTTGCGCACCGCGCGCAGGCGTTCGAAACGCTCCAGCGCCTCGTCCGACAACGTGACCGTGGCGGCACCGGTACTGCGCACGCGACCGGAGGCCGTGGTCGCGAACGTCGTGGTCACCATGGACTCGATGCCCTTGCCGCTGCACATGTCGCAGGCGTCGCCGCACGGTTCCAGCGTCTCGTCGAAGTGCGCGCACGCCGCCTGATGCCGGCATGTGCTGCTCTCGAGCAACCGGAACAGTTCGACGGTCTTGGCTCGCGTCTCGTCGCGCAGGGCGGGATCGTCGATGCTGCTCAGGAACGTGTCGTAGCCGATCACATCCGCCCACGAGTAATACACGATGCACTCGCTCGGCAGGCCGTCACGGCCGGCGCGACCGATCTCCTGCACCCACGCCTCGATGCTCTTGGGCATGTCGCGATGGACGACCAGGCGCACGTTGCTCTTGTCGATGCCCATGCCGAACGCGACGGTGGCGACGATGACGTCGATGTCATCGCGCGCGAACTCGTCCTGATGCTTCGCCCGCATCGCATCGGGCAGCCCGGCGTGATACGGCGCAGCCTTGATGCCGTTGGCGGCCAGGAACTCCGCGGTCGACTCGACGCTCTTGCGGCTCATGCAATACACGATCGCGCTCTCGCCCTTGCGCGTGCGCAGCAGCGCGAGCAGATCCTTGCGGACGTTGCGCGCAGCCCTGGGTGCGCCTTCGGCCGTCTTGCCCTCGCCCTTCTTGACCGTCGTGACGCGCAGATTCTGGCGGAAGAACGAACCCTTGAAGCCATCGGGCTTCTTCATGCCGAGCTGGCGGATGATGTCGCCTGCCACGCGGCGAGTGGCCGTGGCCGTGAGCGCGAGCACCGGGATCTCACCGAGCTCCTGCTTCAGGCCCTGCAGTTTGCGATACGCCGGGCGGAAATCGTGACCCCAATGGCTGATGCAGTGCGCCTCGTCGACCACCACGAGGCTGACCGGACAGCCGGCGATGAAGTTACGCAGGGAGCCTTCGAGCGCCTCGGGAGCGAGGTAGAGCAGCTCGACCTCGCCACGGCGGAATGCCGCCAGGCGCTCGCGCCGCTCCTCGAACGGCAGCGTCGAGTTGATGGTCACTGCTTTGAAGCCCACGCGCACGAGCGCGTCGACCTGGTCCTTCATGAGCGAGATGAGAGGCGAGATGACCAGCACCGCGCCCGGCAGGAGACGCGCCGGAATCTGGAACGTCAGCGACTTGCCGGCACCCGTGGGCATGACGCCGATGCAGTCCTTGCCTGCCATGACCGCATCGATGATGCGGCGCTGCCCGGGGCGGAACTCGCGATACCCGAAAATGGCCTCGAGCACCTGCTGCGGGTCGGTGAAATGCTGGGCGTGGAACAGCGGGGCGCTGGAGTCGAGCACGTGGACTTTCGAAAGCGGGAGCGGGTGGCGGGGGCGTCAGACGCCGGCTTCGGGCTGCACCGTGGGCAGCCCGCGCTCGGTCCAACCGCGCCAGCCGCCATCGAGTGACGTGACGTTCGTGTAGCCCATCTTCTGCAGGTTGTCGGCCGCAAGCGCGCTGCGAAATCCGCCACCGCAGTACAGCACGATCGGCGTGTCCAACTCGGGCAGCAGTTGTTCGATGTCGCGCTCGATCACACCCCGGCCGAGGTGATGCGCGCCGGGCACGTGGCCGTTGGCCCACTCGTTGTCCTCGCGCACATCCAGGATCACGTAGCGCTCGCCCGCCTGCAGGCGCTTCAGGAACTCGTCGATGCCGAACTCGTGCACACGGGACTTGGCGTCCTGGACGATGGCGAGGAATCCGGCCGAATGAACGTGGGCCATCACTAAGCGCTCACCGCTGCAGCCGCCCGGACGCTCGTCGTTGGTGCATCGTGACGCGGGTATTCGCGGATGACGCGATACAGCGCGTCACGCTGCACCGCGGTCTTCCCGGCCTCGCGGATCATCTGCACCATGCCGGCTTCGGCCATGCCCACCGGGCTCTTGGCGAGTGCCGCGTGCGCGATCTTCTCCTGGCCGATCGTGCC
Source organism: bacterium (assembly GCA_031408715.1). Classification (GTDB taxonomy): domain Bacteria; phylum Eisenbacteria; class RBG-16-71-46; order RBG-16-71-46; family RBG-16-71-46; genus JAIOPA01. The sequence continues at coordinate 10,929 of JANNWR010000120.1, forward strand.
GTCGAGGTCGCTGGCGCCGAAACTCAGCGCGGCAGCGGCGGTGTCCTGCCCGAGCATGATCCAGTACCCCTTGATGTGCGGCACGTTGTCGAACATCAGACGCGAGATCGCGATGGTCTTGAGATCCTCGATCGCCGACGCCTGCCGGCGCACGAGCCCCGTGGTGCCGGGCTGGAACGCCAGCGGGATGAACGCGAAGAAGCCGGGCGCGCGCGTCTCGAGATCGCGCAGGTCGATCATGTGCTGGACGCGCTCGGCGCGCGTCTCGATGTGGCCATACAGGAGCGTGCTGTTGCTCGGGATGCCGAGTTGGTGCGCGACCTCGTGGATCTCGAGCCAGCGCTTGGCGCCGATCTTCTGGCCGAACAGCTCGCGGCGCACGCGTTCGCTAAACACCTCGGCGCCGCCGCCCGGCAGCGCATCGAGCCCTGCCGCCTTGAGCTCGCCGAGCACCCACTCCGCGGGCTTCTTGGTGAGCCGGCAGAAGAAGTCGATCTCGACAGCGGTATAGGCCTTCACCGAGAGGTCGGGCTTGGCCTCCTTCACCCAGCGGATGATCTGCAGGTAATCGTCGAAGCGCCACTTGTTGTGCAGCCCACCCACGATGTGGATCTCGGTGATCTCGGGGTCCACGTGACTCAGGATCTGCTCCTTCGTCATCGTGTAGGCACCCGGCGCGTCCGGCTTTTTGGCGTAGTCGCAGAACTTGCACGCCAGCACGCAGACGTTGGTCGGGTTCAACTGGCGATTGATCGTGAAGTACACGCGGTCGCCGTGCTTGTCGCGCGCATAGGCGTCGGCGAGGCGACCGAGTTCCATGACCGGAGCATCGAACAGCTTGACGCCCTCTTCCTGGCTCAAGTGTTCACCGGACAGCAGCTTGGTACGGGCGGCCTCGACGCCACCATCGCGGAGGCGGAGTTCGGAAACGTGGCTCACGGGAGTCCTCGGAACGGGCCAGTGCGGGATGCGAGAAGCGCGCGCAGTATACCGGCGGGGCGCGCGGGCGTCACGACGAGCCGCACCGCACGACCCAGAGGTGCTGGCGACAGATTCCGCGCGCCGCATGACCCACGGTCGCATCCCAACCAGCGCCCGGCGGAGCCCCCCACGCCCTCGCGTTCTCCATTAGAGTGTCGCGGCACCCTCACCCCTCGGAGTCCCGCATGTCCGCAGCCGCACCCCCTGCCGCGAAGCCCACCCCCGCCGACCCCAAGCCCGCACCTTCGCTCGCCAAGGTGTGGCCCATGATCTGGACGCTCGTGGAACCGCGCCGCAACATGTTGGCGCTCGGTTTCCTGCTCATGGCGGTCAATCGTGTCACCGGGCTGGTGTTGCCGGCCTCGACCAAGTGGCTGATCGACGACGTCGTCGGCAAGCGCGAGATCGAAAAGCTGCTGCCGCTCGTGGGCATCGTGGTCGCCGCCACGCTGGCGCAGGGCGTGACGTCTTTTGCACTGACCCAGCTGCTTTCGAAAGAAGCGCAACGCCTGATCGCCGAGATGCGCCAGAAGGTGCAGGCGCACATCTCGCGGCTGCCCGTGGGCTTCTACGACACCAACCGCACCGGCTCGCTGGTGAGCCGCATCATGAGCGACGTCGAGGGTGTGCGGAACTTGATCGGCACCGGGCTCGTGGAGTTCGTGGGCGGCATCATCACCGCGCTGATCTCGCTCATCGTGCTCCTGCGCATCAACGCCACCATGACGGTCATCACCGCCACGGTCCTGATCGGCTTCGCGCTCGTCCTGAACCGCGCGTTCGTGACCATGCGTCCGATCTTCCGCGAACGCGGCAAGATCAACGCCGACGTCACGGGCCGGCTCACGGAATCCTTAGGCGCCGTACGCACCGTGAAGGGCTATCACGCCGAGCAACGCGAGCAGGATGTGTTCGCCGCGGGTGTGAAGCGCCTGCTCGACAACGTGCTCGCCACGCTCACCGCACAGAGCGTCATGCAGCTGTCGAGCTCGCTGCTGCTCGGCATCGTCGGGGCGATCATCATGTACGTGGGCGCCAGCCACATCCTCGACAACACGCTCACGCTGGGCGGTTACTTCACCTACACCATGTTCCTGGGCTTCTTGATCGCCCCCATCTTCCAGATCGTCGCCATCGGCACGCAGCTCACCGAGGCCCTGGCCGGGCTCGAGCGCACGCAGGAAGTACTGGCGAATCGCGCCGAAGACGACGACCCCAAGCGCACCCAGGTACTCGGGAAGGTGCATGGCGACATCACATTCGACCATGTCGACTTCGCGTACGAAACCGACAAGCCGGTCTTGAAGGACGTGTCGTTCGCCTCGCCGGCCGGCAGCGTCACGGCACTGGTGGGTTCGAGCGGCTCGGGCAAGAGCACGATCATCGGGCTGATCTCGGCGTTCCATACGCCGGGGGCCGGGGTCGTCACCGTGGACGGTACCGACCTGTCGGCCGTGCGGCTCGACTCGTTCCGTACGCAGTTGGGCGTCGTGCTCCAGGACAGCTTCTTGTTTGCCGGCTCGATCCGCGAGAATGTTGCATTTTCTCGGCCGCTGGCCTCGGAAGCCGAGATCGTCGAGGCGTGCCGCATCGCGCGTGTCGACGAGTTCGCCAGCCGATTTCCCGAAGGCCTCGACACCGTGGTCGGCGAGCGTGGCGTGAAGTTGTCCGGCGGCCAGCGCCAGCGCGTCAGCATCGCGCGCGCCATCCTGGCGGACCCGCGCATCCTGATCCTCGATGAGGCCACGTCGAGCCTCGACTCCGAGAGCGAGGCGCACATCCAGGCCGGGCTCCAGCACCTGATGCTGGGGCGCACGACGTTCGTGATCGCGCACCGGCTGAGCACCATCCGGCGCGCCGACCAGATCCTGGTGGTGGAAGACGGCCGCATCGTGGAGCGCGGCGGCCACGACACGCTGTACGCGCTGAACGGCCGCTACCGTGACCTGTACGACCGCCAGCACGGGCTCGAGAAGAACCTGTTCCTGGCTCCCGGCGAGGGCGACTCGGTCCCGGACGCCGAGGGCGGCGCCGGCCGTGGCCCGCGCGAGCCCGGCGTGCTGGACGTCATGCAGGGCGGGCGCTGAAGACGCACGCGACGTGACGGATCACACGCATCGAAGCCCTCCGCGGATCGTGACTCCGCGGGGGGCTTCGTCCTGACGGTGCGGCTTGTATCTACAGGCTGAAGTGGTGCGCGACCTTCACCAGGAAGACGCTGTTCGACGGCGCCTTCGAGATGACCCTGAACGAGCGGCTCGGGTCGAAGTCGGAGAGATCGTCGGTGTTGGCGCTCTCCTGCGTCCACACGAAGAACGCGCTCGAACCCGGTGCGTACTCCCAGCGCACGACCGCGTTGCCACGCAACGAGCCGAACGTGCCGCTGCGGTTCTTGAAGTAGTCCGGGCTGGGATCCGGCATGGCGATCAGGTCGTAGCTGCGCGAACGGCCCAGTTCCTTCAAGTCATGGAAGCGAAGGGTCGAGATGAGCGGCTGTGCGAACACCTGGATGCTCAGGTTCGGCGTGACGGCATAGTCGGCGCGCAGGTTCATCGACCACTGCGTCTGCTCCAGTTCGGCGAACTGCGAGCCGGTCGCGACGCTGCTCGTGCTGTCGCGCAAGTACTGCGTGTCGGTGTGCCCGCGGTAGAAGTCCGGCCCACCACTGATGCTCAGGTTCGGCTTCGGGCGCCAACGGATGCTTGGGTTGACCTGCTGTTCCCACGAGCCGTCGGCGGACCAGCTCGGGTTGGTGTTGATGGCCCAGAACCACGGATTGCGGCTGTTCGTGTCGAAACTCAAGCTCATGCTCGCACCCGGCTTCGTCGCCATGAGCACGCCACCGCGTGTCTTCCGCGCGTTGAAAGCGGCGAAGCTGTAGAACGTGTTCGCCTGCCAGCTCCAGTGGTTCCGCTGCTCGATGTTGCCGCCCATGAACAACATCTTCTGTGTGCTGTTGCCGCCGAAGTCCCAAGACGAGGCGACGGCACCGAATAGGTTGGCGTACTGACGCCAGTCTTTCGGTTCGTTCCACTGGTAGCCGGTCAGCACGTGGCCGTTCACCACATCGCCTCCAAACAGGAAGCCGAGGTCGTTGTTGTCGAATCCGGGCGAGATCGCGCCCAGGCCGGCGTTGAAGATGACCTTGCCCTGCTGCTTGTTGAGCCACAACCGACCGCCGTAGCCCGCCATCGTGGTCGCCGTGGGGTCGACACCGAGACCGGGCCGGTCGGGACGCTGGTAGTAGTGGGGGAAGCTTCGCTGCAGGCGTGCGATTCGCGTTGTGCTGCCTTCGGCCCTCGACGCCATGCCGTAGCCCGAGATCACCCACGTGCGGTCCTTGTCGAGGAACGTCCAGCCGTCCATCGCACCCACGACCGAGTTGCGGTTCGTCTGGTTGCGCAGCGGATCGTTGCCAGCATCGAAGAAGTGCGCCGAGGTCATGCCCATGAGACCCAGCCCCTGACGGCGGTCGTTCATCTCGTGCATCGCGCGCCACACGCCGTAGTAGCTCATGGGCTCGACGCCGAAGCGCGACTCCACGCCGGCGTTGCGTAGTGTGGCTTCCTCGCGGCTGGTGAGCGCCTGCACGGTGCCGACGTTCCAGCCGGGCGCCGGCTGGCCGGTGATCTTGGCGGCCCCGAGGATGTGAGCCGCCTGTGGGAAGTCGGTGTACTGCGCGTCTGGAGCCCCGCCCTGCGGCCCGCGTCCGATCCGGCGCGAGTAGAAGAAGATCGGCTCCGGCCAGTTGAAGTTGGAGTAGTCGTTCGCACCGTTGTTGCCACAGCGGAACACGCTCACGCCCTCGGTGAAGAACGGACGCTTCTCGCTGAAGAAGCTCTCGACATCCGACAGGTTCACGACAGCGGGGTCGATCTCGACCTGGCCGAAGTCGGGATTCACCGTGGCATTGAGCGTGAACTTGGTGCCAAGGCTCATGCGCAGGTCACCACCCACCGCCGGCTTGGCCTTCCAGTCGCCGTGGAACGGATCGCCACCGCCATAGTTCTCGAGCGTGTTGCCGTTGAATCGGAGGTGTTCGGTCTTGTTCGTCACGTACGGCGTCAGCTCGATGTGCTGGCGGGCCTGCAGCCCGTCGAGGCCCTGGAGCTCGGCGAAGCGTGAGACGAAGCCGGATTGGCCGCGTGGCGTGTACACGACGGCGTCTTCCTCGCCGTAGCGCGGGATCCAGCGCTTGAAGTTCACTCCCCACACCATCGGGTCGGCGCTCCGAAAGCGCATCTGCGAGAACGGGATGCGCATCTCGCAGGTCCAGCCCTGTGCGTCGCGCTTCGAACGGGCCTGCCAGACTCCGTCCCACGAGTCGTCGTCCCAGCCGTCGTTCATGAGCACGCCGTCCATGAGCGTGCCTGCCGCGCTGACCATGAAGTAGTAGCCCGTGCGCTTGTCGTGGAACGGGTCGACCATGAGCGCGAACATGTCGGAGCCCGCGTCGTTGTCGCGGCGCGCCAGCCGTACACGGATCGAGTCGGGCGCCGAATCGTAGAGCCGCGCGCCCACATAAAGCGCGTCGTCGTCGTACGCCAGCCGCACTTCGCTGCGCTGCCTTGGCGGCACGCCCTCGTCGGGATCCTTCTGCAGGAAGTTCGTCACAGCTTGCTCGCTCTTCCACACGTCCTCGTCGAGCTGGCCATCGATGAGGATGGGTCGGTCGGTGCGCACTGCGCGCACGGGCGGCCGCTCGTCCGCAGCCCGGACGGGCGCGGCGAGCAACGCGAGCAACATGAGGCTGGCAAGGAATCGCATAGGAGGCTCCGGGGAGACCGATGGGCGTATCGGCCCCTGCCACAGGGTTCGCCGGGTCACGACCGGCGTAAGGCGTAAGCAAGACGTGCGAGGGCGGGCGCACGTTAGCCGTTCTACGGCAGGCGATGCTGTGAGGTTGCCGTCAATTGCATGCAGTGGAACCCGCAACACTCCGAGCGCGCCACGACTGGGGGACGAACGCGGGCGGGCATGGGACCGAAGAGGGCGAGGCCGGGGCGAAGCGCAGCCCCGCTCTGCGCGACCATCGGACCCTCAGGCAGAGGAGGAACAGGTTCGGCTCCCTCGGCCCGACACCCGGCTCAGCCGCGCTCCGCCGCGAGCGCCACGGCCAGTTCACCCGCGACACGGGCGTTGTCCTTGAGCAGCGCGACATTCGGCGCCGTGACCTCACCGCCGGTGACCATCTGCATATAGTCCAGGATGTACGGCGTCACTTCGCGGCCACGAATGCCCTGCGACTCGACCATCTCGAGCGCACCGTTCAACGCGCGCTCGTACGAGTCCTCGTCGAGCTCGCTGGCCTCGGGGACCGGGTTCGCCACGATGACTCCGGTGCCCGTGCCGAGCGTGTAGTGCATGCGGATCGCCTCGGCCAGTTGTGCGATGTCATCGAAGCGCTGATCGAGCCGGAGCCCGCTCGACCGCCGCCAGAAAGCGGGGAAGTCGTCGCAGCGCCAGCCGAACACCGGCACGCCCAGTGTTTCGAGCCGCTCGACCGTGCGCGGCAGGTCGAGAATGGACTTGGCTCCGGAACACACGACGGCGACCGGGAACTTGCTCAGTGCGGTGAGGTCGGCGCTGACGTCGTCGGTCTCGGACACGTTGCGGTGCACACCGCCGATGCCGCCCGTGGCGAACACGCCGATTCCGGCGTGGTGTGCCGCCAGCATGGTGGCAGCCACGGTCGTCGAACCCGTGCCGCCCGCGAGCAACGCGGCCGCGAAGTTGCTGAGGTTCAGTTTCGGCACGTCGGGCGTGGCCGCCAGTTCATCGAGTTCGGCCGCGGTCATGCCGACGCGCACGCGCCCGCCCAGGATGCCGATTGTCGCCGGCACCGCGCCCGCGGTGGTGACCGCGTCCTCCATGTCGTGCGCCACCTGGACGCCCTCGGGAGCGGGCAGCCCGTGTGTGACCACCGTGGTCTCCAGTGCGACCACACCGCGATGCGCGGCCAGCGCGCGCGTCACTTCGTCGGCCATCTGCCAGCGAGCAGCGTTCATGCTTGTTCCTCCAACTGCGCCCACGCGGAGAGCAGGGCTTCTGCCCGCGCGCGTGTCGCGTCCAAGAGTCCTGCGGGGCCGACGCCAGCGATGGCGAAGCCCGCGGTGACCGCGGCGCGCTTCAACGCGTCATCGATCGTGAGTCCAGAGAGAGTGGCGGTCACGAAGCCGGACATGAACGCATCCCCGGCGCCGGTGGGCTCGAGGATGGCGGGTGTCAGTGAGGGCCACTCGTGCAACTTGTGCGTGTGCGCATCGAACATCACACCGCCTGCGGCACCGCGCTTGGCGAACACGTAGCGCAGCCGTCCGCCTGCGAGCGAGGCAAGCACGCGCGCCGGATCATCCGTCGCGCCCGGCAGCAGGAGTTCGTCTTCACTCGGAAAAAATGCGTCGACGTGCGCCAACAACTCGCCCCAAGGCGCCAGCGTTTCGGGCGTGACCAGCACGTAGGGATCGACCGAGATGAACGCTGGTGACTCGGGCGATTCCCAGGCGCGGATCGCGCGCACCAGTGCGGTCTGCGTGGCGAGCGGCATGGGCGCCAGGTGGAACGCGCGCGCACGGCGCCACGCCTGCGGGACATCGTCCGGCACAGGCGACACGGCTTCGTGCGTCGGGCAGCCCAGACGGTGGATGACACGGCGCAAGTTGCCCTCATAGAGCAGCCACGTGCGGATCCCGTTCGCACCCAGACGCCGCAGGCCCTCGAGCATCACGCCTTTGTCGCGCAACGCGGCGAGCATGCTCTCGGGGTAATCGTCGCCCTGCACGCTCACGCAGCCGGTCGGCGCATCCCACAACACCGCCGCGAGCGACGAGTAGAGCATCGCGCCACCCGCCTGGCCCATGCGCGATGAGCCGTCGGCATACACGATGTCGTCGACCAGCAGGTTGCCGAGCAGCACGAGGTCGGGCGTCATCGCCGGCGGTGGCACGAGGCTCAAGCGCGCGGCAGTGCGGCGAACGCCGCGGCCACGGCGCGCAGCGCGCCGGGATCGATCGCGTTCGACCACAGCCCGCCGTGCTTCACCGACGAACCCACGATGAAGCCGTGCGCCGCCGCGTACTGTGCGAGATTCGCCGGCGTGAGCCCCGAGCCCACCAGCACCGGCAGCGTGCTGGCGCTCACCGCTTCTCGCACGTCCGCGGCCGAGGCCGCCGAGCCCGTGGCGGTGCCGGTCACGATCACGCCGTCCGCCAGGAAGAACTCCGCGGCGCGCGCGGTCTCGGCCAGCGAGACGTCGGCGGTGATCGCGTGCGACGAATGCTTCTTCTTGATGTCGGCGAACACGCGAACGCGCTCGGCGCCGATGCTGCGCCGGTAGCGCAGCAACTCGCCGGCGCACGACTCGATCAGTCCTTCGTCCGCGACATGCGCGTAGACGAAGCCCTCGACGCGCACGAACTCCGCACCCGCGGCATGGGCCACGGCCAGAGCTTCGCGGTTGGCACCGGCAAGCACCTGTACGCCCAGCGGCAGCCCGGTCTCGCGCTTGATGTCGCGCCCGATCACCGCCATGGCCGCCGTGACCTCGGGGCCCACTCCGCCCTTCACGTACGGCCGGTCGTGCATGTTCTCGATGGCGATGGCCGTGAAGCCGGCGTCGCGGTAGGCGCGCGCCTCGGCCACGGCGTGTGCCACGAGCTTCTCGACCGAGTGGTGCGCGGCCGGCGTGCCGGGCAGCGCGCCCACGTGCACCATGCCGATGAGCGCACGCGGGGCACCGAACAACTGGGCGAAAGCCTGGATGGGGGTCATGAGACACGCAGCGTAGGGAATCGCCCCCGGCCGCGTCCAACGGCGGCACGCACACGGCCGGGCCGGCCCTAGGCGGGCGAAGGTTTTCCCTTGGCGGGGTGGCCCTGCCGGGCCCACAGTGGTGCGATGGTTCATCCGCCGTGCGGCCGGCCACCATCCGCTGGAGGAGTTCGTGCGCGAGCGATCACTACCGAGAGCGATGCGTGTGCCACCGCCGTTGGCGGAGTCGCGGCCGGTCACCCCGGTCTGCGAACACCACGCCCTGCTCGTCAACCCGTTCTACCCAAAAGACCCGCACGCGAGCTTCGGCAAGCATGTGCTCACCCCTTCGCTCGCACTCACCAGCATCGCCGCGGCCACCCCGGCGGACTGGACCGTGGCGTATTGGGACGAGAACCTGCTGCACGGCCCGCCCCCGGTCGATCCGGCACCGCAGGTGGTCGGCATCAGCGTGCACCTGACTTTCGCGGAGCGAGCTTACGAACTGGCGCGGTTCTATCGAGCGCGAGGTGCGAAGGTCGTGCTCGGCGGACTCCACGTGCTGTCGTGCCCGGAGGAATGTGCGCCGCATGCGGACGCACTCGTGGTGGGCGAAGGCGTACAGGCCTGGCCCCACGTATTGCACGACGCCGCACGCGGCCAACTCAAGCCCCGATATGACGGCAGCTATCGGACACCCTATCGCGACGAGCCCGCACCCCGCCGCGACCTGCTGCCGCGGCGCGACTTCCTGACCACCACCAGCGTCATCGCGACGCGCGGCTGCCACAGCCGCTGCGGCTTCTGCTACCTGTCGACTGACGGCCTGAACATGCCCTACCAACTGCGCGATCCCGAGCAGGTGGCTGCCGAGATCGTGGCCGACGGCCAGCCCTACGCGGTGTTCGTCGACAACAACCTCGGCTCGCGCCCGGAGTACCTGACCCGGCTGTGCCAGGCACTGCGGCCGATCGAACGGATCTGGAGCGCAGCGGTCTCGATCGACATCACCGATCACCCGGATGTCGTCCGGCAGATGGCACTGGCCGGCTGCACTGGCGTGTTCGTGGGATTCGAGTCGTTGCAGGCCGAGAACATCACCGACCAGCGCAAGAAGAGCCCGCGTCCCGACGACTACGCACGCCGGGTTGCGCTGTTCCACGACCACGGCATCCAGGTGAATGGCAGTTTCGTGCTCGGCTTCGACCACGACCGGCCGGATGTGTTCGAACGCACCGTGGCATGGGTGGAGGCGAACCACCTCGAGTGCGCGACGTTCCACATCCTGACGCCCTACCCGGGCACACCGCTGTTTCGTCAGTTCCATTCCGAAGCCCGGCTGCTCCACCGCGACTGGTCTCGGTACGACACCGCGCACGTCGTGTTCCGACCGCGGCACATGACGCCGGAACAACTGGCCGAAGGTTATGCCCAGTGCTACTCGCGACTGTTCTCTCACGCCTCCATCTGGAGCCGCCGTCCGCAGCAGGCGGAAGCCGTGCTGCCCTACCTCGCCATGTCTTACCTTTACAAGCGTTCGAACCCGCTCTGGGAGTTCCTGATCCGGCATCGGCTCACCCACACCGTCTGGGGCCCGCTCGTCGAGTGGACTCGCCGGCGGCACTTGCGATTTCGTGCGCAGTTCGACGCCATGCCGCACTCCACGCGATCCCGCGGCACGCCGAGCGTGGTGAGTGCCGGCGTCTGACGACCGCCCGGCACTTGAGGATGGACGACCTGAACAAGACCGCGACCCGCACGCACACCACCGGCGGCATCCTCTTCCTGCTCGCCGGCATCGCCCACACGATCGGCCAGTTCGGCCCCTCGACACCCGACCCCGGCAGTACTGCGGTCGAGACGGCCATGAAGCAGTTCGTGATCCCCGGCGCGGGCTTCACCTACTGGAACATCATGCAATGCTGGGGCGCGCTCTATGGTGGCATGACGTTCCTGTTCGGCGCCCTCGTACTCGCGGTGGGGCACTGGACCGACCACGATCTGCGCGGCCATCGCGTGACGGCGATCACTGGTGCGGTGACGGCCGCCCTGCAGGCGACGGTCTCGCTGGCAAACCACACACCTCCGCCGGCGTTCTTCATGATCCCGTGCGCACTCCTGTTCGTGATCTCCGCGGTGAAGGGGCGCGCTTGATGGCGCGCACCGCCCGCTGGCCCCACGCACTGGCCGTGCTGAGCATGCTGGTCGCAAGCCCTGCGCTCGCGAGCGCGGCGGCGCCGCTGCGCCCTTACACCATCGTGCTCGGCACCGGGCAGGACGGCGGCGTGCCGCAGGCCGGCTGTACGAAGGCATGCTGTACTCACGGCCGGCACGAACTCGTGTCGTCGCTCGCGCTGGTCGATCCCGCAACGCGGCGCTGGTGGCTGTTCGATGCCACGCCCGACATGGGCGCGCAACTGGCGATGATGCGCCGCGAAGCACCGGCCTGTTCGCTGGCCGGCGTGTTCGTGACGCATGCGCACATCGGGCATTACACCGGGCTCATGCAGTTCGGGCGCGAGGCCATGGGCACGCACGACGTGCCAGTGTGGGCGATGGCGCGCATGCGCGAGATCCCGCACCCCTTCATCGTCGAGAGCCTCGAGCGTTTCGCCAGACTGCCCGCGGCGGCACGCGCGCGCGTGCGGTTCATCCACCTGAACCATACCAATCGCGCCGCGCTTCGCGGCAGCGAAGAACTCAAGCGCATCGAAACAGCGGGATCGCACGTCGCGGTCAGCGGCGAACGCGTCGAGCTTTGAGCGGCGCTATGCCTTCTTCAGGAACTCGGTCTTCAGCACCATCGTGCTGCGGCCGTCACGGCACTCGACTTCGCCCGGCTTGCTCGTGAGCTTGATGCTTTTGAACACCGTGCCGCGCTTCAGCACCTGAGACGAGCCCTTGACCTTGAGGTCCTTGATCACGCTGACGGAATCGCCATCCACAAGTTCGGTGCCGTTGCTGTCGCGAACGCTCATCGGACGTTCTCCAGAGTCTTGAGTCATAGGCGCAGATCATTGCCCCCACCACGCGTCGACGCCCGCGATCACCTCGGGCAGGTTCGCCACGGGGTCCGGGTAGCCGGGCTTCATCATGGCGTCGATGCCGAGCGGACCTTTGCACACCGTCCAGGCGCCGCGCGTCTCGACGTGCGCGGGAATCAGGTCGCGCGCGCAGTCGAAGCGCGTGAACACGCCCCACAGCAACAGGTCGTCGTCATCGAGCGGCACGTCGTCGCTCACCGCCGCCAACAGTTTCACGTCGGCGTACTCCGGCCGCTGAATCAGCGCTTCGACCACGGCACGACCATCGCCGTTCACCTGCACCACGAGCATGCCGCCCCACGCCAGGCGCCACGCCTTGACGCGCGCATCGAACGTGCGCGGGTCGGGCACGGTGTCGAGCAGTTTGGATGCGGGCTTGGCAGCGATCGCCGAGCCGCCGGACGAACCCACGGGACGTGCATGCGACTGCGCGTCGAGGATCATCTTGCTGCCCAGGTTCATGCGGCCGCTTGTGAAGTCGAGCGTGTCGAGCGGCACGCCGGGAATCAGCAGGAAGTCCTCGGCGGGGTCAAAGTGCTTCGCGATCGCCTCGAACACCTGACGACGGTCGCGCGGGTTGACGTCGGCGTCCACCAACACGATGGCCTTGGTGAGTGACAACTGGCCGGTGCCCATGAGCCCCAGCGCGGTCTTCATGCCCTCCTTGGCATAGCGGTTCTCGACCGCGACCACGAGCAGGTTATGGAAACCGGCTTCGAAGTACGCCCACAGGTCGGTGATCTCGGGATGGATGACTTTCAGGACACCGGTGAACATGTCCTGCACGGCCTCGCCCATCCATTTATCCTCCTGCGGCGGCTTGCCCACGACGCTGGCCTGGAAGATGGGGTTGCGGCGGTGTGTGATGTTCTTCACATGGAACACCGGAAACGGCGCGGCGTGCGAGTAGTGTCCGAAGTGATCGCCGAACGGCCCCTCGGTACGACGCTCACCCGGCGGCACGAAGCCCTCGATCACGAACTCGGCATCGGCGGGCACCAGCATCTTCAATGAGCGGGACTTCGACAGGCGCGTCGACTTGCCGCGCAGGAAGCCCGCGAACGCCAACTCATCGATACCCTCGGGCAGCGGCGCAACGCCGGCCAGCAGCGTGGCGGGATCGGCGCCCACGGCGATCGCGACTTCGAGCGCTTCGCCGCGCTTCTCGGCTTTGTGAAAGTGGAAGCCGCCGCCCTTGCCGATCTGCCAGTGCATGCCGGTGGTCTTCTGGTCATAGATATGAATGCGATAGAGCCCGAGGTTGCGTTTGTGCGTGTCGGGGTCCTCGGTGAACACGAGCGGGAACGTGATGAAGCGCCCGCCGTCTTGCGGCCAGAGCTGCAGGATCGGCAGTGATCCCAGATCCGCGCCGAGCGACAACTCCTGCGCGGGACCCGAGCTCAGGCGTGCCGGCCGTGATGCCAGCACGCGTCCAGCATGATGCCGCAACGCCCACAGGTCGGCGATGGCCTTGGGGGGCAGCGCGTGGAAGATCTCCTCGATCTGCTCACCCACCGAGCGCGCCGTCCGGCCGATGGCCCACTCGATGCGGCGCTCCGCGGCCAGCACATTGACCGCGAGCGGGAACCTGGCCCGGCGCACGTTCTCGAACAACAGCAGCGGGCCCTGCACCTTGGCCTCGCGGCAGGCGATCTCGGTGACTTCGAACTTCCAGTCCACCTCGCGCGTGATGCGCTTGACGTCGCCCTTCGCTTCGCAGAACGCGATGAACTCACCCAGCGTGCGAAAACTCATTCCAGTTCACTCTCTCGCCAACCCTCGGCCGTGGGTTCGCCCAGCAGGTGCAGAAGTTTGTCGGTGAAGCCGCCGACCAACTGATCGAGGCTCGTGGGGTTGCGGTACCACGGCGGGGCCACGGGCATGATCACCGCTCCCTCGCGCGACAACCGCAGCATGTTCTCGAGCGCGATGCCCGACAGCGGCGTCTCGCGTACGCATACCACCAACCGCATGCGCTCTTTCAGCGCGACCGCCGCAGCGCGTGTGATGAGCGTGTCGGCGATGCCGCACGCGATCTTGGCCAGCGTGCTCACGCTGCACGGCAGGATGACCATGGCGTCGTAGCGGTTGCTGCCCGAGCTGAACGGTGCGGCGAGGTCGCTGTCGCGGAACACCTTCTTCACGTGGGATTCCAGATCGGCGGGCTTCATGTCCAACTCGCTCTGCAGCACGTGGCGCGCCCAGTCCGACATCACCAGGTACTTCTCGCCCGGACAGCGCTTCACGAAATCCACGCCATAGGCGGCACCGCTCGCACCGGTCATGGCGATCAGGTAGCGCGACATGCTCACAGCCCTCCGGAAGCCATGCGCGCGGCGAGCACGGTGGCCAACACCAGAAACCCCACGACCACGTTGGTCTTGAAGAACGCCAGGTTCACGTCCTCGGCCCATTTCTGTTCGAGCCACAACAACACGACCGTGCCGAGGAATCCTGCCGCAGTGGCCGCCAGCCACGGCGGCGACGGCGGACCGTTCGCGAACGCGACAGCGTAGGCGGCGTAACCCAGGGCACCCATGGCGATCAGGTGCAGCGCCCATGACACGCGCAGCGCATTCGAGCGCCCGAGCCACACCACCATGCTGTTCACGCCGTTCGCACGGTCGAACGCTTCATCGAGGGTGGCATAGATGATGTCGAACCCGGTCACCCAGAAGAGCGCGAAGGCCGCGAGCGCGAACGCCACAGCACCGCGCGCCAGATCGGGATGCCCGGCGGCGAAGCCTGCGAGCGGCGCGAGCGCCAGCGCCAGCCCGACGCCGGCGTGGCACAGCGGCGTGAAGCGCTTCAGATACGGATACAGCGCGAACACCGCGAACGGCACGATGGCGACCTGCACGTACCACGGCCCGAGCAGCCAGCATGCACTCACATAGATGAGCGTGCTCACCACGAGCAGCGCGAGCGCCTCGGCCAGCTTCATCTTGCCGGCCGGCAGCTCGCGTGACTGTGTGCGCGGATTGCGTGCATCGATATGGCGGTCGATGACACGATTGAGCGTCATCGCGGAGGTTCGCGCACCCACGGCCGCGATGGCGACGAGCAGCCAGCGCATGGCCCCGAGGGGCGGACCGGACACCGAGAAGACGCCGGCCAGGATGAGCGGCAGCGAGAACAAGGTGTGCTCGAAACGCACGAACGAAGCGTACGTGCGCAGGCGGCCCGGAGCAGGGATGGCGGAGTCGGCGGTGGTCATGGGGGTGTGCGCCGGGATCAGGCCCAAGCGCGGCCAGCCAGTCTAGAGAACATCCGCCACTCGGACCAATGTGTGTCGTGGGTCCGATGACCGGAGTCATTGCCTGTCGAGCGACAGCTCCGGACTCTCACCAGTGCCTGCGGGCAGTCATTCGATCAGGCTAGGGGATGGGTCGCGTGTATGACTGCCCCGGTGGCAGTTCGTCCACTCGTGCCAATGACCTTGTAAGGCGCTTACAGTCATACGGTTAGGTCAATCCGACCAGGTTGGCTGACGGATCCGTCGTGTTCTATAGGATGCATGAATGTTTGTCCGGGCCGAACTCGCTCTCCTACGTGAGCTCGTATGTATCAAGGCAGCCCACGGGCTCACTTATCTAGTAGGCAGCCGAAGCCGAAAGGCTTCGGAAGAGAGAGTAGCACCTCAGTCCGGGTCCTCAGATACCAACGGCATCAAAGGAAGTCCCCCGGCTTCCCGCCGTTTGCGACGGCTCCCACCCACGCGCCGGCTTGCGAAAGCGAGCTGGCGCGCCGTCGTTCTGGCGGCATGCTCCAAAAAGAGAGCGTGGCTGTATGCGGCGAACGCTCACAGGAGAATTCCGGCCGCGTCGGGTAGAACACCGTTGGCAGGGCGCCATTGGTTGTGCTCCTATTCTGCCCCACTCATGCGTCGCCTGATCCCGATCCTGCTCGCGCTCTGCGCGCTGTTCCCGGCCAGCCCGGCCCGGGCCGACGCACGCCTCGTGACATCGAGTTCGACGGTCCGGACTGGCGATAGGGTGTTGATCGAGTGGTCCGGTCTGCCGGCGAGCTCCGAAGAGGTCGAACTGGAGCTGTCGCTCGATGGCGGGCGATGGGTGCGGATCTCACCCGAGCTCGAAGCTCGAGAAGGGCGATTCGCCTGGCGTGTGCCGGCGGGGGTCTCGGGCCAGGGAGAACTGAGGTTACGCGCTGGAGAGGCGCACGATGAACGGGTGGTCGCGGTGGTGGCGATCAGGTTCACCGCCAGCGCGGAGCCGCCGGCCGCCCGGCTCGACGCGACCTCGGATTGGTGGAACCTGTCCGCCGACTCCCACGCCCCACTCACCGACGACTTCGCTGGCAGCCATTCGGCGTTCGCGCCGCTCACGCTGCCCGACGTCATCGCACCCGCGACCGACGGCCGCGGCGTGGCACCCGCACAGCGCGCACGATTCGAGGCCGCACGCCGTGCACCGGCCGAACCCCCGTCGGCCATCCGGCGCGCGTTCTCGCCCCCGCGCAACACTCCGCTCCGGAACTGACTCCCACAGGATCACTCGTGTTCCCGCAGCACGGGCCCGCGCCGGGCTCGTGCCCGATCCTGTCTGTTCTTCATGGGAGTCATCCTGTGTTCCAATCCGTTCTGTTGTCCGTGTTGCTCACGAGTGGCACGCCCGACACCGCGGTGGTGCCGATGCCCGAGATCGTGGTGAGTGGTTCGCGCGTGCGCGAGTCACTGATGCGCACGCCCGCGGCGGTGAGCGTGGTGAATCGCTCGCAGTTCGCGAACGGCCGCGCGATCGGCCTGGATGATGTGCTGAGCGGCATCCCGGGTGTGCTCGTGCAGAGCCGCGGCGGTGCGCAGGACGTGCGCATCACCATCCGCGGCTATGGCGCCCGCGGCAACGGTGAACGCTCGAACGCCGGCAGCATGCGCGGCATCCGCATCCTGTCGGAGGGCATCCCGCTGTCCGAGCCCGATGGCCGCACCAGTCTGGACCTCGCGGACGTGGGCGCGGCCGACGTGGTCGAGATCTCGCGCAGCAATGTCTCCGCGCTCTACGGCAACGCCTCGGGCGGCGTGGTGAACCTCCGCACCGACTTCGGCTTCGAGAACAGCTATCTGCGCCTGGACGAGAGCGGCGGTTCGTTCGGACTGCGCCGCGACCAGTTCACGTATGGATTCACCGCGGGCCGCGGCCGCGGCGTGCTGAGCGGTTCGAACACGCAGTATGAAGGCTGGCGCGCGCACAGCGGCAGCAACTCCGCACAACTGCACGCGCGTTTCGCCGCCCCGCTGGGCGAGGCCGGCAATGACCGCCTACTGTTCATCGCGGACTATGCCAACAACCTGATCCGCTTTCCGGGCGCGCTCACCCAAGCCGAGTTCGATGCGGATCCCGAACAAGCCGCGCCGCGCTTCGTCGCGCGTGACGAACGCCGCTTCAACCGCCAGGGCCGCATCGCGGCAACTCTGGAGCACGGCTTCTCGGCGAATCAAGCGCTGTCGGTGAGCCTGTTCGCCGAGCCCAAAGCGCTGCAGCGCTCGGAACGCAATCGCTACCGCGACTTCACCCGGCTGCACGTCGGCGGCCAGGCGGTGTGGTCGCTCGACTCGCGCTTCGGTGAAGCGCTCGCGGGCCGCACGTCGGCGGGCGTCGATGAGGCGATCCAGGATGGCAGCATCCTGTTCTGGAACCTCGACCCCGACGGCTCACGCAGCACCACGATCTTCGCGAACAAGCGCGAAGCGGCGAACAGCGCCGGCGGGTTCGTGCAGCAGTCTCTCACCTGGAACGACCGCTGGTCGTTGCAGGGCGCGCTGCGCTACGACAACCTCTGGTACATCTCAGATGACTTCCTGGATCCCACGCTGGACGCGCAGAAGCGTTTCACCCGTCTCACGCCGAAGGTGACCGTGAGCTGGCTGGGCGGCGCACGCACGGTGTTCGCCGGCATCGGCGGCGGCGTGGAAGCACCGGCGTTCAACGAGATCGATCCGCCACCGCCGTTCGACGCGACGACCTCGTTCAATCCGTTCCTCGAGGCCATGCGCTCGACCACATACGAACTCGGCGCGCGCGGGGCGATCACGAACTCGCTCGGGTCGTGGCGGTACGACACCGGGATCTATTGGATCGATACGAAGAACGACATCGTGCCATTCGCGGGCGGTGCGTACTTCTTCACGGCGGGCGAGTCGCGCCGGCGCGGCATCGAAGCCGGGCTCGACTGGCTCCCGTCGTCGCGGCTGTCGCTGCGCGCATCGGGCACGTTCTCGAACAACGAGTACGTGGACTACGTGAACGACCTCGGCGACTTCTCGGGCAAGGACATGCCCGGACTGCCGGCATTGTCGTGGACCACGTCGACGCGCGTGAACGTGACGCGCGAACTGGCCGTGACGCTGGCGGCGGAGGGTCTGGGCAAGTATTTCGCCGACGACGCCAACACGGTCGAGACAGCAGCGTTCGCGCTCGTGAACGCCTCGGTCGACTACGCCGTGAAGACTCCGCACTTGGGGCTGCGCGCATTCGTCTCGGGGCGCAATCTGTTCGACCAGAAGTACGCGGGCTCGGTGTTCATCAATCCGATCCGTGATACTCCGGCCTCGCCACTCCGCTATCTGGAACCGGGGCTGCCGCAGCAGTTCGTGGCCGGCGTGTCGTTGACGCGCTGAACGCACAGGTCCGATCTTCTGCTTGCTCGAACTCGCGGATTGTCCGCGATGTGCCACGCGCAACATTCGTCTGGGAGAGGGTGCGGGGCGGAATGACGAACGGGCGGCCCCCTTCCGGGTCCGCCCGTTCATCAACCCGTGGGGCAGGCAGCGGACACACGCGGCGCTTCGGGTGGTCGGCCCCCGATGAACGACCCCCTCCGCAGCCCGTGGCCGCTGCCTGTTCCCACGGCCATCCTTGGCGGGAGCGCGGTCGTGCGCACCCGCTGGCGATCCGCACGGCCGGGCTCCCGCTCCCTGACAGTCTCGAACTGCTTGGTCACCTCCGCCGCCCGGCCCGGTCCGACCCCGGACCTCGGGTCGGCCCCCGATTGCGACCTCCGGTTCGAACTCGGAACCGGCGCAGGGTGGCGGTCGGAACCTCGCGGTTCCGCTGCTTCACCTGAGCAATCGGGAGGCCAACCGGCAATGGACCTCAACCCTCTTATTCACAGTGCCCTAGCGGCCGGTTGGGCGCCTCGCGGCGTCGTTCTGGCGTCGCCGATGATGACGGGCGGACGCTCACGCGCGACGGTGCCCGACGCCGGGCCGATCCCCTTTGACTGTCCCCCGGGGTCAACGCTCGTCGCGCGGCAGGACCCACGTCATGAATCAAAGCAGCAACGGTGAGCAAGCCTTGGCCTACTGCTCATTTGGGTATTGACATCATGCACGCTTGTGCAGTAGGGTGTTGCACGTGCCAGGTCTGCGCAGCGGACCACCTCGAGAAGGACCTCCAGATGCTCAATGAACGCGCCAGAGAGATCAACACCTTCATCCAGCGCTTCCGACGCGAGAAGGGTTCCGCGCCCACCATCCGCGAGATCGGCCAGCAGTTCGGCATCTCGTCAACGAATGGTGTGCGCTACTACCTGAACCTGCTCGAGAAGGCGGGTTACATCCGCCGGACGGGTGGCATCTCGCGCGGCATCGGACCGTCCGTCGAGGCCGCTCCGCTGGGGATCCCGGTGCTCGGCCGTGTCGCGGCGGGCCAGCCGATCGTCGCCGAGGAGAACTGGAGCGGATCGCTCGAACTCGCCGGTATGTTCGGCCAGACCGAGAACCTGTTCGCGCTCCAGGTGCGGGGCGACAGCATGATCGACGCCGGGATCCTGCAGGACGACTACGTCATCGTCCAGAAGCAGGACACCGCCCGCGCGGGAGAGATCGTCGTCGGTCTGCTGGAAGACGAAGCCACGGTCAAATACTACCAACCACGTAAGGATCGCGTGGAGCTGGTGCCGGCCAACGACAAGTACGCGCCGATCGTGGTCACTGAAGATGCCGACTTCCGCATCCTCGGGATCGTGCGTGGTGTCGTGCGCAGTCTCGGTCGCAGCTAGTCGTCCCTGACGGGAGCGTTCGCGCTCCCGTTTTGTTTTGTACTGTTGGTGCACATTTGTTCAACAGCCCGAAATCATGCGATCCCCGAATGTCATCCCCGCAGGAGGATTCACCGTGGATACGAACCTGGCCCTCCCCGTTCATCAGTCCCTTCTGCAGCGTTGGGAGCCGTTGTATCGCAGCCAGCTCCACTACCTCGTCACGTGGAGCACCCGGGGACGCAGACCCGTGCTCAAGGAGCGCCACATCGAAGCGCTCCAGGCACTGATCCGTTCGGCATGCGACGATCGCAGCTTCGGTCTGGTCGAAGTGGTGGCGGGGCCGGATCATGTGCACGTGCTGTTCGGTCTCAAGCCGGCGCAGAGCGTCGCCAGCGCGGTCCGCGAGCTGAAGGGCCGCACCTCGATGACGCTGCTCGAACGCTTTCCCGAGCTGCGCGTGTGGCTGCGCGGCAACTTGGTCTGGGACGAGCGCTACGCGGTCGAGACGGTGAGCCCGCTACGCGTCGAGCGCATCCGCGAACGGCTGTCGAACACGCACCGCTCGCTGTTCGATGCGGACATCCCCGAGGACTTCGCGGCCGCGAGCTGACGGATCTAGCACTGCCAGCCGGCCGCGGCGCTCAACCGCGCTTCGTAGCCTTCGTCGCCGCGGCCGGCGGCAACTGCTCGCGCTCACCATCGTTCCCGCGTTCTCCCGAATGTGCTGTGCGCAGCGCGTCCGGGCCGGGCGTCATCCGGGCTGGCTTGGCAAGTCGGTTCGCTGCTCGGCGGGAGTGAGCGGGAGTGAGCGGCAGTGAATAGATCGCGCCGGGCTCTTCGCGTCTGGCCCGGCCAACGGCTCGCATCCGCCGGGCAACCGCCCGTCGACTCAGGCGCCCGCGGATGCTCTCAGGTCATCGACGGTGAGCTTGCTCCCGAGCAGTTCATCGACCGTGGACTCGCTCATGCTGAGCAGGTGCCCGGAACGGTTCTGCTTGGTGAGCAGATAGGTGGCGTTGTGGTGGTTGGGCGGGATCACCAGCGGTAGCCGCCCACTCACGGGTATGCCATGCGCACGCAGACCGTCGAGCTTGCGCGGGTTGTTGGTCATGAGCTGCACGCTCTTGATCCCGAGAGCATGAGCCATCTCACCGGCGACGCGATAGTCCCGCTCGTCGTCGCCAAATCCGAGCATGTGGTTGGCTTCGACGGTGTCGTGCCCGCGATCTTGCAGTGCGTAAGCGCGGACCTTGTTCGTGAGCCCGATGCCGCGGCCTTCCTGGCGCAGGTAAAGCAATGCCCCGAACGACATGGTGCCGATCTGGCGCAGTGCGGACTCCAGTTGGTCACGGCAGTCACACCGCAAGGAACCGATCACGTCGCCGGTCAAACATTCGGAATGGATCCGCATCGGGACATCAGTGCAGCCGCGCACGTGCCCACGCACGATCGCAAGGTGCTCGTCCCCGTTGGCATCGGGCGTGAACGCGGCCACCCGGAACTCCCCGAACCGAGTGGGCAGGCTCGCGACCGATACCAGCTGAACGGGACGGTGGGGCTGCGGCTCTGATGCGAGAGCGACCAACTGCGGACGCGACTGAGGGGCCTTCATGACAGATCTCCGGGCTTGTGCTTCGGATTCCCTTGGCGATTGCTCTGGTTGCGCGATGGCATTGGATGCGCGTTGCGCGAGAACGACTCGCGCCGCTTATCGAGCGAACGCGCACCGGACATTGAAGAGGTTTGAAGTGCCGCAACCAACTGACCTGCCAGCCCGCTTCGCCGAGTTCATCGCTCGCGATCATCGCTCGCGAGCGTCGTCCTTTTGTTGCACACAGGCCCCCGGACCCCGGGAGTTGCCGAATCAGCTGCGTTCGACGGAGGCTTCTGCGGCTTCGGGATGTTCCCGAGACGCCAGCATCGAGGCCGCGATCACCAGAGCTGCACCGACCCACTGCTGCGCTCTCAGCGTTTCGCCCAGGAACAGCGCGGCGGCAAGGATGGCCACAACAGGCTCACTGGTTGCGAGCACGCTGGCCTCGGTGGCGGGCAAGCGGCGGAGTCCGGCATAGAAGCACTGGAAGGGGACCAGGGTCGAGAACACTCCGAGCAACAAGAAGCGCCACCACAACGGCGCTGGGTAATGCGCGCCGAGGATGGTGCTCGGCGGCACGATGCACGCCCAGAACACGGCCGCGAGCGTGAACGTATAGAACAGCACGGTCTCAGGCGCGTAGCGAGCGAGGCCGCGTTTCGAATAGACGACGTAGAACGCGAAGATCACCGCCGAGGACAACCCGATCGCCCAGTCGAGCGGCGTGGCGTCGATCGCGCGCGGGTCGACCCCGTTCACAAGGAATGCCGTGCCGACCACGGCCAGCACGACGGCGATCAACATGACGGGCGCGGGCTTCCGACCACGCACCAAGTCCCATACGACGATCAGCGAGGGTGCGAGGTACTGGAGCAGGATCGCGAGACCGACTCCGAGCCGGGAGATCGAGTAGTAGTAGCTACCCTGCACGGCGGCCACACCCGCGAGCCCGAGCACCACGAAGTAGCCGAGATCCTCGCGACGCAATCGCAATGCTTCACGTCGAGTCGCGGCGAGCCATACGAGCAGGAGGCTGGCGGCGATCGCCAGGCGCAGTTCGACGACGGCCAGAGGAGGGACGTGGAAGTCGCGGAAGACAGATCTCGCCAGCGTCGCAGTCGTGCCCCAGAACACCGTGGCAAGGAAGATGAGCCAACGTCCGAGCACGCGCTGGCGTCCATCGTTCATGGTCGGCGGCTCCCACGCTGCGAACGGACGAGCCAGTCTGATCGTTGCATTCGAGAATGCGCTCGATCAGCGAGGACGATTGCCGCCGCCGATCTCCACGGATTCCGAGCTGGTCTCGAGCATGGTGCAACGCCCCGTGAAATGAACACCCTGTTCCATCGTCACGGTCATCGCGGCGACATCGCCCTCGATGCGGGCGCCGGCCTTCATCTCGATGTTGCCGAGGGCCCGGATGTTGCCGTGTACCCGTCCGATCACCAGCGCTTCCTTCACTTCGACGTCCGCGCGCATGACGCCGTGTTCGCCGATCTCGATGCGTTCGCAGTTCAGGATATCGCCCTCGAACTCGCCATCGATGCGTAGCGTCCCGCTCACCATGAGCGTTCCGCGAAAGGTGGAGTTGACGCCGATGATGGTGTTCGCGGTCGGCGGTTCCTCGGCGGGTTGCTGCGACCTGAACTTCAGCATGTGCACCTCCGTGTGTCCGGTACGCGGGCGGGCCGACCGGAATCTGTGGGGATGTGATCACGGACAGCGAGCGCGCGATGTCGTGTGGTCCTGGCGACGCGGCGTGGTGGGCGATCAGCACCTACCGAAGCCAGCTACGCATGTGTTGTAACAGCAAGCATTGCAATAAACTAAGACGTTTTCAAACTGACATTTCCATGCCACCTGGAACTGTCGACGCCTACAGGACGCCCCAGGCCTCGAGCAACCGCTCGAGGTCTTCCTGACTGTAGAACTCGAACTCGACTTTGCCGCCCTTCCGACCAGGCGAGATCACCACCTGGGTCGAGAAATGCGACTGGAGCTTGCTCTCCCACTCGGCGAGGCCGGCCAACTTGGTGCTCTTGGGCCGCGCTGTCGCCGTGCGCTGCTTGCGCTTCACAAAGGCCTCGGTCCGCCGGACCGAGAAGCCCTTCGAGGAAACATAGCGCGCCGCGATGAGTTGGTCTCCACGATTCTCGAGCGAAAGCAGCGCCCGGGCGTGCCCACCCGACAATGTTCCACGTGAAACCATGTCCATCACCTCGGGCGGAAGTCCCAGCAGGCGAAGGGCATTGCTGATCGTGGTGCGCTGTTTTCCGACCCGCTCCGAAAGCTGCTCGTGGGTGAGACCGACCTTATCGATGAGGGCCTGATAGGCTTTGGCTTCGTCGATCGGGTTCAAGTCCTCGCGCTGGATGTTCTCGATGAGCGCCAGTTCCATCATGGCGCGATCATCGAACTCCTTCATGATGACAGGCACCTTGGCAAGCCCAGCCATCTGGGCGGCACGAAGCCGACGTTCACCGGCGACCAACTGGTACTCGCCGGCAGCGACGCGGCGAACCAGGAGCGGCTGGATGATGCCCGAGGTCTTGATGGAGTCGGATAACTCCCGCAGCGAGTTCTCGTCGAACCGGGTACGGGGCTGGAATGGATTCGCGGCGATCATGTCGACCGAAAGTTCGGTGACACCGGCCTGCGGCGCGCGCCCTTCGGTAGCCGCGGCAGCGGTGTCGCCCGAGATCAGGGCCCCAAGCCCGCGACCGAGTACGTTCCTAGACATGGCCGAGCACCTCCCTCGCAAGCTCACGGTAGCTTTCGGCGCCGGAACTGTGCGGGTCGTACAACACGATGGGTTTGCCGAAAGAAGGCGCCTCACTGAGGCGTACGTTTCGTGGAATGACTGTCTTGTAAACCCTGTCCGAGAAGAACTTGCGAGCTTCATCGGCCACCTGCTTGGACAGGCTCAGGCGGGCATCGAACATGGTCAGGAGTACGCCTTCGATCCGCAGTGCAGGGTTCAGGTGGTCCTGGACCAGCCGGATCGCCGTGATCAGCTGGGTCAATCCCTCGAGCGCAAGATACTCGCACTGCAGCGGGATGATCACGGAATCCGACGCGGTGAGCGAGTTGACCGTGAGCAGGCTGAGCGAGGGCGGACTATCGATCAGAATGAAGTCATAGTCATCCCGGATCTTCGCGAGGCAGGTCTTGAGTCGCGTCTCCCGCGCCATCATCCCCACCAACTCGACTTCGGCGCCAGAGAGCCGTTGCCCGGTCGGGAGGCAGTCCAATGACGCAAGCCCCGTGGGAAGAATGGCCTCTTTAGCTTCCACCTGGCCGATGAGGACCTCGTAGGTCCCATAACGAGCGTCGTTGCCGTTGATGCCGACACCGCTCGTGGCATTGCCCTGGGGATCCATGTCCACCAGCAGCACACGGCTGCTCTCCTGAGCGAGGCATGCTCCCAGGTTGATAGCCGTGGTGGTCTTTCCGACGCCGCCCTTCTGGCTGGCGATCGCGATGATACGTCCCATTCCTGGACTTGTCCGGGCCAGCAGAGCGGCCCGCTCCTTGAGGCCAGCGTGCGTGCGCCAGGCCGTATCGTCAGGGGTCATCGGCCGGCAGGAGGGTAGCGCCAGCTTTCAGGAGTCGACCCGGAAGTTAACAACAGGCCGGGCGTTCCACAAGGCAGATGTTCCACGTGAAACATGCCACCACGTTACCTCGTAATGCTATTTCTTTCTTTCGAATACCAAGATCGAGTTCGGACCTTCGCCGATCGTGTGCACGACCGGAGCCAACCAGGACTCGCCCCACTGCTCAACAGACGCCTCCAGCTCACCCTGAGCCGCGCTGCCCTTCCAAAGGATCGCATAGCCGCCCGGTTCGACGATCTGCGCGGCCATCTCCAGTGTGGGCCCGGCCTTCATGGTGGCTCTGGACGTGAATCCATCACAGCGCAGCCCCTGCGGGTCGGTTTCGACCAGCGTCTCGAGCCGGCTGGTGAGGATGTCGATATCCGCAGCCCCGAGCTCCTGGAGCGCTCGCCGCAGGAACAGCGTCTTGTTCCGGCGCGATTCCACCAGCGTCCAGTGCTTCCCGACGCCAGCGAGCGCGAGCGGCAACGCAGGAAATCCACCGCCCGAACCGAAATCTACTAACGTCTTGCAGCCCAATGCGTTAATAATCTTGACGCCAGCGAGCGATTCGGCGATGTGCCGGTCCACGAGCCGGGGTTCGTCATTGTGCGAGATCAGATTCGAGACACCCTGGCTCCAGCGCAACAGCTCGACCGCGAAGAGCCGTAGCCGCTTGATCGCCACATCCCGGTCGGCATCGCTCCCCGAAAGCAGCGGCCGCAACGACGCCCAGTCCATGCGCTCGATCATCTTCTCGGCGTTCCGCTGCGGCGCGTTGGCGCGCTCCGGAACCCGCCTCTGGGTCATGGCAGCGCGCGGGGTTACTGGTCGCGAACCGCGGCGCGGACGGTCACTGCCCTCCGCCCGTCCGCTGCCACCGCGTTCCGCGCGCCCGGCGCCAGCAGAACCACTGCGCCCGCCCGCGCCACGCGCGCCATACCCACCCGCCGATCGTGCACTCGCACCGCGCTCCGCACCGTACCCACCGGCCGCGCGCCCGCGTGGAGCGCGCTCGCTGGTCCCGCGTCCCCCTGCACCGCGCTCGGATGGACCGCTGGCCGGTCGCACCGAGCGGGCCGAACGGCTCGGCGCGCCTGTGGTGCGTGGCCCGAATGCTCGCGCACCCGAAGTGCCTCGGCCGGCGGCTGCACGCGGACCGCTGCTGGAGCGGCGGGCTCCCGAGTCCGCTGTGGGTTCGCTGCGTCCGCCGGCCGAGGGCCGACTGGCGGTGCGACTGCGCGGGCCGGGAGTTGCTCCATCGGATCGCGTTGCTGGACGGCGTTTGTCGTTCGAATAGGCCATGGATGCCGAAGATACTCGCTCACGGCAGTCGGCGCGAACCGGCTGCGACGGCCCGATCGAGGAGGCCGTCGAGACACCCAGGATGGACGCCAGCACACACCTTCGCAGGGACTTACGTTGTGCGGTGAAGATTGTTGGTGGAGCCTCCGACCGGTATAAGCCGTTGTCCCCACGATGCCCGGCACGGCCGAATGACCGCGCCAGGGCAGCATCAACAATCTTCGCCGCACAAAGACAGACTGCGGGGTGGAACTTCCAGAATGACAGCCACCATACATGCTCACAACGACTTACCGTGCGCCCATGGGCCGTCCACAACTCTCTCCACACCCTGAGAACAGCGCGGAGGCGCGACAGGAGCAACACCCCCGGTTCGGTCTGGCAGGATCGCGCACTCGATCTCGCACGGAATCTCGTCCACCCATCATCGCGCATGTTCGCAACAGCTTGCCGCCGAGTAACGGGCCGCGCGTTTCAGCCCTTCAGAGTTCTCGGGGGAGTTCTCGGGAGCGAAGCCGCCGAGTAACGTCGCGCGTGAACCAGCAGCATCGACAGATCCGAGGGCGACACTCCGGCGATGCGCGACGCCATACCCACCGAGGATGGCCGCCAGCGACGGAGCTTCTCGAGCGCTTCCTTCGAGAGTCCCGACAGCTCACCATCGAACAGTTCGGATGCCAAGCGCACGCCCTCGAGTGCGGCAGCCGAGGCCGCGGTCTTCTGCTGGCGTTCGATGTACCCGCGGTAGCGAAGTCGCACCTCGAGTGGCGCCCATAGCGAGCGCGGCAACGCGACCTCGACCCCGAGCGCCGGCAACTCCTCGTAGCGCCCCTCCGGGCGCGCCAGCCAGTCGGCCGCACGCACCGAACGCGTCCCCGTCGGCAGCGCCGGGACCGTCACGCTGATGCGCGACAGCCGCTTTTCTTCCGCACCGATCGATGCCCAACGTTCACGCGTGCGCTCCAACTGCGCGTCATCCAGCAACCCGAGGCCGTATCCCAACTCGACCAATCGTTCGTCCGCGTTGTCCGCGCGCAGCAGCAACCGGTGCTCCGCCGCCGAGGTGAACATGCGATACGGCTCGCGATGCTCGCGCGTCACCAGGTCGTCGACGAGGACACCTATGTAAGCCTGATCGCGCCGCAACACGAACGCCGTCTCACCGCGCACCGCACGGGCCGCATTCACGCCCGCCACGAAACCCTGCGCCGCCGCCTCCTCGTAGCCCGACGTGCCGCAGATCTGTCCGGCCAGCCACAGACCCGGCGTCGCACGACTCTGCAGGGTCTCGTCCAGCTGGTGCGGCAGCACGAAGTCGTACTCCACAGCATAGCCCGGGCGCAGGATCTCGGCGCGTTCGAGGCCGTGGATGGTGCGGATGAACTCCAGCTGCACGTCCTCGGGCATGCTCGTCGACACGCCGTTCACGTAGATCTCGTCGGCCGTGCGGCCTTCGGGCTCGAGGAAGATGTGGTGCTGATCCCGGTCGCCGAACTTCACCACTTTGTCTTCCAGTGACGGGCAGTAGCGCGGTCCGCTGCCGGTGATCGCCCCCGAATACAGCGGCGAACGTGACATGTTGGCGCGGATCACCTCGTGCGTGCGTGCGTTCGTGTGCGTCACCCAGCACGACACCTGCTGCAGCTCGAGCCGCTCGGTCCAGTGCGAGAACGGCTCCGGTGGCTCGTCGCCCGGGGCCACTGCCAGCAGATGCAGGTCGAGCGAGTCGCGGTGCAGCCGGGGCGGTGTGCCGGTCTTCAAGCGGCCGCGCTCGAACCCCAGCTCGGCCAGGCATTCGCTCAATGCACGTGCCGCATGCTCACCCAGCCGCCCACCCGCGAGCTGGCGCTCCCCGATGTGCAGCACGCCATTCAGGAACGTACCCGGCGTGATGACCACGGCGCGCGCCGCGAGCACGCGGCCGTCCAGTAGCTCGATGCCGCTCACGCGGCCACCCTGCGTGCGCACGCGCTGCACCACGCCCTCGACGAACTCCAGGTTCGCCGTCGCATCGAGCAGCGCCAGCATCTCGGCTGAATAGAGCGCCTTGTCGCACTGCGCGCGCGGCGACCACACCGCGGGGCCGCGGCCGCGGTTCAGCATCTTGAACTGGATGCCCGCCCGATCGGTGACCCGGCCCATGACGCCGCCCAGTGCGTCGAGTTCACGCACCATGTGCCCCTTGGCCACGCCGCCGATGGCCGGATTACACGACATCTTGGCCACATCGCCGAGTTTCACCGTGACGATCGCGGTATGCAGGCCCATGCGCGCCGCCGCGTGTGCCGCTTCACAGCCCGCATGACCGGCGCCCACCACCACCACGTCGTAGGCACCCGCGCGTTGTGCCGCACCTGCGGCTCGCGCCGGTACGGCAGCCGGCGGCGCGCCCGGCGAGGCGGCGTAGTACGCGGCGGATTCCTCGGGCGGTCGCTTGATCACTTGCCGATGCAGAAGCGCGCGAAGATGCGCTCCAGCAACTCCTCACTGGCGTTCCGGCCGGTGACTTCGCCAAGTGCCGCCAGCGCCTCGCGCAACTCGAGCGCCACGATCTCGCCCGGGGCACTCGCCCCGGCGGCCGCCGTCGCACGGCCCAGTGCGTCACGCGCACGCGACAGCGCATCGGTGTGGCGCGGATTCGAGACCGCGCCCGACAATCCGCCCGTGCGACCGGCACCGAGCAACGCGGCCAGCGCCTCGCGCACCTGGTCGAGCCCGCTTCCGGTGACCGACGACACCCGCACCGTGACGTGCAGAGCACCACCCAGCGCCGCCGTCACTTGTTCATCGCTGACCACATTCGGCAGATCGGCCTTGGTGAGCGCCACGAGAACGCGACGTCCGGACAGACTGGCGACCAGCATGTCGCCATCGGACTCGAGCGCCAGCGAACCGTCGACCACCCACAACACGACCGCCGCACCATCCAACGCCGCCAATGCACGCGCCACGCCCATCGCCTCGGCCGGACTCGTGGCCAAGCGCACACCCGCCGTGTCGGACAACGTCACCGGCACGCCCGCGACGTGCAGCTTCTCGCTGACACGATCGCGCGTCGTGCCGGGCTCGGCCGTCACGATGGCGCGGTCCTCGCCCAGCAGCGCGTTGAACAACGACGACTTGCCCGCGTTCGGCCGCCCCACCAATGGCACGCGCACGCCCTCGCGCACCGCGCGCGCCCACGGCGCACTGGCCAGCAGCGACTCGAGCTCGGCGCTCACCTCGGCGATCGCCGTCCGCACGTGCGGCGGCGTCTCGATCCCGCCGACGTCCTCGGCGAAGTCGACGCGTGCTTCCACCTCGGCCGCCGCATCTGTCACGCGCTCCTCGAGCGCGTGCACTCGCGCGGAGAGCACGCCCGCGAGCTGGCCCAGGGCCAGGTCGCCGGCACTCTCGGTCTCGGCATGCACAAGGTCTGCGACCGCTTCCGCCTGAGCGAGGTCCAGCCGTCCTCGCATGTAGGCGCGCAGCGTGAACTCTCCCGGCCCCGCCAGCCGAGCCCCCGCCGTGCGCAGTGCGGCCAGCACGCGGCCCGCGGGCACTCCGCCGCCATGACACGAGAACTCGACCGTGTCTTCGCCCGTGTAGGACCGGGGCGCGCGGAAGACGGCCGCGACCACTTCGTCGAGCTTCAGGTCCGCCCGCGCCGCATCGACCGCCCAACCGTGGTGCAGCGTGTGGCCAGCCGCCGCAGCCAGAGGGGCGTGGCCGCGGAAGACGACGCCGGCAAGCGCCAGCGCCTGCGGACCGCTGACGCGCACGACCGCGAGACCGGCGGCACCAGGTGCCGTCGCGATGGCGGTGATGGTGTCGTCGATCGGTTGCATGGCGCGTCCTCGGAACAAGTCGGAACAAGTCGGAACAAGTTGGAACAAGTCGGAACAAGTCGGAACAAGCGCGAAACAAGCGCCCGTGCAACTCACCCCGGGCTCGATGATGCGTTTGATGCTGCATTCATGGAAAATCGAAGCGCCCGGCTCGATCGCTGCCGAGCCGGGCGCTGGAGTGTTTCTCGACCGGACCTCAGCGCGCGTCGTCTTCCGTGCGTTCAGGGAAGCTCGCGGGCGCGACCGCGACACGTTTCACCATGCCCATTCCCAAGGAGTAGGTCCGCACGCGGCTGTCCTCCTTGAGCGTGACATGGATGATGCGCCGTTCCTGCGAGTTCAGGTGATCGCTCACGATCTCGGCGTTCTTGGCGATCGCCTCGTCGGCGAGCTTGTTCGCCAGCTCGGCCAGCTCCGCTTCACGCTTCAACCAATGGTCATTGACCTCGAGCTGCAGGTGGTAACGCGAACCATCGCCCTTGTTGAGAAAACGGTTCAGGAGGTGCTGCAGCGACTGCAGCGTCTCGCCCTGACGGCCCGTCAGCAGGTGGTCGTCGCGGTCGACCTCGACCGTGACGTCGACCCGGTTGCCCTCGGCCTTCGCCGTGACGGTGGGCTCGAAACCCATGTGGCGCAGAAGCTCATCCGTCAGCTTCTTGGCGGTCGCCACCAGTTCTTCGGAATTCATCTCGGGCACGTTCGAACTCCCTTCGCCACCTTCAGAGCTGCGGCCGCCACGCGGCCGCTCCCGACGACCGTCGCGCGGTTCGCGGCGGTCACGCGTGTCGCGATGCTCGCGGTACTCGTGCGGCGCATCCACATCAGCGCCAGCAGAGGCGTACGCCGGCTCGGACTCAGCCGCCGGCGCGGACACCGGTGCCGGCTCACTGGCGCGCATGACCGGTGCCATCTCGGCTTCGACCGGACGCGGCGCGACCGGAGCAGGAGCCGCGGCCTGCACGGCCATCACGGGTGTTGGAGCCGAACGCATCGGCTCGGCGCCGTTCGCCGCGACCTGCGGCGCGTCATCATGCTCCGGTGCGTCATCGGCACCGCCGCGACGGCGGCCACGCCCACCCCGCCGACCACGACGGCGGCGCTTACGACCGTTCGCATCCCCATCGTCCTCGGACACCGACGGCGGAACCGGCGAGCCAGCTACGGCCTGGACCGGCATCCGCTCTTCGCGCGGCGGACGCTCCTCGCGCGGCGCGCGGGCTTCTCGTGGCGCGCGGTCTTCACGCGGCGCACGATCCTCGCGTGCCGGACGGTCTTCACGCGGCGGACGGTCTTCACGCGGCGCACGTTCGGCACGCGGCGCGCGTTCGGCACGCGGCGCGCGGTCTTCACGCGGCGCACGCTCCTCACGCGGCGCCGTCGCCGCACCCTCGTCCCGACCGGCTCGCACCGGACGATCCTCGCGCGGGGCGCGCTCGCGCCGAGTGCCCCGCTCCTCACGCGCCGCCGGAGCAGCAGCCGCGTCGCGACCGCCTCGCGCGCCACGCTCCTCGCGCGCCGGACGATCTTCGCGGGGACCGCGCTCCTTGCCACCGGAACCGGCAGCCGCACCCTCACGGCCGCCACGGCCGCCGCGGTCCTCACGACCGCCACGACCACCACGCTCCTCACGACCACCGCGCCGGCCATCGCGGCCACCGCGAGCGGCACCGCCACTGCGCTCTTCGCGCTCGGCCGGCTCCTTGATCGCGCCACCGGGACGACGCAGCACGCTCACACGGAACGGACGGGAGCCGAAGCCCAAGAAGCCGCCCTTACCCTCTTCGATGGTGGTGATGACCGCCTCGGCACGCGACAACTTCAAAGCATCGAGACCCTTCTTCACCGCCTCATCGAACGTCTTGCCTACGAACACGGAACCAGCCATCGGATTGCCCCTGCCGGACGCGCTCCCCGTCACGCACGGTCACCGCGCGAAGTCTCGCGCGAGTCGGTGCGCGCCAGGGGTGCAGCATCCCGGTGCGGGTGGAAGTGATGCTCCGTGGCGCACATCGCGCGCGGCGCGAGGGGGCTCCCGCGGGAGCGTCCTTCGCCGCCGGCGCGCGGGTGAACTCCCTGGGGAACGACCGCGCACCCTTCGGTGCGGCGAGTTCCCTCCGGGAGCCGTGCGGCCCGCGAAGCCGATCGATACAACGGGTGACTCTACTTCGCCATGGCTCCCGTCCGCCATGGGGAAGGTCATGCTCCGGACATTTCCAAGGCGCCCTTCAGGCGCCCTCGTCGGGTCCGGGTCCCGGCGCTAACCCTTCGCGCGCGGGGTACCTGCCACGACGGGCACGACGACTCCGTCGTCACCGCGCAGGACCAGCCACTGCTGGAGCGCGGTGTACAGGTTCATCACCGTCCAGTAGAACACCAACCCGGACGGCAAGCCGTAGAAGATGAACAGCATGAAGAAGTTCATCAGGTACATCGTGGTCGCCTGTTGCGCCGGCGTCGGCGTCAGCTTCTGCTGGATGAAGCCGGTGATCGCCATGATGATCGGCAGGATGTGGATCGAGAAACCCGCGACCGAGAACAGGTGGTCCGGCGCGGCGAGGTCGTGGATCCAGCCGACGAACGGTGCCTGACGCAGGTCGATCGCGCTGTTGAGCACCTGATAGAGCGCGAAGAACAGCGGCATCTGCAGCACCATGGGCAGGCAGCCGCCGGCGGGATTGACCTTGTTCTCCTTGTACAGCGCCATGACCGAGGCGTTCATCTGCTCGGGCTTGTTCTTGTACTTCTCGCGGATGCGGTCCATCTCCGGCTGCAGCCGCGTCATCGCGCGCATACTCTTCATGCTCGCCATGTTCAGCGGGTGGAGCGCCAGACGCACGACCGTGGCGAGCAGGAAGATGGCGACGCCGAAGTTCTTGACCCACGACTCGAGCAGTCGCAGCAACTGGAGCAGCGGATGGCTGAACGGCAACAGCCATGCAGCTCCCAGATCGACCGCCTTCTCGATCTGCAGGCTGCCGGGTTTGCCCGCACCCGACAGTTTGGCGAGCGAGAAATAGTCCGACGGGCCGAAATAGACCGCGAAGCGCTGATGGCCGGTCGACGGAGCGCTCATGACCAGCGTGCCCTCGGCAACGGGCTGCGAGGTCTTGCTCTTCTGCGGCAGCCGCGCGCGCTCCGCATCACTCACCGTATAGGCGGAGCCGGCGCTGACCACGCTCTTGCCCTCGGCACCGATCGGCGCAACCAGCCCCATGAAGTAATGGGACTGCACGCCTGCCCAGTGCGCCGCACCTTCGTGCAGCTTGGGGTTCTTGCCGATCAACCCCTCCGCCGCATCCCGGTGCAGGTTCTTGCCCACCAGCCCGATGGCGCGGACCATCGGCCGTTCCTTGTCGGGGCTGGCTTCACTCATGAGCGGCCACGAACGAGTGGTCAGCGACCAATCGCTGGCCGCAGCTCCCGCCACGGTGACGTCGTAGTCGAGCAGGTAGGAGTCCGCCCGGCTGCGCCAGGTCTGCTTCACTTCGAGCCCGGCGGAATCGCGCGCGCTGAACGTCACCGCCGCGACTCTGCCCGAAGCACCGGTGCTCTCCTCCACGGCGAACGCCGTGGTGGCCAGCGAGTGCAGCGCGGTGCCGGCGCCGAGGTCGAATGCGAACGACGGCGAGCCGTGCAGTTCGACGCGATCACCCTCGGGCACGATGTCCCCGCGCTTCGGGCGCTTGCCTGGGTTGTCGCCAAAACGCGACTCGCCCCACGCCGCCGCGTAGCGCTTGAGTTCGAACGACGTGAGCCGTGCACCGATGTTGCTGAACGTGGCGCGATACAGATCGGTCTCGACGACGACCGTCCTGGGTGGCACCGCAGGCGCTGCAGGTGCGGTCACGGAAGCTGCCCCGGGCGTCGCGACGGCACTTGGAGCGGCGCCCGGCGTCGCGACGGCATTCGGCGAGGGGACGGCCGGAGCACCCGCGGGGGTGCTGGCGACCGGCGGCTTGACGACTGGCTTGGGGCCGTACTTCGTCTGCAGCGCGACGTACAAAGCGAACACGAGCACGCACAACAACAGCGCGATGGGGGTTCGTCGATCCATGATCAGGGCACCGGGTCCACACCCGCAGTCCCGAGCGGGTGGCATCGCCCGAGTCGGCGCAGCGCGAGCCATGTGCCGCGCAACGCGCCGTGGCGCGCGATAGCCTCGCGCGCGTACTCGGAGCAGGAGGGAAAGTGTCGGCAGGCGCCGCGCACTTGGGACGGCGCGAGGCGCTGGTAAGCGCGAATGGCGAGCAGCAGGAGGGCGCGCATGCTAATCAGGAATCGGCGCAAGCGCACCGGCGTGAGCGAGCAGCGTCTCCACGTCGGAGGCCAGTGCCTGATGCGCGGCATCGAGGGTGCGGCGTGATGCAATGAACACGAGCAGATATCCGTGTGAGGGGACGCGGGTCCACCGGCGCCGGACGATCTCCCGCAGGCGGCGGCGCGCGCGATTCCGCTGGACCGCACCTCCGACGCCGCGCTTGCTGGCGATGAACCCGATGCGACTGTCTTCCCCTGGTACAGCGAGCGACAGGAGCAGACAGGTACGGCCGCGATAGGCCACCCCTTCACCGCGCACGCGCGCATAGTCGCGTCCACGAGTCAGGCGGTTCGCCGGCAGGAGCCGCTCGGAAGGCCGATCGGTCATCGCGGCAGCAGATAGGACGGCTGGCACCAGCATGTGGGCTGTGCGATCGCGAGCGCTGGCTCGACTCCGCACGGACGGCAATCGCCAACTGAAGTCAGCAGACGAGCGCGGCCGAGGGCAGTACGAGAGTTCGCTCTGGAATCGCTCAGCGGTCCGACACGGTGAGGCTCTTCCGGCCCTGCTTGCGGCGGGCGGCGAGGATCTTCCGGCCGCCCTTGGTGCTCATGCGGTGACGGAAACCGTGCGTCTTGACCTTGTGTCGGTTGTTCGGCTGGAACGTCCGCTTCATGGTGCTTGAACCTCGGGAAAGTGCAGAAGGAACTGCGGATAGAACGCTGGAGACTACGGGACCACCCTCGGCACCGTCAAGCGGATGAACTGATCCCACATTAGAATTGCTTCGGGTGTCGGAACGCATTCCGGTGAACACCGCCGATCGACCGGCCGATGACTGGCAGGTAGCTCTATCACCACCCCCGGAGAACGGCCCTTGCCCCCTCGTCCCGCACAACCCGACCCCGCGCCCAGCACCCGGGGCGCCACCCTGCGCCGCCGGGGGCACTCGCCTGCCGCCGCCGGCGTCGCGGCGTGGTGCGCGGACACCGCGCGCCTGATCCATCTGGCGCGCCGGCGCGGAACAACCGACCTGGACGTGCTCGCCTTGCGCGCCCGACTGGTCGCCGATCTGGTGGTGCTCGTGCAGGTCCACGCACCGTTCGCCCTCGAGGTGACACCGCGCTCGATCGTGCTGGAGGACGAGGCCGTGTTCGTGGCGGAGAACTCCAACGCCCCGGTCGGGGAGCGAGCGCTCGAACGCGAGTTGTCCTGGGTCATGCACCGTGACGGCATCCGCTCGCTTGGCTTCGAGCGCGGCTTCGACGAGCGCGAGGCAGGCCACCTGTTGCACGCCCTCCTGAGCGCTGCTCCGGCCAGCGCCACACACGAAGACACCGTCACGCTGCTGTGGGAAGCGGATCTTGGCCACTTGATCATTCGCACCGAGGAGCAGAGCCCCGTGCGAACGAACCCCCTGCAGCACGCGCAGCAAGGTCCCGCGCTGCGCCACGCGGACGATTGGGCACTGCCCGAAGCGCCCCCCGCGGATGCCCGCCGCGCCTGGCAGGAACTACTCACGGAAGCGCCCGTCGCGATTCCCGACTTCCACACAAGTTGGGCACGCGAACGCAGCCAGCCGTTCTCGGACGCCATCGAGAAGTTCGTCACCCGCACACTCGCGGATGACACTCGACCCGAGACCGCCGAAGCCCTCGCCGCCGCGACCGTGACCTGGGTTGCGACCAGCATCCAGCGCAGCGATTGGGTCGAAGCGGGAAGAGCGAACGAACTCCTGCGACGCATCGACCCCGATGGCCGACTCAGCTCGGAATCCCTCACCCACGCCTTCGGCTCGGTCGATGCCAGTGCCATCACCGAGCGCCTGGACGATGCCGAGACCGCTGAACAGGCACGGTTGTTCGCTTTCGTGGTGCGGGTGGGAGCACCGGCACTGCCCATGTTGACCGCCGTGCTCGGCATGTCGAACAAGGCACGCGTCCGGGCTGGCGCGACCACGGCGCTGGCCTACGCATTCGCGGACGATCCGGCACCGCTCGGGCCCTGGCTCGCGGACTCGCGCTGGCACGTCGTGCGCAACATCGTGTTCGTGCTCGGCCAGATCGGCGGGATCGACGTGGTGTCGCACCTGGCGGTCGCCGCCCGGCACGTCGATGCGCGCGTCCGCCGAGCCGCGATCCATGCGCTGGGACAGGTGCCGATGTTCCAACGCCGCAGTGTGCTCCTGCAACAACTCGACCAGACCGACGCTCGACTGCTGGCCGCCGCACTCGCCCTGCTGGCGCGCGAACCCGACGCACACGTCTGCGATGCGCTGATAGCGCGCGTCAAGGCCGTCGAGTTCGAGACTCGTCCCGAGGAACAGAAGATCGCCCTGATCGGGGCACTTGCCGACATCGCGGAGGAGCGGGCCATCCCGGTACTGGACCAGGTGCTGAACCATGGCGGCTGGTTCGCCCGTCGTACGAGCGAACGCACAGCATCCGCGCGCGCATTGGCGCGCATCGGGACGCCGGTCTCGAAGCTCGTGCTCGAGGCCGGACTGCGCCATCGCAGCGAGGCGGTCCGCCAGGCATGCGACGAGGCCTTGGCCCAGTGGGGTCGCGCATGAGCACACCGAACTCCCGCCGCATCGAATCCGCCGGTCCAGATGAGACCGGGCTGCAGCTCGCCTCGCGCATGGTCGCGCTGCTGAAGAGCGGCCGCTCCTATTCGGTGAAGCATGTGGCGTTCACCCAGCAACTCGAGAACTTCCTTGTCCTGCTGCAGCCACTGCTGCGCGCGAGCGGTGTACTGCGCTTCGAGGCCCGCGATGGCGATCTGCATATGAACGGCGAGCGGATGCCGTTGCGCTCACCCCTCGCACGCCAGGCCGAGTTCCTCGTGTCCGAGCTCGAGGCACGCACCATCGCCGGTCTCGAGTTCACAAGCGTGCTGACCCTGCCGGCGCTCGTCGCGTTCATGGAGATGTTCGTCGCCGGCGAGCGTTGGAAAGGGGAGGAACTCGTCCACGCGTGCCAGGCCGCCGGCATCGATGGCGTGCGGGCGCTCTCGCTCGTCACGCTCGCGGCCAGTGCGGGCGCGGCAGCTGCCACCGACGAACTGCCCGAAGCGCTGGGCGCATCGCGTGCAGCGTGGGCCGCACTCTACGCCGGCACCCAGCAACTGCTGTCCGGTGACGCACTCGACCACGGGATCGAGTTGCGGCACCTGAAGCGCCTCGCGCAGCCGGTCGTGGAAGCCGTGCTCCAGGGCGAGCGCATCACCGCCGCCCTCGCGCACGTCACTCCCGGCGAGACCGTGTGGGCGCACGCCATGCATGTCGCCCTCACGGCCACCAGCACGGGTGCGCTGCTCGGACTGACGCGCCGCGACCTCGCCGATGTCGCGAT
Source organism: bacterium (assembly GCA_031408715.1). Taxonomy (GTDB): domain Bacteria; phylum Eisenbacteria; class RBG-16-71-46; order RBG-16-71-46; family RBG-16-71-46; genus JAIOPA01. The sequence continues at coordinate 48,637 of JANNWR010000120.1, forward strand.
TGCAGCACTGTTGCACGACGCGGGCCACGATTGGGGCGCGTCCGCGCTCGACACGGACGATCGGCCGCACGCCCCGCACGCGCGCGAGGGACTGCGCCGCATGGCATGGGTGACGACGCTCAACCGCAACTCGCTCGACGCCATGCGCACCACGCTCGAACATCACGACCCGCTCCCGTCCGGTCCCTCCGAGCAACCGCCCGCACTGTTGTCGCAGCTGGTCGGTATCGCCGACGCGTATGTCACGCTGCTCTCGCATGGCGGCCCGCGCGACCAGCGCATGTCGCCCGCGGGCGCGCTCACCCGGGTGATCGGACCCCTGCGCTCGTACTGGCATCCGGCGCTTTCGATCGCACTCGTGCAAGCGCTCGGACTTCACCCGCCCGGCCAGGTCGTCGAGTTGGACGATGGCTCCATCGCGCGGATCGTCGTTCCGGTGCCCGGCGATCCCGAACGCCCGTGGATCCAGGTGGTCGTGGATGACCAGGGCCGTGGCTTGCCCCTGCCTGCACGCCAGCTCGTCCTGCTGCCCGACGACCGCCACATCACGCGTGACGTGCCGATCCTGGACTGGCCCGTGGGGATGGACCGCAGCGCCGCTTAGTCCGGATCGTCAGCAGGGGGCCTCGGCGAGACGCGTCGCTCTCCGCTCTCCGCCTGCGTCAGCGACCGAGCTGGTTTCCGACCGTCGACAGCTGCTCGTGCAGATGGTGCACGGAGTCCTCGAGGATCGGCATCGTCACCGCCGGCTCACCCGGGTGCACGATCCGGCGCATGCCCTCCGGCACATCGACACCCTCGCCGGGCGCCATCCCCAGCCGGCCGACGCGCACATGGCCCTCCATGACGCACACGCACGTGCCGAACGGCGCGCACAGCACCGCGAACGACGTGCCGACCGCGCGCACCTGAGCGTGGGGCGTGGACACATCGAGTTTCGCGCCGTGGAACGCGCGGCCGGTGCTGAAGTACGCGTTACCGGCAGTGACGCGCGTGCTCATGGTGCGCGACCACCAACGATTGGGCGCCGGTGACAGGATGACCTCGGCGTCCGGGGCCAGCGCGATCGCAGCGATGCCGGGCGCCACCAGATCGAGCGTGACCGCGCCCTCCACGCGCACGCGTCCGCCGCGCCGCAGCGCCGCACCCACGCGTGCCACATCGTTCGAGGCGTACACCGTGCCATCGACCACCACGTTGCCGTCACCACTCGCGTCCTTCACGCGCCAGTCGGGGCCTCGATTGCCCGCGAGCAACACCAGCGCCAGCGCGCACGCCGCAGCGGGCACCAGCACGAACGCGCGCAGGAACCACGGCCGGCCGAACGTCAGTCCTGGCCGGCGGCCAATGCGCCCCGACACGAAATCCTGGCGCAACCGCGAGCGGAATGCGGGGTCGGCCTGCGGGCGATCGAGGGCCTGCAGCGCCTCGCGCACGCGGCGTTCGGCCGGCGTCAGTTCGGGATCGATGTTCGGGCTCACAGCCGTCCTCTCAGCTTCTGCTCCAGCGCAGCCAGCGCGCGGGAATAACGCTTGCGCGCCGCGTCGTGCGCGATGCGCAGCACATCCGCCACCTCACGGTGATCGAGTCCCTGATAGTCGTGCAACACGATGACCTCTCGCAACGGCTCGGGCAGCTCGAGCAGTGCTCGCTGCACCAGCTGCTCGCGTTCCTTCAGGAGCGTGTCCGCCTCGGGGTCATTGCGGCCCGAACTCAGCGATGCCGACGCCACGGGGTCGTCGATATCGGCGGCGCGCGCGCTCATGCGGTACGCCCCCGAGCGCCACAGGTCACGGCACACGTTGGTCGTGATGGTCGTGAGCCAGGGTGCGGGGTCCCGGGTCGGGTCCAGACGATCCGCCGCGCGATACACCTTGAGGAATACCTCCGAAGCGACGTCCTCGGCTCGGGTGCGGTCGCCGAGAAGGCGCCACGCCAACCCGAACACCAGATCGAGATAACGGTCGTAGAACAGTCCCAGTGCTTCCGTGTCGCGTGTACACACACGCCCGAGGAGCGCCGAGTCGAAGCCGGCTGCGGGCATGACCGCACCCTCAGCCCCTGGCTGTTGTACGGGCGAGTTCGTCGGTCGTGATGGGGAATCGTGCGATGGCACGGGCAGGGGCTCCGGGGCATGGTCCCTGCGGGGAAGGAGGCCGCAGGATGCGGGCAGTATGCACGCGTGCGCCTCCGCGCGCGAGGGGACGCCAACGACCGGAATGCCGTTCTGCGGAACGAAGTTCCCCTCCGGTGGGCCGTGCGGGCTTCGAAGTCGAGCAACCGACCCGACCACCGATACGAAAGGCGCGACCCCGATCAGGTCGCGCCTTCGCGATGTCTGCTGAAACTCAGGCCGCGACGCGCTCGTCGCTCGCGGTGTCGGCCGTGGCGTGTCCCTCGGGCGCCATGGGCAGCCGGATCCAGAAGGTCGAACCCTCACCCGGCCGGCTGTTCACACCGACGTGCCCGCCGTGCAGTTCAGTGATGCGCTTGACCAGATGCAGCCCGATGCCAAGGCCGCCGCGCGAATCCGAGTCCTCGGCCACGTTCTGCCCGAACAGCTCGAAGATGTGCGTTGCCGTATCGGGAGCGACCCCGGGACCGTGATCGTGCACCTCGAGCCGCACGTAAGCGCCGTCCTGTGCGGTGCGCACCGTGACGGGCGACTCACGCGGGCTGAACTTGACGGCGTTCACGATCAGGTTCACGACCACCTGGCGGATCTTCACTTCATCGACCGACAGCGCCGGCAACCCGGCGGCGAAGTCGGTTTCGATCTTCACGCCGAACTTCTGCGCCAGCGGACGCGTCGTCTCGACCGCACCTCGCAGCACTTCGGCGATGTCGAGCGAACGCGGCTTCAATGCGAGCTTGCCGCTCTCCAGGCGCGACAGATCGAGAATGTCCTCGATCAGGCTCAGCAGGCGCTGCGCTTCGGCACGCAGCCGCCCCACGAACTCGCGCGACTGCTCGCGCGACAGCCTGCCTTCGTGGTCGTCGAGCAGTTCGGCATAGGCGATCACGCTGGTGAGCGGCGTCTTGAGCTCGTGGCTCGCGGTGCCCAGGAATGTGTCCTTCATGCGGTTCAGGTCCGTGAGCTTCTCGTTGTCGGCTTCCAGCTCGCGCGCGCGGCGGCCCAGACGGTCCATGGCCTCGGCACGGTCGATGACCGCGGCGATGTGCTCCGAGAACACGCGCAGCACCTCGAGGTGGTGCTCGCCGAAGGGTTCGGTGTGGTTGATGCGGTTGACGTTCAGCACGCCGATCACGCGCTCACCGATCGCGAGCGGCAGCGACAACGCCGACGTGATGCGGCGGTTCTCCTTGTAGTGCTTGCCCAGTTCGCCCGACGGCGCATGCTCGCCCAACGAGACCGCCTCGCGGCGCAGTGCCACCCAGCCGGCGATACCCTCACCGATCTTCTTGCGCGCCCCGCGCGAGAACTCCGCTTCGAGGCCGTATGACGCTCGGGTGACCAGTTCACCGGTGTCCGGCTCCAGGATCATGATCGAGGCCTGCTGCGCCTTGAGCGTGGACACCACCCGGCGCACGATGATCTCGAGGATGACGTCGCTGCGCAGCTGCAGCTGCAGCGTCGTGCTGACCTGGAACAGCGCGGTGAGCTCGGACAGCCGCACACTGGAGTCGGCGCGCTCGTTCTCCTCGCGCGACAGCGCCTTGACCGCGCGATGCAGTTCGCGCTGCTGGATGATCGTGTACAGGCAGAACAGGACCACGAGCCCGGCCAGCGCAACGGTCACCAGGTAGGGATTGTCGAGCCCCACGGGCGGTTCCTTGGACTCGGTCAGCCCCTGGACACGCGCGTAGAGCGCAGGCACGACCGTGGCGAGTGCCAGCAGCAGCGCGAACGTGGCTGCCCACAACATCCAGCCGGCGCGCTGCAACTGCATCCAACGGATCTCGGTGCGCGAGTTCATGCCGTTCCCTGGCTCTCTCGGGTGGGCTGCAAAGACACCAATCCCTGCCCTCGATTATCGGCCGCGGAACGCCCGCGGTTGAGCAGCGAAAGCGGGTTCTCAGGCGATTTCTGGCCCCTCCGGCGCAGGGCGAGCGGCTCCAACAACTGCCGTCCGGGGCCCGCTCTCTGGCGATACCGACCGGAACAGGTCATTCGGGATCGTGACGGCCCGACGGCTGCCCCTGACTCGGGCTTCCCGGCCCCGCCGGCGTGCCGAAAACGCGCGAAGGCACTAGATTGCGGGCGTGAACCTCTCGAGACTCCGCACCGC
>JANNWR010000121.1:0-26164 GCA_031408715.1 bacterium
CCCTGCCCGTCCACCCCCCCCCCCCCCCCCCGGTGGGGGTGCAACCTTCCGCCGATCACCCCCCCCCCCCCCCCCCCCGCCGCCCCACCGCCCGGGGCCCCCTCGCCGGGGGCCCCCCGTCGAGTTTGTGGGGTTCCTGGCGAGCGTGGTGGCCGCGCCCGGCAACGCCCTGCCTGGCATGCGAGAACCCCCGGTCCAGACGGCCACCGGGGGTTCTCGCGTGCGGCTGTCTAGAGCCGCTTGTAGTTTGGCCCGCCGCCGCCCTCCGGCGTCGTCCAGGTGATGATCTGGTAAGGGTCGGCGATGTCACACGTCTTGCAGTGCACGCAATTGCTGGCGTTGATCTGCAGCTTGAGCGCCCCGGCCTTGGCCGGATCCGGGACCATCTCGTACACGCTCGCGGGGCAGAAGTGCTGGCAGGGGTTGCCATACTCCTCGCGGCACTTCGTGGCGCACACGCTGGTGTCGGCCACGATCAGGTGCACGGGCTGGTCCTCGTCGTGCATGGTGCCGCTCAAGTAGACATCCGCGAGCTTGTCGAACGTGAGCTTGCCATCGGCTTTGAGCGGCACAGGCTTGCCGTTCGGATGGGCGACCGCCAGCTTCTGCATGCGCTCGTGGCCTGGATGCCCGGTGAGTTCACCGCCCAGAGGATCGACGCCGCCCATGTACATCTGGAACCCGGTGCGCGGCAGCGCGGCCCACAGCCCGGAATCGAACGCCTGATGGAAGTTGCGCATGCCCTTGAGTTCCTCGCCAGCCCATGAGGCCTCGACGCGCTGGGCATAACCCGCGAGCTTCGCGGCCGAGAAGTCGTCGGCAAGCAGGCACTCGAGCACCTGCTCGGCGGCCAGCATGCCGCTCTTGATCGCGAGGTGGATGCCCTTCAGCCGTCCGCCATTCAGGAAGCCGGCCGTGTCCCCCGCGAGCAGCAAGCCGTCGGCGTAAAGCCTCGGCATGGCGTTCCAACCGCCCTCGGGGATGGCCTTGGCGCCATAGCTGACCGGCTTGCCGCCCTCGAGCAGTGCGGACACCAGTGGGTGGGTCTTCAGCTTCTGCAGATTTCCGTGCGGATCGCTGGTCGGGTCCTTGGCGTCCAGTCCAGTGACGCAGCCGACATACCACAACGAGTCCGACAGCCCGTAGATGAACCCGCCGCCGAACGTGTCGGCACCGAGCGGCCAGTTCATGGTGTGGATGACGCGGCCCTTCTGCGCGCGGCCGGCCGGCACTTCCCACAACTCCTTCACACCTGTGGCGTAGACCTGAGGTTGCTTGTCGGTGTTCAGCCCGAGCGCCTTCTCGAGTTGCTTGGCCGTGGTGCCGCACGGGCCCTCACACAGCACCGTGACCTTGGCGAGGCAATCCGCCCCCGGCTGGTAGGTGGGCTTGTGGTTGCCGTGCTTGTCGACACCCTTGTCACCCGTGCGCACACCCAGCACCTTGGATCCCTCCAGGAGCGGCGTCTGTGCCGGCGTCTCGGTGGCGATCAACACTCCGCGCTCCTCCGCCTGCGCGGCGAGCCACTTGCTCAGCTCGCCCAGCGACACGATGGCGTTGCCATGGTTGTGCAGCGCGGGCGGCAGGAACGGCAGGCGGAACTGCGACTTCTCGAACAGGATGTAGACATCGTCGACCGTGACCTCGGCCTCGATCGGGCAGCCCTTGGCCACATAGTCGGGGTCCAGTTCGCGCAGTGCGCGCGGGTCCATGACCGCACCCGAGATGCCGTGCTGGCCGACCTCGGATGATTTCTCGAGCACCGCGATGTTCATCTCGGGCAGAGCCTTGCCGCCCGTGGTGGCGGCCTGCTCATTGTGCTTCGCGATCAGGTTCGCCAGGTGGATCGCACCGGCGAGTCCCGCAGGGCCTGCGCCCACGAACTGCACGTCGAACTCGAGGACTTCTCTTTCCATTTGGGAATCCCTGTTCGGGCCCCGCGCAGGGCGGCCCGTCATGGCGTACGAGGCGTCAGTGAGTACCGGCCGCAGAAGTCTCGGCGTGCGCCTGGGCTTCGAGCCAGCGTTCGCAGTCGATCGCGGCCACACACCCGCTGCCGGCAGCGGTGACCGCCTGACGGTAGACCTGGTCGTGCACGTCGCCGGCGGCGAACACGCCCGCGATGTTGGTGTACGACGAACCCGGCTTCACGACGAGGTAGCCCTTGGCATCCGTGGGCAGCTGGCCGCCCAGGAACTCGGTGTTCGGCTTGTGGCCGATGGCCACGAACACGCCGTCGACGGCCATCTCGGTGACTGCACCGGTCTTCGTGTCGCGCAGCTTCACACCGGTGACCTTCTTGTTCTTCTCGCCCAGCACCTCGGCGATCTCGGCGTTCCAGATGAACTTGATCTTCGGATTGGCGAGCGCGCGCTCCTGCATGATCTTGCTCGCGCGCAAGGAGTCCCGCCGGTGCACCACGGAGACCTCGGTGCAGAAGCGCGTCAGGTAGTTGGCCTCTTCCATCGCGGTGTCGCCCCCGCCGATCACGAGCACGCGCTTCTCCTTGTAGAAGAAGCCGTCACAGGTGGCGCACGCCGAGACGCCGAAGCCCATGTACTCGGTCTCGCTCGGGATGTTCAGGAGCAGCGCTGAAGCGCCGGTGGCGACGATGACGCTCTTGGACTGGTACTCGACGCCGTCCGCCCACACCTTGAACGGGCGGGCCGAGAAGTCGACCTTCTCGACCATCGTGTCCATGAACTCGGTGCCGAAGCGCGCCACCTGCTTGCGCATGACGTCCATGAGGTCGGGCCCCTGGATGCCGTGCTCGAAGCCGGGGTAGTTCTCGACCTCGGTGGTGATGGTGAGCTGGCCGCCGGGCTGCAGCCCGGTGAAGATCAGCGGCTTCAGGTTGGCGCGCGCGGCATAGAGCGCAGCGGTATAGCCCGCAGGGCCGGAGCCCAGGATGATGACCTCACGGATACCCGACACGGATGCCTCCTCGAAGCGCGAATGGAATGACGGAACCCGGTCACTTTAGATGCTTTCGCCCGGATTCGGAACTGCCGCGCGATCATCCTGACGCGAGCCGGACATCGCCGGGACCCGAATGCCGGAACGCCCGCCTCGGCAGGGGCCGAAGCGGGCGTCCATGGATGTTTCGCGCGGGGGCTTCGCGTATCAGCCTCGCAACGCGCCCGACAGGCTCTGGCGCGAGGCCTTGAGGGCCGGGAAGAAGCCACCGACCAGCCCGAGCAGGGCGGAGAACAGCAGCGCCTGTAGCATGATCGCTGGAGTGATGCGGAACTGGAAAGCCATCTCCGAGAAGCTCTGGAAGTTCGTCGTGCTCGAAGTGATGCCGTTCATGGGCAGCGCGATCACACAGCCGACCAGACCGCCGATGAACGAGATGATGACCGACTCGACCACGAACGACAGCATGACGGCGCCGGGGCCAAAGCCGAGCACCAACAGCATGGCGATCTCACGGGTGCGTGCGCCGATCGAGGCGTACATGGTGTTGGCCGCGCCGAACACCGCCCCGATGGCCATGATGACGGTGATGAACGTGCCGATGCCGGTGATGAGCGCCGAGAAGAGCTCGCTCTGCGCGGCGTAGAACTCGCGCTCGCGTTTGACCTGCAACTGCAGTCGCGGGTCGGCCTCGAGTCGCTTCTGGATCGCCTTGAACTGCGCCGGGTCCTTCATGCGGAATACGAAAGTCTGGAAGTAGCCTTCGCGATGCAGCGCCGGCATCAGCACCGCTGCATCGCCCCAGATCTCCGACTCGAACGCCGAGCCCCCCGCCGTGAACTGCCCGACCACGGTGAAATCGCGCTGCTCGAACTTGAGCTTGTCGCCGACATTGCAGTTGGCGAACCGCCCGGCGATGCGCTTGGCGACGATGATCTCGTCCGTACCGGGCGTGAACATGCGGCCGACGACCACCTTGACGCCACCGCGCAGGTCCGCGGCGGCCAGGTCCACGCCACGCACCATGATGTTCGACGAGCCTTTCTGCCCGAGGCGCGGCTTGTTGACGACGATCACCATCTCGGCGCTCGCCCGCGGCCGGCCATCGGGGCCGATGGCGACGGCAGGATCGGCCTTGAGGATGTTCGACTGATCGAGTGTGACGCCGCTGGAGATCTCGCTGTCCGCACCTTTGCGCAGCACGATGACATTGTCGGGTGAGCCGGTGGTGACGAGCGAGGCCTTGAAGCCGGCGGCGAGCGCCAGAGCGCCGATGTAGATGGCGACCGTGAGCCCGATGCCGAGTGCGGTGGTGGCGGTTGAGACCGGGCGGTGCGTGACGCTGCGGAAGTTGTAGGCGAATGGGATGGCCATGGGTCCTCTCACTCGACGCGCCGAAGCGCGTCCACGATGCGCAGGCGCGAAGCCTGCATGGCCGGAACGAGGCCGCTCACCGCGCCGATGACGAGCGCGATGGCGATGCCAGTGAGCACGGTGCCCCAGTAGACCGACATGGGTGGCAGGAACGCGCCGAAGACGGCGTTGCCGTCGACCGCGAACTTCGCACCCAGCGCGCCGATGAGCCCGCCACCGAGCGTGATGATGGCCGCCTCGATGACGACCATGCCGAACACCTGGCCGTCGGTGAAACCGAGCGTCTTCAGGACGCCGAACTCGCCGGTTCGTTCGCGGATCGACGTCATCATGGTGTTGGCCGCGATCAACAAGATGCTGAACACGATCGCCAGTCCGATGATGCGCAGCACGAACGGGATGTTGCCGTACATGCTCACGAAGCCGGCCTGGAACGCCTGCTCGGTCTCGGTGAGCGTGGCCGGCGCGGCATTCTCGAACTGCGAGTCGATGGCGTTCAGCACGGTGCTGGCCTGTGCTGGGTCGGACAACTCGAGCACGTACGTGCCCACGGCCTCCTGGCCGCCCATGCCCTTCTCACTCAGGTACTTGTAGTGGAAGAACATGATCTCCTCGCCGAAAGACTTGTTCTTGGCGCGATACACGGCCCGGATCGTGAACGGCCACGGACCCGGGAAGATCGTGCCCGCCAATGTGATGGTCTGGCCCAGCTTCCAGCCCTTCTTGAGCAGGAGCTTCTCGCCGACGACGCAAGCCGTGCGTTCGAGGAAGTAGGACGCCAGCTTGGGATTGACACCCTCGGGCACCACGCGTGCGGTCTGCACGGGCGAAGCCTGGACGATGTCGATATCGGGGTTGTAGATGGCGAAGTAAGGGTCGTCGACACCGAACTGAGCGAAGAAGCCGCGACTGTCCGCGGGGTCCTGAGCGCCAAACCAGTTCTGCACCGCACAGCGCTTGACGCCCGGCACCGCTTCGATGCGTGCGCGGTAGGCCATCGGGATCCACTGCACCAACGAGATCTTGTTGCGCACCACCAGCCGCGACTGACTGCCGACCTTGATGGATTCTTGAAGTGTGTCGAGCACGCCGCCGAGCGTGCAGAACAGGAACAGCGCCACCATGACGCTTGCCATGGTCAGGAACGTGCGCAGGGGATTGCGGAACAGATTGACGATCACCAGCTTGAACATGCCGCGCCTCCCTTGATTCAATTCGACAGGACACCCTTGTCGAGGTGGTACTGGAGCGTGGCGCGCTCGGCCGCATGCGGGTCGTGGGTGACCATGACGATGGTCTTCTTGAACTCCTTGTTGAGCCGGTCGAGCAACTGCAGCACGTCTTCGGCCGACTTCCGGTCGAGGTCGCCGGTGGGCTCGTCGGCGAGCAGCACTTTGGGGTCCGAAACCAGCGCGCGCGCGATCGCCACGCGCTGCTCCTGACCGCCCGAAAGCTGGCGGGGGTAGTGCTTGAGCCGGTCGCCCAGGCCCACCAGGCCGAGCGCGGTCTCGGCGCGCTTGCGGCGTTCCGCTCCGCTCATCTTCACGAGCAGCAGCGGCAGTTCGACATTCTCGAGCGCGGTGAGCACCGGGATCAGGTTGTAGAGCTGGAAGATGTAGCCGATCGATGCCGAGCGCCAGCGCGCCAGCTCATTGCCGTTCATGCGGGCGATGTTCGTGCCTGCGACGACCACGTCACCGGAGGTCGGCTGGTCGACGCCGCCGATCAGGTTCAGGAGCGTGGTCTTGCCCGAGCCCGAGGGCCCCATGAGCGCCACGAACGAACCGTCGGGGATGTTGAGCGTGAGGCCGTCGAGCACCCGGACCTCTTCTGCATCGCGATGGTAGATCTTGACCACATTGTTCACTTCGACTGAAGCCATGTTCGAACCTCCGGTGAGACGGACGCTTCAGCGCCCGGCGAGCTTCACCTTGCTACCGTTCTTCAATCCGGCGGGCGGCGTGAGCACGAGGCTCTCGCCACCCGAAAGTCCCTGTCGCACTTCGATGCGGTCGCCACGAGCCGGACCGACATCCACGGCCTGCTGACGTGACTTGCCGTCTTCCACGATCCACACCGAGGCCTTGCCGTCTGCCTGCACGAGCGCTGCCTGCGGCACGAACACGCGGCGTGGCGCGGCCTGTGCCTTGGCGTCGTGTGCCGAGAACACCACCTTGGCACCCATCTCGGGCAGGATGCGCGGGTCGCGATCGAGGATCGAGACCTTCACGAGCACGGTCGCCTTCTGCCGGTCGGCCGTGGGCACGACCTGGCGCACGCGGCCCGTGAACGACGTGTCGGGGTAGGCGTCGAGCGTGATGCGCGCCGGCTGCGCATTGCGGATCTGTGCGATGTAGGCCTCGTTGACGTCGACCTCGACTTCGAGTGTTTGTAGATCGGCCATGGTGACGATGGCCGTGCGCGTCAGCCCTCCGCCAGCGCCCGAGGGCGCCACGATCTCGCCGACCTCGGCGTCCTTGCGCAGCACGGTGCCGGCGAACGGCGCGCGGACGCGCGTGTTCTCGAGGTTCGCCTCCGACAGCTTGGTCTGTGCGCGCGTGGCTGCGGCCTGGGCGAGCTGGATATCGAGCCGGGTCTGCGCGTTCTCGAGATCGGCGTCCGAAACCAGCTCCTGCGTGCGCAGCGCTTGTGTGCGCTTCAAGTCGCGACGCGTTTGCACGATCTGCGCCTCGATCTGCGCCTCGTTCGCGTGCGTGGCATTGACCGCAGCTTCGTAGTCGGCGCTCTCGAGCCGGGCGATGACCTCGCCCGTGCGCACGCGCGAGCCCTCCGTGACGCCGATCCACGCCAGCCGGCCGAGGATCTTGCTCGACACGCTGGCCTTGGTGCGCGCCACCACGTAGCCGTTGGCACTGATGCCCTCGCCCGAGACGCTGCCGCCGCCCGTGGCTTCGGCGGTGCCAAGCGTGACCTCGATCGTGCTGCCTCCGCGACTGGCCTTGAACCCGAACCAGCCCGCGGCTAGTGCGAGGGCGACAAGTGCCACGGTGAGCACGGGCGACATGCCACGCCGCGGCGGTGGCGGAGCCGAGCGGTCGATGCGCAGCGAGGAGAGGTCGGTCTTGCTATCCATGAAGGGGCATCCCAAGGGTTCGAGGCTGGCAGCATGGGGTCCGAACGGCCGAGTGTCCGGCAGTACCTGCGACCCGGTCAAGGCTGTCCCGCCCGCTTCAGTCGCGGTCGCCGCGAGCGTGCTTCGTGCTGACCGACCCAGTGTCACGGCTGGCCGGCGGTCTGGCGAGGGCCGTTCGGCGAATGGCGCCGCAGAGCCGGCGAATGGTCGCTTTCGACGGACCGGTGGTGCCGGAACCGCCCGCCCGCCATCTTGCCAGTCCCGGCACCGCCCTCTAGACTCCGCCCACGTTCGCTTTCACTTTGCCAGTTCTCGCGCGCACCCCCGTGCGTTCGTGCCTTACCGGAGGTTCCAGCCATGCCGTTCATCATCGCCGAGCCGTGCATCGGGGTGAAGGACAAGTCCTGCGTCGAAGTCTGCCCCGTGAACTGCATCTACGAGGGCGAGGACCAGTTCTACATCCATCCGGACGAATGCATCGACTGCCAGGCGTGTGAAGCCGCATGTCCCGTGCAGGCGATCTTCCCGGACAACGGTGTGCCCGAGAAGTGGGCGAGCTTCACGGACAAGAACCGGAAACACTTCGAGAACAAGTGACGAAGCGCACATGACATTCGCACGGAGGCGGCGCTCGGCGCCGCCTTCTTGCTTTCACCCTGATCACGGGTGACATCACAACGGGACGAGGCGCGGCCCGAGCGGCCGAAGCCCGGAGGACCGCATGACCGTCAGCGCACTGCCCACACGCGAACAGGCCATCGCCCTGCTGCACGAGTGGGTGCTGAACGTGAACCTGCGCAAGCACTGCTATGCCGTCGAGGCCGCGATGCGCGCCTACGCCGTGCATTACGGCGAGGACCCCGAGCGCTGGGGGCTCACCGGGCTGATCCACGACTTCGATTGGGAGCGTCACCCGAGCGCCGAGCAGCACCCGATGCAAGGGGTCGAGGTCCTGCGCGCCACGGGCTGGCCCGAGGACATCTGCCGCGCCGTGCTGGGGCACGCCACGTACTCGGGCGTGCCGCGCGACACGCTGATGGCCAGGGCACTGTTCGCCTGTGATGAACTGTCGGGCTTCCTGGTGGCGTGTGCGCTCGTGAACCCCGAGAAGAAGCTCACTGCTGTCGAGGTGGAGTCAGTGAAGAAGAAGCTGAAGAGTGCCGGCTTCGCCCGGAACGTCAACCGCGACGACATCACCCAGGGCACTGCTGAACTGGGCGTGGAGTTGGACGCGCACATCGCGTTCGTACGCGACGCCATGATCGGGATCGCCGCGGAGCTGGGGCTGTGATGCTGCCCGGCTGGTTGCTCGAAGCGGGGGCGGTGGTGGGTACTGTTGCGGATACCGTCGCGGCCGGGTCGGGGCACACTCCTCTGGCCGGCTTCGTGGGAATGCTGGGCCGTGACCTGCCGTTCACCGAGCAGGTCGAGCAGTGGCACGAGTTCTACCTCATGGCCGGCACGGCCGCAGTGACACTGGCCGGACTCTTGTTCGTGGCGTTATCGCTCCATCTGGACCTGCTGGTCGAAGCCGGGCACGAGCATCTGCTGGGGTTGTCGCGCGCCACGCTGACCACCTTCGTCTCGGTGCTCGTCGTGTCGTTGCTCATGCTGGTGCCGGCGATGTCCGCCCGGATGACCGGAATCCTGATCACGGTTGCGGCACTGGCCGGGCTCATCAGCTCGGCCTACTTCTCGCGTCACATGAGCAAGCAAAGCGGTGGAGCCATGAGTGCCCAGCAGATGCGCCGCCGCACCACGATGCCGCTGATCGCGTACTTGTTGATGCTTTCCGCCGGCGTGGGCGTGTTCATGGGCATCCCGGAGATGCTGTTCAACATGACCGGCGGCATCTGCATGATCCTGGGGAATGCCGCGGGCACGTCGTGGGAGTTGCTCGTGCGTGTTGCCCAGCACAAGAAAGCGATGACCAAGAGCTAAGTGGGATCGGTCCTGAGCACGAACGCGTGCTCACCCGCCCCTGGGCGCAAGGAGAACGCATGACCGAAGCCACAAGCGGACGCGATGCTCCCGGTGCTCGCGTGTTGTCGCTGTGGAAGAACTGCCAGAGTCTGCCGTTCGGACGAGCGATCTTCGGCATGCTGTTCGGTGGCATGGTGCCCTACAGCGGTAGCATCGGCGCCACGCCACTGGCGCTGGAACCCGGTCACGCCAAGCTCGCGCTGCGAGATCGCCGTGCCGTGCGCAATCACCTGGGCTCGATCCACGCGGTGGCGCTGACGAACCTTGGCGAACTCACCAGCGGGCTGGCTATGACCACCGCGCTGCCGCCCGGTGTGCGCGGCATCGTGCTTCGAATCGAGTCGGAGTACATGAAGAAGGCGCGCGGCACGCTGGTCAGTGAGGCCCGCGTGGTGGTGCCGCAGGTGGCCGGCGACACCGATTTCGAGGTGCGCGCCGACATCCGGGATGCGGGTGGCGATATCGTGGCCACGGTGCGCGTGCACTGGCGGCTGGGTCTCACGCCGTGAGCACCGCTTCGCGTCTGCCGGCGCCACGATGAGTCCGCTGTCGCTCGATACGCCGCTCACGCGCCACGCGAAGATCCGCGTGCCGGTGATCTGCGGGGCCATGTATCCGTGCAGCAACGTCGAGTTGGTGGCAGCGGTGAGCGAGGCCGGCGGCATCGGCATCGTGCAGCCCGTCACGCTGACGTTCGTGCAGGGTATCGAGTTCCGTGCGGGCCTGCGCCGCATCCGTTCGCTCACGAGCCAGCCGATCGGCATGAACGCGCTCATCGAGAAGTCGTCCAAGCGTTACATGGAACGCATGCGCCGCTGGGTCGACGAAGCGCTGGAGGAAGGCGTGCGCTTCTTCGTGACGTCACTCGGCGACCCGCGCTGGGTGGCCGAGAAGGTGCATGCTGTCGGCGGCGTGGTGTACCACGACGTCACCGAGGCCAAGTGGGCGCAAAAGGCACGTGACGGTGGCGCCGACGGCCTGATCGCGGTGAACCGTCGCGCGGGCGGACACGCTGGCGCGCGCGACCCGCGCGCGCTGCTCGACGAACTGCTGCCGTTCGGTCTGCCGGTGGTATGTGCGGGCGGCATCGGTGATGGGGCGGGTTTCGTGGACGCGCTGCGTATGGGTTATGTGGGCGCGCAGTGCGGCACGCGATTCATCGCCACGACCGAGTGTGATGCCAGTGCCTCTTACAAGGCTGCGGTGGTCGCGGCCAAGGAAGACGACATCGTTCTCACCGAGCGCATCACCGGGGTGCCGGTGGCGGTGATCGATACGCCGGTCATCCGTCGCCAGGGCCTGCATGCCAACGCGCTCGAGCGCTGGCTGCTCAAGAACCCGCGCACGAAACACGCACTCCGCACGTGGTTCGTGCTGCAGTCCGCGTTCAGCCTGAAGCGCGGTGCCAAGCGCGAAGCGTCGCAGTTCTGGCAGGCCGGCAAGAGCGTGGCCGCCATCGACCGGATCGAGCCCGCCGGCGACATCGTGCGGGCGTGGGAGCGGGCGGCGAGCGAGGCGCGCTGAACTGCGGACCCGATGTTCGCTCCTGACACACTTGATTTGCGCTGAGCGAACGCTTGCGTCGATCGGCGACGAGTGCGCGTCTTCTGTGGCGCGATACACCCGCACGACATCGAATCCGCTCGCACTTCGCCGCCGCCATCTCCTAGAGTCGTGGCCTGCGGAGAGCGCTTCTGCCGAGCCCCCGCGCAGCCAAAGCTGTGCTCGTCGTTCCCCGACTCCACGAGGAGCCCATGTCCTTCGTATCCAAGCAGCTCAGCCACTCGCGAATGGGCGCTTGCCTGGATCGGGCAAGACGCGTGCTATCCCAAGGCCACCCGACGGTGTTGCGGCCATTGACGTTCGCGGTCGCTGCACTGCTCCTGGTCGGCGGCAGTGTTTCGGCCGCTACACTGGAGGTGCGCATCGCCGCATCCTCCGATGACGCTGAGGAGTTCGCCAACGGTACTTCGTACTTGATCAGCGGCGACCTCGAGCTCATCCACGACGCAAGCGATCAGACCGTCGGGATGCGCTGGCCTGCGATCACGATCCCGCCGGGCGCCACCATCACCGCCGCTTGGCTGCAGTTCGCCGCGAGGGAAGCCCACAGCGTTGCCACGAACCTCACGATCCGCGCCCAGGCTGCTGACAACACGACCGCATTCAGCCCGAACCTACGCGATCTCTCGCTCAGGCCGCTGACGACGGCCGCGATGAGCTGGGCCCCTGGCGCATGGGCCGTGGGGGAGGCGGGCGCGAATCAACGCACGCCCGATATCAGCGCGCTCCTCCAGGAGGTCATCAACCGGCCGGGCTGGGCGAGTGGCAATGCGCTCGCCGTGATCATCACCGGCTCCGGTCACCGCACCGCGTGGGCGTGGGACGGTAAGAAAACTGCCGCACCCGTATTGCACATCGAGTACACGACCGGTCCTCCGGTGGAGAACCCGCCCGTGGCACGTCTCGCCGTGACGCAGGTGTCGAACCCCGCGCTCACGGTCAGTGCCGACGGGGCAGCGTCGACGGATGCGGATCTCACGCCCATCGCCAGCTATCGATTCGACTTCGGTGACGGCACGCTGCCGGTCGTCACACTCGCGCCGACGGCAATCGCGCTGCATACGTATGCAGTGGCCGGTACCTACACCGTGACATTGATCGCGACCGACACCGGACTCAACTCGTCAGCGCCGACGACCGCAGTTGTCACGGTGGCCCCGACAGCCGGCGTGACCGTCACGCTGGAGCGACGCACCGCCGCATCCGCGGACGATGCCGAGGAGTTCGCCAACGGCACGATGTATCTGGCCAGTGGTGACCTCGAGTTGATCCACGATGCGAGCGACCAGACGGTGGGCATGCGCTGGACCGGCCTCTCGATCCCGCCGGGCGCCACGATCACGAACGCGTGGGTTCAGTTCGGCGCCAAGGAGTCGCAGGCCGAGCTGACGAACCTGTCGATCCGTGCGCAAGCCGCGGACAATCCGGCGGCCTTCAGCCTGACCGCCCTCGATATCTCATCGAGAGCGCGTACTGCCACGACCGTCGCTTGGACTCCTGCCGCGTGGGTGGTGGGCGAGGCAGGGAGCAATCAGCGCACCCCCGGACTCAGTGCGGTCGTACAGGAAGTCGTGAGCCGCCCGGGTTGGGTGAGCGGCAACGCGCTGGCGCTCGTCATCACGGGCACGGGCCATCGCACCGCGCACGCGTGGGATGGCAACAAGCCGGCAGCACCGCTGTTGCACATCGAATACTCGACCGGTCCGCCGCCCGAGAATCCCCCCGTGGCAAGACTCAGCGTCGCGCAAGTGTCGGCCCCGGCGTTCACCGTGAATGCAAGTGGAGCTGCGTCGACTGATGTGGATGCGACGCCCATCGCGACCTACCAGTTCGACTTCGGCGATGGCACGCCCGTGGTAATCACCGCGGCCCCGATCGCCACGGCATCGCATACGTACGCGACCGCCGGCAGCTACACGGTCAGCCTGGTGGTGACCGATACGGGCCTGAATGCCTCGACGCCGGTGACGGCGACGGTTGCGGTGACGGCGGTCGGCGGGCCGCCGATCGCGGTTCACACGGGCTACTACGATACGCATCATCCCGACAGCCCAAGACCGAAACCCGATCCGTGGTCCGGCTCCCCGGATGTCGTGTTCGTGGGCGTGCCCGACACACCGACCGGTGGATGGGACTCCTCTTGCCTGCGCATCGAGAATCTGAGTGGGGCGACGCTCTCCGGCGTCGTCGTCACGGCGGACATCGCGGCACATCACTACGCTCATTGGGGCACGAACACGATCCCAGTGGGAGGACAGTTGATCCTCGCGCAGACCGCATTCGAGAACTTCGATGGGTCCGATACCAACCCGGCCGGCTGCTTCGGCTGCGATCCGGCGGAGTGCCTGACGCGCATCCAGTCCACGGTACCCGTCGTGCACGTCACGATCGGCGGGATCACGACCGACTACTTCGACACCGGCCAGATCCTCAACACGCATGGCGTCGATGCCGCGGGTTGTCCCGGCACGCCGGGCCGGCTGGATGAGTCCGAGTCCTGGACGCGGATCTTCCCTGCGGCCCCGGGTTCGCCCGCGCCCGCCGCGAATGCCGCGGGCTGGCGCGGCGGCGCGACGCATGCATCGGGTCCCATGTCACTGGCGCTGCCTTATCCGAATCCCGCTCACGGCGAGCTCGTGCTCCGCTTCAGCACCGCGACGCTCGGCCCGGTGCAACTCGGGATCTACGACGTGGCAGGACGGCTGGTGCGGTTGTTGGTGCAGAACAACTTCGAGCCCGGCGAGTATCGGAAGGTGCTGGATGTCCGGGGCGTCGCTGCGGGCGTGTACTTCTGCCGCATGCAGACTCCGGCAGGCATCCTGAACCGAGCGCTGGTCGTCTCACCCTGAAGTGAGTGTGGCGATCCGCCACTCGTGATCGGGCTGCCCCACCCGCGGGGCCCGATCATGAATGGCGAACTCCGTGTGCTATGGCACGCGCAGGTCCGTCACAGCGGCTGGCGGCGTGACGTCGATCGGAACCGGGTTCTGCTGCGTGCCGACGACGTACGCCTTGATGTCGCTGCTCGTGCCGCAGCCTGAGCTGCAGAACGCGGCCCAGTTGCTGGCGAACAGCACGCGCTGGCCGTCCCGTGACGGCACCGCGTGCGGCTCGCAGCGGTAGCAACCGCTGATGGCGCTGTGCATGTGCGCCAGGCGCTCGACTGCGCGGCTGCCGTCCAGCTTGATCGCGACGACCTCGTCGCTGAAGCGCTGGCCCGCGGCCGGGTAGTAGCTGGCGTACACCCAGCCGGGCCGGTCCAGGTTGCGTGTCGAGAGATGGTGCGGAAAGGCCTCGTTGGAAGGGTCCGTCAGCATGGTCACGGCGCCGTCTCGCAGGCGCACCATGACCACGCCCGCCATCGGCTGCCCATTCACCGTCGAAGGACAGCCCGAACTGCGCTGGCCGATGATGACGTCCTCGTTGCCGTCGAACGGGTTCAGGGCGAAGTCCGCGTGCCCGAGGTCGAGGATGAAGCCGTTCGCCGGGTCGTGACTCAGGCACTCGGGCGTGTTCGGCGGGTAGACATGGGGCGTGAGCGCCAGCGTCTGGGGATCGATGTCGAACACGCGCGGGTAGTCGCCATTGTAGTTGACCACCGCGTAGCGGCCGGAAGCCGAGATCGAGACCCAGTCCACCGCACAGCTCGAGAGACCGCAGTCCGTGATGTCACGCGGCGGGCCGATTCGCTTGTTGGGGTAAGCGGCGAACGGAGTCTGCGGATCCATGTCGACGATCACCATCTGCGATGCACTGGCGACGGCCACGAACCGGCCATCATTGGATGAGTTGCCCTCGCCGGATCCGAGCCCGTAGTCCGAGGTGAGGGGCAGGGTCCAGGTTCGCGTCTTGGTGCAGCTCGCGACGTCGTACCACATCAGTTCGGTGCCGGAGCTGTTGACGTTGATCATCTCGTTCGCATGCGAGCGCGACGGATGCCAGCGGTAGTCATAGAGCGGGTCGCTCGCGCACGGGCCGGATACCGGCCGGTAGGTGTTGCCGTCCAGGAACAACGGCGTGGTGCCGCCGCGGTTCTCGATCACCATGCGCGTGCCGTCGGCGTTCCATGGCTGCTGTTTGGAGTACACATGCCGCGCGTCGGTTCCCCAGCTGCCGCTCACGGGTGAGGTCGGCCGGCCGGTGTCATCCGCGATGCGCGTGACCTGCGTGTTGAACGTCGGCTCGGTCACGGACGCGAGATACGCCGGACGCGGAGTCAGCGGCTCCGTGAACACTCGCGTCGGATCGGTCACCAGGACAGGCCCCGTGACCGATGGTGCGGTGAGGGTGAACGAGTCCAGCACCGTGCCGGGTGTGCAGGTGACGTCGTTGGTGCCGCCACCTGCTGGCCCGCACAGGAACTGCCCGCGGATCTCGGAGTCCGAGACCTGCAACACCGTGGCCCCGAGACGCATGATGCGGAACGCAGACCACGACGGCTGCGTGCACGTGAGCCACAGGCACGTGCCATCCTGTTCCAATGATGCACCACCGGTGCCGACCGTGAGATGCACGACACCGTGCTGCGGCAGGCTGCGCTCATAGTTGTGGCTGTGACCGTTCATGTTGAGCATGTATTTGCTGTGCGTGTCCCCGAGCGCATCCAAGTGCACTCGGATGGTGGCTTCGCCGGGATGGTGCCCCGAGGAGTAAGCCGGGCGGTGCCCGAATGTCACGATGAAGCGGATCGCAGGGTCGGCCTGAGCTTCGTCCATGAGTGTCTGGGCGTGTGTGCGCCAGTCGGTCCACGTGGCGCTCGTCCAAGGTTCTGGATAAGCGATGAACCGCACGTTGCCGTAGTCGAACCAGGTCCAGTCCTCACCGCAACAACTCACCGCCGGCGAACCGGGGGATGTCTGGGGATTCGGCAGGTCGAAGCGGCCTTTGTAGTTCCGCAGATCATCGGACGCGGGCTTGTCCCACTCGTGGTTGCCCCACACCGGTATGTACGCTGCGTCCTGCGACCACACCATGACATCATTGAAATGGGCGTCGACGACGGCCAGACCGTTGGCATTGCCGTACGTGAGATCGCCCGGGGCCAGCACGAACGCCGGATTCTGGCTGCTGATCAGGCTCTGTACGCCGGTGACCTGCGAGTACGACGACGCATCGCCGATATCGGCTTCGGCCGCGAACGTGAATCCGCTGCTGCCCCGCGGCGGTGGCGTGCGGAAGGTGTGATCCGGCCCCGTCCCGATGGAGTAGTGGTAGAGCGTGTTGACCTGGAGCCCGGTGAGCCTGGCTTCGAAGAACGGTCCCGCCGATGAGAACGGCAACGGGTTCGGTGCGGCGGCGGTGACCGTGCTGCCGTAGGACGAGGTCAGCCCATAGCGGATCGTGGTCTCGCTGCCCCGCCAATCGAACGTCACAGCGGTGGGCCCGACGAACGTCCAGTGGATCTCGTCTGCGCACTGTGCGGGCGTGGCCCAGAGTGCGATGACCACGAGCGTGCGGGCGAGGTCCCTGCGAAGGTCGGTCATCGATTGGAACCTCCATGTGCGAACGCGCTCGACCGGCGGCGGGCCAGCGTGGGGCGCCGAAGCACACAGGCGTTTCCGTGGCGCGGGTGGGCGGGTCCGCCCACTTAGCAGGTTCGGTGCCCGGAGCGTGACTATTTCTCGAAGCGCCATGGTGTTGCGGCACACCAGACAGCGCCGGCGGCTCCGATCGATGGCTGCGACGATGGCTCTGCGCGCGTGCGTATCGCACGGCCAGTGTGCGCGATCTGCACGGTGTTGCCTCTGATTCGAGCCGCCATCGGGTCCGGACGGTCCGCTGCGAACCTACGACCCCGTTCGGGCGGTCGGACGGATCTCTCACGCCACCCGGTTGCGGCTCGGCGGTCCGGCTTCCTGCCAGGTGAGCGGGGCGGTGTCGGCGGTCCGCGTGGTCGCCGGCTCGGCGCGCTCGATCACCACGGTGAGCGCGCCCAGGGTCTCGTCGACGCGCCCTTCGGCACGCACGACCTCGCCGCGCATGTACTGGCCCCAGCGCTTGTAGGTGTCGGGGAACAGCACGCACTCGATCAGTCCGGTGTGGCCGGCGAGCGTGGTGAACAGCACGATGCCGCCGTGTTTGGACTCCACGCGCCGTGCCGCACACGGGATGCCGCACACCGTGACCCGCTTGCCCACGTGACGCTCGAGCTGGTTCGCGTTCGTGCAGCCTTCGAGCGCGGCCGGCGGCACGAACGTGTCGAGCGGGTGCGCGCTGAACCACAGCCCGGTGGCGGCGAACTCGGCCCGCACCAGGTCGGCCAGCGGCAGCTCGGGCAGCTCGGGCACGGCCTCGCCACCGGGGCGCGGCGCGTGCGCGGTGGGCGCGAACGGCTGGCCGTCGGGCAGCACGAGGCCGGAAGCGCGCGGGTTGGCGGTGTGGCGCACGCGCGGCGTGACCCGGTGCGACAGCGCTTCGAGCACGCGCGCTTCGAGCCGCATGGAAGCGCGCGTGCGCGGCGGCGCGGACGTTCCGTTGCCCGTTGCCGCGCGGGCAAGCGTCTCCGTGCGCGACACCGCATCGAGCGCACCCGCCAGGATCAGCGTGTCGAGCTCGGGCGGCGTGGGACGCACGCGGTCGGCGAAGTCGGCCACGCTCGCGAACGGCCGTGCGGCCACGATGCGTTCGCCCGTGGTGTGCGTGAGGCCTTGCACACGATGCAGGCCGACGCGGACGGCACGGGGTGATCGTGTGGGATCGTCGGACGCACAGCGCGCGCCGCCATGCTCGTGCGCAGGCGGTACAGGGTCCGCTGCGTCAGTGGTGTGAACGCCGTCCAATGTCGTGTCCCAGCTCGAGCGCTCCACGCACGGTGCCAGGAACGTGACCGGGACGCGCTGCACGCCGCCGCGGCGCAGGTCCTCCACATGCACCCACGTGGGGTACATGCCGGCGTGATGGTTCAACACACCGACCGCCCATTCGGCCGGATGGCGCGCCTTCAACGCCGCGCTCTGCCACGCCAGTTGGCCATAGCCGGCGGCGTGCGCCTTGCAGAACGCGTAGCCCGCGAAGCGCGCGAGTTCGCACCACACCTTGTGCGCATCGGCTGGGGTGATGCCGGCGCGCACAGCTTGGGCGACGAACCCGCGCTCCAGGAAGCGAAACTCGTCGTCGCCGCGCGCCTTGGCGATGGCGCGGCGCAGCGTCTCGCCTTCGGCCAAAGGCAGTCCGCACAGGGCGGACGCCACGCGCATGACGTCTTCTTCGTACAGCATGATGCCCTGCGTCTCGCCCAACGTGGCGTGCAGCCGCTCATGCGGATAGCGCACGGGCTCGAGCCCACGCCGGCGGCGGCAGAACGCCTCTTTCATGCCGGACTCCGACGGGCCCGGGCGCACCAACGCCACGGCCGCCACCGTGTCGTCGAGCGTGCGCGCCTGCAGCATGCGCAGCAGGTGGCGCATGGCGGGGGATTCCAACTGGAAGCAGTTGAGCGTGTCGCCTGCCGCGATCGCGGCTGCGGCGATGGGGTCTTCGGGCGGGATCGCATCGGGGTCGACGCGCGTGCCGTCCGGCTGCGGGCCCACCAACGTGATGCACTCGCCGATGGTGGTGATCGCACGGTTGCCCAGCAGATCCATCTTCACCAGGCCGATCGCCTCGACCGCGCGCATCTCGAACTGCGACACGACCACGCCCTTCGAAGCGCGTTCCAGCGGCAGGTAGTGCGTCAGTGCACGATCGCCGATCACCATGCCACCGCAATGGATGGATAGATGGCGCGGCGCGCCGGCCAGCTTGGCCGCGAGACGCAGTGCCTCAGCGATGCGCGGCTCGCGGAACTCGGGGCCGAAGTCGTGCGGGCCCACGCCCTGCCCGGCGCCGGACTGGGCGCCGGCGGCACGCGCGCGTTCGGCCGCGGCGTTGCGCGGATGCTGGTGTGCATCGCGTGCGGTGGGCGGCGCGGTGGCATTGCGGGCGCCACCAGTCCTGGCGACAGCCACCCTGCCAGTCGGTGCACCTGCGTGCGCCTGACGGTCGTTGTTGTCCGCGGTCTGCCGTGCTCCCTGCATGCCGCCTTCCAGTACCTGTTCCAGCGCCGACGCTTCGAAGTGCCGCGGCACGCGCCGCGCGAGTGCGTTCACACGCGGCAGCGGCACGCCCAGCGCCTTGGCCGCCTCACGGAATGCCGAGCGCGGACCCAGCGTGGCGTGTGTGCTGATCATGGCGACTCGGTCGTGGCCGTAGGCGTCGTACACATGCGCGATGACTTCATCGCGGCGCTTCCAGCACAGGTCCACGTCGAGGTCGGGGCAGTCGCGGCGCTGCGGATGCAGGAAGCGCTCGAAGCACAATCCGTAGCGCACGGGATCGACGCTCGTCACGCCCAGCGCATACGACACGATCGAGCTGGCGCCCGAGCCGCGGCCCACGGTGGGAATGCCGCGCTCGCGCGCGAACCCGACGATGCTGGCCACCAGCAGGAAGTAGTCGGTGAACCCCATCCGCTCGATCAACGCGAGCTCGCTTTGCAGTCGCGTGCGCGCTTCGCTGCGTGCGGCGCGACTGGCGCGCGCAGGGCCCACGGCCGGATAGCGTCGCGCGAGTCCTGCCAGTGAGAGCTCGCGCAACCGCTGTGCACCGGTCACGCCGTCGGGCAATGGCGCCTTGGGGAAGATCGGCGTGCCCATCTCGAGCGTGAGATGACAGCGTGCGACGAGCGCCGCGTTGTTCTCGAGCAGCGGCTCGGCCTGTTCGCTGCAGCCGGCCGCACCACACGTGGCGCGCACGCGGCGCTCCCATTCGTCGGGCGTGGCGAGCCAGGCGTCGCGCGCGCAGAACGAGCCCGCCGGCATGCGCTCGAGCAGTTCGCCTGCCGCCGCGGTGACTGCCGCGCGGTGCGCTTCGTGGTCGCTTGCGTGGAGCAGCCACACGTCGCCGGTCGCCACCGCCGGCACGCCCAACCGCCAGCCCTCGGCCAGCTTGTCGCGCAGTCCGCGGCGCTCGGCCGCGATACCACGCACGCCCAGCCACAGTCCGCCGAAACTGGCAGGCCGACCGCTCGCGCGCTTGAGCCCGCGTGCGATCTCGTCGTTGGCTGCCACGGCCGGCGGTACACCCGCCGCGAGCAACGCCGCAGCGAGTGCCGTCGACTCCGTGATCACATGCAGTCCCGCATGATGCTCGGCGACCGCATGCACGAGCTCGAAGTCGTCGCACAGGTGCCGCGCCGTGAGCACCGTGCACAGACTCGCCCAGCCGCGCCGGTCGAACGGGATGAGCAACACGCGCGGCGTGGCCGCCGCGCGCGCCGCCTGCTCACCTCGCAGCCCGCTGGCACGCGACAACGCCCGCGTGTAGCGCTCGAGTGCCGTGACCTCAGCCCCGATGACCGGTACCAGCCCGCACCCGCGCGCCGCCTCGAGGAACCGCACCGCCAGATACAGGTTGTCGCGATCCGTGAGCCCGAGGCTCGCGTACCCGAGTTCCGCCGCCCGCCCACACAACGCCTCCGGCGAGGCCACGCCCGCCAGCAACGAACCATGCGAACGAACACGCAATGGAGTGAACGGCGACATGAGAGGGCTCGAAGGTGTCGTGCCAGAGATGAGTGACGCGTGCTATCGGATGTCCGTGCCGAGAAGCTGTCGCCGACTCCGGGTCACGGTCGGGACGAGCGGCCACGCAGATGAAGGGAACGGTCAGGTCGGGCTCCTGCCCGCCCCTCCCTGACGCTCGCTGACGGCCTCCGCCATTCTGGCTACGGCCTGCTCGCGACTCCCTTCATCTGCGTGGCCACTCGTCCCGACCTGGCACCGTTGGGGTTCG
Organism: bacterium; assembly: GCA_031408715.1. Taxonomy (GTDB): domain Bacteria; phylum Eisenbacteria; class RBG-16-71-46; order RBG-16-71-46; family RBG-16-71-46; genus JAIOPA01. The sequence continues at coordinate 20,702 of JANNWR010000121.1, forward strand.
GTGAAGTCAGGTTGGGTGATGCGAAGCCGACGAACCCGCGCATTCGCACGGAAACGCGGTTCGGACTGACAGGGGAGATTCAACAGTGTGAGGTGTTGGGTTACGCGATCAGCGAAGCCGACGAACCCGCCCGAACGAGAACGTTGTCGGGGCGGGACGGGGGACCATGCAGAAGAGGGGAGTCGCGAGCAGGCCGTAGCCAGGATGGCGGAGGCCGTCGTGAGCGTCAGGGAGGTCCGGGCAGGAGCCCGGACCGAGCGTTCCCCTCTTCTGTATGGTCCCCCGTCCCGACCGTGACCAGGAATCGGCACCGTCGGGTTCGTCAAACGGGGCCCGTCCCGACCGTGACCCGGAATCGGCACCGTCGGGTTCGTCTAGCGGAGTCCGTCCGACCGTGAGTCGGAATCGACGAAGGCCGGGTTCGTCGAGAAGAGTTACCGTCCAGCGACGAAGTGTGGATTCTCGATGATCCCAAGCGCATTGCCGTACGGATCCGCCACGATGCCGACGCGGATACCGCCGCCCACGTCGGCGACCGCGCTCATCGACTTGGCGCCGGCGGCCAGCAGCCGCGTCCATGCTTCGTTGGCGCTGGGCACGCCCCAGTACGCCACCACGCCGCGGTTGCCCGGCTGGTGCAACTCGCCTTCGGACGGCACCAGGCCCAGCTCGTAGCCGGCGATGTTGAATCCCACGTAGAACGGCTCGTCGAAGTAGGGCTCGACGCCGAACACCTCGGCGTACCACGACTTGGCGGCACTGATGTCGGTGACCGGGTAGATGGCGGTCATCAGGGCGGTCGAGAGCGCGGACATGGCGGGCCTTTCGGAGTGCGGTGTCGCAGTGGCACCGGTGCGTTGCCGTCGCCAGTCGCCGGGACGGTCGAGCGTCGGCAGGCTGGAGCGGAATGTGGTTGCGGGTGTCGGTGCGTCTTCAAGTGCGACCGGCGCCGACCAAGCGGCGGGGTCGGAGGAACGAGCGGGTTCAGCGAGTAGGGTCGGGTCCATGACCATGGTGATGACTTCCTGATGTGGGGCATGTGAGCCGCGCGGCGTCATGTCGCGCGAGCCGATGATGGCGGGGATGTCGAGGTTCGTGAGCGTCCCGAGGTGAACGGCCGCTGACGTCTGGTGAACGGATCGTGACGTCGGATGAGTGAACTGCCCGCCGGGTGCGGCAGTTCCGGGTCGCGACGCCCGTGTGGCCCTACGGTTACAGAATGCCCGGGGTTACTTGGTGAGTGACGGGGTGCGCAACACGAAGCCATAGCGATCTTCGTTGACGCGACCCTTGAGATGCAGCGCGCGCCCCGAGACCACGGCGCCATGGCCGAAGTCGCTGCGCACGCGGTCGAGTGCTTCGCACAGTGCGGCGTGCCGCCCGGCTTCGCGTTCGTCGAAGAGCGCGCCCTGTTCGGCGGCGCCGTGTGCGAAGTTCGAGAGCGTGACGCCGATGGCGTGCAGTGAGACGCGCCGCGTGTAGAGCCGCGTGTGCAGTTGCAGCGCCAGTTCGAGCACCACCGGGTCGACCGCGGACGGCTGCTTGAGCGAACGCGACTGATCCGCCGACTCGCCGTCACTGTAACGCAGGCGCACCCCGATCGTGCGTGCAGTCAGTGACAATTCTCGTGCGGCACGGCACGCGCGCCCCACGAGGTATTCGAGCATGCCGTCGATCTCGCGCGGGTCGGCGGTGTCGGTGCGGAACGACGTCTCGCGCGAGATCGACAGCGGCACCTCGCGCGCGATGACTGGCGCGGTGTCGCGCCCGCGGCAGCGTTCGAACAGCAGCCGCCCCGGCGCGCCGAACAGTGCCTCGAGCGTGCCGATGGGGAGTGCTCGTAACTGACCGATGGTGCGGATGTTCATGCCACGAAGTGTCTTTGCATACGCGTGACCGACTCCGGCGAGCTGTTCGATGGGCCGGCCCACCAGGAACGCCTCGGCTTCGTGCGCGTGCAGGCGCGCCAAGCCGTCGGGTTTCTTCGTCTTGCCCACCAGCTTGGCGAGCATGCGATTGGGCCCGATGCCGCACGTGACCGTGAGACCGGTGTCTTCAAGAATCGCGGCTTTCAGCCGCGCGGCGGCCTGCACGAAGTCTCCGTGCACGCGTTCGGTGCCCGTGAGTTCGAGGTAGGCCTCGTCCAGGTAGGTCTCAACGTCAGGCGACAGCTCGCGGCAGCGGTCGAACAGCCGTTCGGCGTAGCAGCGGTAGACCTGCGCGTGGCCCTCGATGATGATCGCCTTGGGGCACAGCCTTTTCGCCTCGGACAGCGACATGCCCGCCTTCAACCCGAACCGCCGTGCCTCGTAGGAGCACGACGCGATGACGCCAGCGCCGACGATGACCGGCTTGCCCTTGAGTCTCGGGTCGCGCTGCTGCTCGATGGCGGCGAAGAACGCGTCGATGTCGACGTGCAGCACGGCGCGGTCGGGCGCGGGTTCGGGGGCGAGGAGGCCGTTTGATGGGGTTTGCATGATGCGCCTCACGATCTCCGGGGGCTTCACGGTCCCTGTGTCTTGTCGTGCTGCGGGGGTCGCGCCCTACGCTTCCCGCGTCATCTCCATGCGCCAGTTGGTCTCCCACGTCTTGCCGCCGTCGGCCGAGAACGCCTGCTCCCAGTGCGCCGACGTGGGGGTGATGTCCGTCCAGTGGAACACCACGCGGATCGGCTTGCCGTCGAGTTCGTCATCGCCGTAGAACGCGCCGCGGCCATGCTCGTCGAACCGGCCCACCACCGGCGGCTGCAGCTCGCAGCCGCGGTCGTCGACCCAGTACAGGCTCCAGAGCCGCGTGCGCGGGTTGAAGACGCGCAACGTGAGCCCCTCGACGGACAAGCCATCCGGGAACGTGGCCGCGAAGCGATCGACGTTGCCGAGCCCGCCGAGCACGGAGCGGACTTCCTGCACTGCGTCGAACTCCTGCCAGTCGGTGCACTGCGCGAGCCGGCGCACCAAGCGTTGGTTGCGCACACGCCAGTGGCCACCGGGCCCGGTGAACAGGAAGTCGAAGTCGTGACGGCCATCGATGACGGGCTTCATGCGGACCTCGGAATACCGGCCGCTGCAGGCCGGCTGAATGGAGCCTTCTCGCGTCGTATGGACCGCGAGTACTGCACATGGAGGACAACGCGGAGGCTCGCTTGATCGCGGTGATGCGTGGGCGCGGGCTCACGACGCCGGGGGCCGGCGTGGCCAGCGACTCACGGGTCGCCGCGCGGCACATGGAGCATTATACTGCACAAAAGTGCAGTGCGACAAGCATTAGTTCGTGGGACGATTGAAAGAGTATCGCCGCAACGTGTTACCGCAACGCAGCCGGGGTATTGCCGGCGCGTTCCGTGCGCGCGATCAGCCCGCCGCGGCCACCGGTTCGAGCCCTGCCGCCGATAGCGCGTCGAGCGCCGGCAGTGCATCCGGGCTGCACACGAACACGTGCTCCTGATTGCGCAGATGACCCACCTTGCCGACCTTCTTGCCGCCCGGGTTGTAGATGCCGATCTTGGCACCCACGTAACGCGCGTAGTCGCGCGTCACCGACATCACGTGGCCGCGGGTACTGAGGAGCGCCAGCATCTCTTCACGAGTGATGTAGCCCTCGTTGCTGAACGACACCACCAGGTGCCGCGCCCGCACGTTCGTGATGACATCGGTGAGCGCGTCCTTGAAGCGGCGTTTCGAATTGAACGGGCTCTGGTACGTACGGCAGTCGATGCGCTTGCACGCCACGCCATAGAGCTCAGGCTTGTCCCAGCGCACGAGTGTTTCCCATATGTGGTAGTTGCCGCGGTACGAGTGCTGGTTGTAGGGCGGGTCCAGGTACGCGATGTCGCCTTCCAGCGTGCGCGCGGCCTCGCTCGCCTCGAGAGCATGCGCTTCGCAGCGCGCGCGCGTCACGCGTTGCACCACGTCCGGCATGCGCAGCTCGAGCGCGTTGTGCGCCCGTGGTGCCCATGACTTCAAGTACGCCATCTGCAGCCCGGTGGTCGAATCGACGCGGTCGGCCGCCTCCATGAGCGACACCAGCAGCACGGACTCGAGCAACGGCGGTAGCGCCCTGGCGGCGATGGCCTCACGGATGGCGTCGATGCGCGCGCCGTTACGCGGCTGGAAGAAGCGCGATTGCTCGCAGAACGAGTGCGTGAAGTAGCCTGGTGCGCCCGGCAGCCGGTTGAACTCGGCGATCAGTCGTTCGGCGTCGTGCAGCACGTCGTCGCGATCGGCCTCGACGTAGCAGCGAGCCAACGTGTACGCGTACTGGTTGTGGTCGTTCGCCAGCACGCGATAGCCCGCGCCTTTGAGCGCGTGCCCCACGCGCGACGTGCCCGCGAACAGGTCGAGCACCGTGCGTGTGCCGCCTGCCGTATGCGCGCCCAACTGCTCGATGATGCCGAGGATCGTGGGCAGCAGCGTGCGCTTGGAGCCGAGGTGCTTGATCATCGGGCGCGCCGTGCTGTGGGCCCGCGCATGCGCGGGCCGCGCCGCCGTGCCGTACGGCCGCCACGGATGGCGTGCCGCAGTCGCTCTCCTGAGCGTGTCGTGGAATCCTTTCCCAGCATGCCGGGAGAGTAGCATGAAGACGCCGGGCCGCGCCGCCGGACAGCGCTGGACCCGCCGCGCTAAGGCGCGGGCAGGGGAGCGACGTAGAGCGGACGCCTGTGCACGATCTGGCCGCCGATCGCACCAGCGAGCGCACAGCCACCTGCGGTCGCGAGTGAGGAGGACATGCTCGAGGACGAATGCAAGTTCGCCAGTCGGATCACGGTGAGGATGGTGGCCGTCGAGTAGTAGAACAGCGCTCGGTGGTTCGTCTCGACATCGATGCGTGCGATCTTCGACCACTCCACCTGCTGCAAGGCGCCTTGGCTCCGGTCCTTGTTCGAAAGGCCCAGGAGTCCATACTGGTTCACCACGCGCACTCGGGTCACGAACTGCGCGGAGTCGGTCGTCACACGCAGCCAGTCCTTGGGTCGGTGGTGGTGCTCCAGTTCGGCGATGACGCTTGGGGCAGGGGTCGGATAGACGGTGGCCGCGCTGGCCCCTGGGCCCAAGCTGGTGGCGAGCACGAGCGCGAGGATCCCGGGTGTCATAGCTCTGAGTTGTGGTGTCATGGCCGGCGGTACACAAGGTGCCAGCCCGAGATCGTTGCGCCGATCGCACCACCCATCATCGCGCCGACGGTCGCGCCGATACCGAATGCTGCAAGGCCGGCCCCCGCCGCGGACGCACCCGCCCCGGCCTCGCTATCGGAGCCGAGCGCGGCACCGAGCATCGCGCCCAAGAGCCCTGCTCCGCCGCCTAGGACGAGCGCGCCCCGCAGAGCACCACTGCCCGCGTTACCACCATGCACTTCGACGCGGCTGATCCGGTCCCAGGTCAGCGGGTCGGGCGGCTGTACCGACGGATAGCGCGTCTCGATGCGCATTCCAGCCAAACCCTCGGGCCGGATGCTCGAGGCATAGCC
>JANNWR010000122.1:0-6763 GCA_031408715.1 bacterium
TTCGACCGGGTGAACCACGACGTGCTGATGGAACGACTGTCGAGACGGATCGCGGACGGACGCGCACTACGACTGATCCGCCGCTACCTCGTGGCCGGAGTACTGGCCGACGGCGTGACGGTGGAGCGACACGAGGGCACGCCGCAAGGCGGACCACTGTCGCCACTGCTGGCCAACGTGCTGTTGGACGAAGTGGACAAGGCACTGGAGAAGCGGGGCCTCAAGTTCGCTCGCTACGCCGACGACCTGAATGTGTACACCGGGTCGAGACGAGCGGCGGACGATGCGATGGCGACGCTCAAGCGGCTGTTCGCGCGACTCCGGTTGCAAGTCAACGACGCCAAGAGCGCGGTGGCGCGAGTGTGGGAGCGCAAGTTCCTCGGCTACAGCTTCTGGGTGGCCAAGGGACGAGTCATCCGACCTCGCGTCGCACCGGCAGCCCTCGCGGAGATGAAGGCCCGCGTGCGTGTCATCACGAGCCGCACCGGCGGACGGAGCATGAAGGCGGTGGTCGCGGAACTGCGGAGCTACCTCACCGGTTGGAAGCTGTACTTCCAGCTGGCCGAGACGCCCAAAGTGTTCCGCGAACTCGACGAATGGCTTCGCCGCCGACTGCGCGCCGTGCAGCTCAAGCAGTGGAAGCGCGGCACCACGACCTACCACGAACTCCGCCGCCGGGAAGTTCCGGACTGCGTCGCTCGTGCGGTCGCGGCCCACACCAACCGCTGGTGGGCGATGTCCGCACACGGAGGCATGCACACCGCGATGCCGACCTCATCCTTCGACCGGTCTGGCGTACCTCGCCTCGCCGGCCGCTAGAACCATCGAACCGCCGGATGCGGACCCGCTTGTCCGGTGGTGTGGGAGGGGAAGCGCGGGGAACCCCCGCGCTCCCCTATCCCGATTCGGCGCAGATGTGCGCAGCCGCGTTGCGGCTAGTGCCGCCAGCCGGAGCCCAGCAGATCCACCACCTCGTCGATTCCCTCGAACCGTCCGGGGATGTTCGCACCGGCCTCGCCGCTCGCCAGTCGCACCGAAGAGGACGTCGTGGTCGCGTAATCCCCTAGGCGTGCATAGGGGATGCGCGTGCCGAAGCGCTCGTTGACCGCGGTGATCATCGCATTGGCGACGATCGCGTGTCCGAGGTCCGTGGGATGCACGCCATCCAAACTGAACAACCCGCCGGTGAGGAACGCGTCACTGTAGTGCGTCCCGCCGATGTCGATGCCGCTCTGGCGGATGGCGCCCAGCGCGCCGTTGAAGTCGATCTTCGCGATATAGTCCGGCCGAGCGACCACGTCGACGGCGGCATTCATGGCCTGGACCGTGCCGGCGATCACCGCACGTTCCGCCTCGTCGAGCACGAGCGTGCTGTCGAGCGGATTCGCCAACGAGGTACCGATCCCCAGTGCCAGTGCACGCGAGGCAGGCAGCGTCACGAGATCTCCGCTGGTCAGCGCGGCCGCTGAGATCGTGTCGCGGCCGGCGTTCGGCGACGGTGCCAAGATGATGCGGTGGACGCGGCCGTACAGGCCGGCCGACGACACGGTCGTGAAGAACGGGATCGTGGTGACGTCGGGGACGTTCGCGATCGCGATGCGGGCGGCGGGATTCGCGGCGTGGATCGCCCCGATCGCCGCACCCAGCAATGCCGTGTAGGTGGCGACGTTCGTGGGTGCGTTGCCGACCTTCGAGCTCCCGCGCGTCGCTGGTCCGAGGACTTCGTTCGCCCCGAACTCGAACGACACGAACGTCGGTTGTTGGGCCAACAGCTGCGCCTGCACCGTGCCGAGGTTGCGCAACACGAGCGTGGCCGCAGGGCCGAATCCCGGATCGACGTAACGGGCGGCGTTGTTGAAGTCGAACAGGATCGCCCCAGGGATCGCCAGGTTGGAATAGGGCGATGGCCACGTGGTGTTGTTGGGCGTGCCGGCCGGTCCGATGGGCTGGATGTCCGGTCGCGGACTCAGCCCGACGAGCCGCAGCAGTGGCGGCGCCCCGTTACCGTCGACCGTGGGTTCCGAGAAGCTGCCCTGGCCGTTGAGTTGCACGGTCTTGCCGATCTGCCGGGCGAAGATCGCGGGGTAGGAGTTGATCTGGTGCCGGTCGACCATGCCGCCCGACTGATAGCCCGCCGAGATGCTGGTGCCGACGGCCACGTAACGCGAGAAGTCCACGTTGGCCGTCTGCACGGCCGGCGCACCGAGGTCGATCTTGGAGCACGGTCCCTGGCAGCCGCCGATGAGCGCGCCGGTCCCGAGGATGATGGCGATACGACGAATGTTCTTCATGGTTCGCAGTCCTCTCTGATCACCAGCGGTGAGTGATGGTAGCTCCGAATGAGTTCACGTACGCCTTGAACACGCCGTCGTAGGCATCGCGCGAGACACCTTCGGTGCTGCGCGTCTCGACGAACAGCGCCAGGTTGTACAGGTCGACGGTCCAGGCGTTGTTCTTGCCCATGTCGAAACCGAGCCCGAGCGTGGCGCCGTGGCGCGTGGCATCCGGCAGCAGCACGGTGACGGACTGCGGCGGCGCGGCCTCTTGATCGTAGTAGTAGCCGAAGCGGTACCGGTGCGAGTCCAGCCGGTGTTCGGCACCGATGCTGACGCGATAGGAGTCGTGGTAGTTCTCGATGATCGACTGGTCGATGGAGTTCGTGGTCTTGAAGTCCAGCGGGAGCGCATCGAATGCCGTCCACTCCGTCCAGTTCACGTCGCACTCCCACGTCCAGCCCGGCATGGCATCCCAGGCGGCGCCGACCGACAACATCGCGGGGAAGTGCAGCGTCGTGCCGACCTTCTGCGACGGTGGCAGGCCGAGCGCAACGATCGAATCGAGCGGTGCGCTACCCGTCGGGATCTGGGTGAACGTGGCGTCGCCGTCTTCCACCTTCACGTCGATGCCGGCGCGATAGTTGAGGCCCACGCGCCAGTCCTTCTTCGGCTTCCACAGGAGTGCGAGGTTCGCCCCGGAGCCCGAGCTCGAGCCGAGCGAGGACTCCAGGTGCACGTTCGCGACGCTGACTCGGCCACCACCGCCGCCCGGAACCGGCGGCGACAGGTTGATCTTGTCGAGCTCGACATTCGCGTACATCTGGGTCATGCCGGCGGCGACGCTCCAGCGATCGTTGAGCTTCAGCGCCAGTGTGGCCGAGCCGGCGAGCGTCTGCAGCTTGCCCTTGATGGCATGTTCGCGACCGGTGAACGTGGTGGGGTTGTCCCATTCGATGCCGAGGCCGAACGGCGCGTTCACTCCCACGCCGAGCGCCAGCCTCTTGCCGATGGGGGCCGCGAGGTAGAGGTGCGGCGGGAAGAAGTTGCCCGGCTTCATGGACTCCTGGACGTTGAAGCCGGGGTAGGAGTTCGCAGCCGGTTGCGAGCCCGCGAAACTGTTGCGCGTGGTGATCCAGGAGCCGCCGAGTGAGAGGACCATGTGATCGAACGAGGTCATCGCCGCGGGGTTGTAGAACATGGCGGTGGCGTCGCTCACGGAGGCCGTGTGCGCTCCTGCCATGCCCAGCGCGGCGCCGCCCTGCTCGTAGATCGAATAGCCGGCCGCGAGCGCGGTGGCGGGTGCGAGCAGCGCGGTCAGCGCCAGCGCGCGCACCATGCGGGCTGTGTTCATGTGCTCCTCCGGGAATGGGGCTGCGTGGGTGAAAGACCGGCTACGAATGTCCCGCTGCCGGCGGAGCGCCGGCGTACAGTGATTCAATGAGTGACGCGAATGTCTGGGTGATGACCTTGCGTCGCACCTTGAGCGTCGGTGTGAGTTCGCCCGCTTCGGCGCTCAGGTCGCGATCGAGCAGTTCGAACTTCTTGATGCGCTCGAATGGTGCCAGCTCGGAGTTCAGTTCGTCGATCGCACCCTGGATGAGCGCGCGCGCGGGTGCAGACGCGAGAAGCTCCCGGCGACTGGCCGCGGGCCAACCGTGCGCCTTGGCCTCGGCCTCGAGATTGGCGAAGTTCGGCACCAGCAGCGCGATGCAGAATGGGCGATGATCGCCGAGCATCACCGCTTCGCTGATCCAGCGCGAGGCCTTGAGCTTGCCTTCGAGGGGCTGCGGCGCGACCTTCTTACCGCCTGCCGTGACGAGCAGGTCCTTGAGCCGGTCGGTGATGCGCAGGTTGCCTTCCGCATCCAAGTGACCGATGTCGCCGGTATGGAACCAGCCGTCGCGCAGGCAGGCGCGGGTGGCCTCCTCGTTGCGGAAGTAGCCCTGCATGACGCCGGGCCCGCGCGACAGGATCTCGCCTTCCGCGCCGAAGCTCACCTCGACGCCGGGGATCGGCGGGCCCACGGCCCCCGGGCGCTCCTTCCCCGGGCGGTTCAGACAGATCACCGGGGAGGTCTCGGTGAGTCCATAGCCTTCGAGCACCGGGATGCCGATCGCGAAGAAGAACTCCATGACTTTGGGGCCCAGCGGCGCGCCGCCCGAGATGCAGTAGCGGATGCGCCCGCCGACACGCTCGCGGACCTTGTGTCCCACCAGTTTGTCGGCGATCGCTGCCGCGATGCCGAGTAGCAGGCCGGCGGTCTTGCTCTGGAAACGCAACTGCGCGACCTGGCGGCCGACACCCAGACCCCAGTGGAAGATGGCGCGCTTCAAGGGCGGCTGCGTGCCGGCGTTCTCCATGACGCGTGCATAGACCTTCTCGTAGAAGCGCGGCACGCCGGTGAGCACGGTCGGGTGCACTTCCTGTGCATCGGCCGCCACCGTCTCCACGCTCCGTGCATAGGCGATGGTGGCGCCCGCCGCCAGCATGACGTAGAGCCCGGCCATGCGCTCGAAGATGTGGCACAGCGGCAGGAACGACAGACACGAGTCATTCGCGGTGATGTCGACCACCTCGAGACAGGCCGCGACGTTGGAGGCGATGTTGTCGTGCGTCAGCATCGCGCCTTTGGGATCGCCCGTGGTGCCCGAGGTGTAGATGATGGTGGCGAGGTCGCCCGGTTGGGTGGCATCGGCCATGGCGCGGAAGGCCTGCGGCTCGGCGGCGCGCCGGCGTTCACCGTCGGCGAGCACGTTGGCCCACGACGCGACGCGCGGGTCGCGCGCGGCGGGCGGCGGATCCATGACCACGATCTTCGCGAGCCGCGGGAGCGCGTCGGCCACGGCGAGCAGTTTCTCGAGTTGCGCCGCACTCGACAGCACGCACACGCGCGCTTCGGCGTTCTCGAGGATGTATCGGATCTGGGGCGCGGTGAGCGTCGGGTAGATCGGCACCGTGACCGCGCCCTGACCAACGGTGGCGAGATCGGTGATGGGCCACTCGTAGCGGTTCTCGCTCAACAGGGCGACCTTGTCGCCGCGGCGCACGCCGAGTGCGGCGAGGCCGAGCGCCAGCCCTTCGACGTCGGTGCGCGCGCGCTCGGACGACAGCGACTCCCAGCGTCCGCGGCCCGCCGTATCCGCCAAGCGCCGCATGAACAACGCGGGCTTGCGGTGTTGCTCGACCGAATCCAGGAAGATGCGGATCAACGTCTTCGGCATGGCCCCTCCGTGCACGGCCGAGCCTGCCCGAGGACTCTCGGACCACAGCGCGGGAATGGCAATTGGTAACACCGCGTCAAGGGAGTGCCAAGCGCGGAAGCCCGGGTCAGCCCATCGCACGCAGCGGACCTCACTATGCCCCTTGATACCATGGTCCGCTGGGACCGCATGGTTGACAAGCCGGAATCGGCCGGAGCAAGGTGCGGTTCTCGTACGATACGGACGCTGGCCAGTCATGGCCGCAGACGCTGCATGCCGCGGATGAGCGCGGTCGCACCAGAGCGTCCGACATTTCCACACCGCAATGCCCTGACGCCCTTTCGGGCGCCCCACTCTGTCGCCAGACGCTCGGAGGACCCATGAACCGCCCGCGGCTTCGCCCGGTCCGCTCGCCCCGCAGGTGGCTCGTGCCGGCACTTGCGGCGCTGTGCTTGAGCAGTGTCCTGCCCGCAACCGGGACCGCCCGCACCGCCGAGGAAGCCATCGCGGCCGGGGACCAGGCCTATGCCGCCGCCCGGCTCGATGAGGCACAGCGTGCCTACGCCGAGGCCGTGCAGGTCGCGCCGACCAGTGCCCTGGCGCTCTGCCGCCTGTCGCGCGCGGAGTCCGAACTGGGCGATTCGCAGAAGGGCGACGCGCAGCGTGCACTGTTCGCCGCTGCCGTCAGCCATGCGCGCGATGCGGTGCGCGTGGCACCCGACTCCACCGCGCCGCATGTCTGGCTGGCCGTCGCACTGGGCCGGCAGGCGTTGCGCGAGGGGCCCAAGACCAAGCTCGCCATCTCCAAGGAGATCAAGTCCGAAGCCGACCGCGCCCTGGCACTGGACCCCAACGCCGGGCGGGCATGGCACGTGCTTGCCGTATGGAACGTGAAGGTCTCGAGCCTGAATGCCATGGAGCGCATGGCGGCCAACGCCGTGCTGGGCGGGGTGCCGAAGGGCGCATCGTATGCGAACGCGGAGCAGGCGTTCCAGAAGGCGATCGCGCTCGAACCCGCGTATGTGAATCACCGGCTCGAATATGCCCGGCTCCTTAAGGAACTGAAGAAGCACTCCGAGGCCCGGCGCGAGCTCGAAAAGGCGCTGTCGCTGCCGCCGACCAGCAGCGCGCTCGACGGCCGCTACCAGGCCGAAGCGCGCGCGCTGCTGGAGAAGCTGCCACGCTGATGGGAGCGCTCGGAGGCTGGGTCCTGTCGGGGGTGCGCACGCCGTTCGCCAAGGCGGGTTCTGTCTTCAAACGGACACCGAGTTACGAGCTGGGCCGCGT
>JANNWR010000123.1:0-25263 GCA_031408715.1 bacterium
CGCCGGCCGTCGCCCCATTGAAGCCAGAGAACCCTCCAGCAGCCGGAGGCGCGGCGAGTACGTCCTGCAACCCCGCCCATGGTGACACGCACACGACAGCGCACACCGAGATTCGAAGTGCCGCGAGCGTCACGGCCGAACGGATTCCTTGTAGTCGGCGCAGAACGGTCTCCTGGAGTGGGGCGATCGCTTCGATCACCGGCCGACTGTGCATGCCCGCTTGCTCCGGAGCAACCGACTCAGCGTGACGTGCGCGGCAGGATCGCGCAGCCGCCCCCTCATTCCGCCAACCCTTGCAACCTTCCCGTAACACGGATTGGCCGTTCCTTCACTTGCCAGTCACGGGCTGCGCGCAGTCCCGCCCCTACTGTGCTGCGTAGTCGTGGAAGCCGCTGCACGAAAGCCCTCTGGCGCCCCCCTCGCACGTTGACTCCGTGGTCGAGGCCGCCAACGCAGGGACGCCGCACTTCCGCGCTGATGTCGCCGCTGGCGGGCTGCCTGAAGGGGGTTGGCTCCCCCCGCAGTCGACTGCCCAGCGTCCCGCTCGTCCACGATGAACAGCGAATCCTCTGTGAGGGAGACACCATGCGTCCTTTCGCGACTGAACGCACCACGCCGCTCCGCCGCGCCGCGCTCGCCTTGGGGCTCGCCGCCCTGACGGCGAGCAGCGCTGCCGCCCAGTTGGTGGTCGATGGCAACCTGCTCTTCAACAACAACGCGTCCGGCACGCTCGCGGGCCAGTTCGTCGGTGCACCGACGGCCGCGGTCCTCAACTGCCCTCCCGGCTACAACGCCGCGCAGCTCGGCACGGTGTCGTTCACCAACAACCGCTATTCCGATCCGCTGCTCCCGAACGCGCCGTACGTCGCCAATGTGATCCCGAACTTCCAGCCGCGCTTCGGCAGCCCCGCCTACACCTACGCGCTCACGGTGCCGGCGGGCGGCTTCTTCGAGCAGGTGTGCTACGTCGGTGCCATCGGCCCCGATAGCGACTGGACCCAGGGCTGGACGTACTGGGATTCGACCGGCGCCGGCCGTCAGGACCTGCACCTGCCCGGCATGCCCGACCCGCGCCCCACGGTCGTGCACGACAACATCATCGCGCTCGTGGATCAGTTCTGGGGCGCGGACAGCAATCACCTCGTGCGCGGCCAGTTCCGCGTCACGGGCGGTGCGAACCTCACGATCGCGGCGGGCACGGTGATCTTCGAGGAGAAGGCCACCATCGGCACCATCCGCATCGATCGCGGCTCCAAGATCTTCGCGGTCGGCACCAGGGACTCGGTCATCATCATCACGTCGGACGAGGCCCCGGGCTCGCAGAATGTCGGTGCCGGTGGCGGTCTGGTGATCAATGGCCGTGCCCGCATCAACAACGCCAACAGCTGCGCAGGCGACTCCGTCGGTGCCGAGGGTGGCGCCGTGGGCTTCTACGGTGGCGACGACGATCATGACAACTCCGGCATCCTGAAATACGTCCGCATCGAGTACGCAGGAAGGGAAATCACGACCAATAACGAGCTGAACTCGTTCACGAACAACGCGGTCGGCGATGGCACCGTATTCGAGTTCCTGCAGGCTCACCGCGGCGCTGACGACGGGTTCGAGACGTTTGGCGGTACCGCCCAGGTCAAGCATCTGGTCTGCAGCGACGGCCGTGACGACGGCTTCGACTGGCAGCAGGGCTACCGCGGCAAGGCCCAGTTCGTGATCGTGCGTTGCGTGCCGAACTTCGCTCCGTCGGGCACGCAGAACGGCGACAAGGGCATCGAGGCCGACAACAACGATATCCCTCCGTTCACGCAGCTGGTGTGCGCGGGCCGTGCGAAACCGACCGTCTCGAACTTTACGCTAGTGGGAGACAAGCGCTCCGGCCCACTCTTCCCAGGCTCTCCGTCGGGCGTCAACCTTCGCCGTGCGACTGCCGGCACCGTCATCAACTCGATTGTGGCGAACTACAAGTCCTCCGCTGTATTGATCGGTGATGATGCTACGTGGGTCTCCCACTGCACGGCGATCCCGACCGGCCCGGGTTTGTTCTGCAGCGCGGCGACCACGGGTGTCAACGTCGGCCATGGTCAGGTGCTCATCGCCAACAGCGCGCCGAATCCATTCCGCAACAACGTCCGCTTCGACTTCGCGCTGCCGCAGGCCGGCAAGGTGACGGTCGAGGTGTACTCGGCGAGCGGCCGTCTGGTCGAGACCCTGGCGAACGGCGAGCTGGCCGCGGGTCAGCACTCGATCACGTGGGACGCCACGGGCAAGGTCCCGAGCGGCGTCTACTTCTACAAGGTCTTCTCGAACGGTCGCCAGAGCACCGGCAAGATCGTCCGCGTCGACTGACGTTCGGCGGACTGCCATCCGTCGCACAAGTATCAGGCGCACAACGACATCAAGCGCTGTAACTCCACACATCGCGTCCTGATCATCGGTACGGCAGCGGGGTCCCTCGGGGCTCCGCTGCCTTCCGGTTGTCAGGACCAGCACCAAGAACCCTCGGGGAACCGTGATTCCCCGCCTCTGGAGGCTGATCGGATGGGCCGTTCCCAGCACACGTTCTCGCTCTCGCGCCTGTCGGCGTGGCCCCTTGCCCTCGCGGTGTTCGCCGTGTTCGCGCTGCAGGCCATCTTGCCGGCCAGCGCTGCGGCCCTCGCCACGCTCCAGGGCAAGCTCGTCGCCACGGACTCGGGGGAGGCGATAGGATTCGCCGACCTGCTGCTGATCCCGGCCGACACCACGATGCAGAAGGTCGGCGCGCTCTCGAACGCTGACGGCACGTTCCTCCTCAAGGCCGCCGCCGGTCGGTACACGCTACAGATCCGCGCGCTGTCGTACGCACGAAAGCGTATCGAGAACCTGGAGCTCGCAGAGGGCCAGTTGCTCCCGTTCAGCACGACGCTCGAGCCCGAGGCGATCCAGCAAAAGGAGATCGTCGTCGAGGCCACCGCGAAGCAGAACACCGAAGCGTCCGTGCTCGCCACGCGCCGCAAGGCCACGACCGTGGGCGATGCCGTGAGTGCCGAGCAGATCCGCCGCGCGCCCGACAAGAACGCTTCCGATGTGCTGCGTCGCGTCACCGGCCTGTCGGTGTCCGAGGGCAAGTACGTGTTCGTGCGCGGCATGGGCGAGCGCTACAATTCCACCGAGGTCGACGGCGTGCGCATCGCGAGCCCCGAGCAGGGCAAGCGCGTGGTCCCGATGGACCTGTTCCCGTCCGCGCTCATCGACAACATCGTGGTGCAGAAGACCTGGTCCGCCGACCGCTCGGGCGAGTTCTCGGGCGGCGACGTGCAGCTTCACCTCAAGGACTTCCCCGGCAAACGCGCGTGGAGCTTCTCGGTTTCACAGAGCATGACCGACGGCACGACATTCAAGAACCGTCTGAGCTACGCCTCGAGCAATCGCGACGTGCTTGGATTTGGTACCAGCTCCCGGAAGTTGCCGGACGGCGCCATTCCAGTGAGCCTAGCGCTGAGCACTTACTCGGCGTCGGTGTTCGGCAACATCTGGTCGCCCAAGTCCATGAAGACGATTCCCAACGGCAGCTATGCGCTCACCTATGGCGATGAGCTCAAGCCCTTCGGCAAGTCCATCGGCGTGATCCAGGCGATCACGTTGTCGCGCTCGTTCGACCAGCGCGATGAGGTCGAGCGCTTCGCGAATGGCACCGACCCGAGCGACGTGACCAGCACGTACTCCGGCCAGCGCTCGAATGAGTCCGTTCAGCTCGGCGCGAACACCAAGCTGAGCCTGCGGCCTTCCCCCAGCCAGGTCCTCTCGCTCCGCGCCATCTACTTGAACAAGGCAGACGACGAAGTACGGGCCTATGAAGGCCGCGACCCCAAGGAGTTCGAACAAGTGGCGTGGCGCGTGAACAGGTCCTCATACGTCCAGCGCACCCTGCGATCGCTGGCGCTCGAAGGCAAGCACGACATGGCTGGGCTCGCGCACTCCTCGCTCAATTGGACATTCTCGCGCAATGACGCGCGCCGCCAGTCTCCGGACAAGCGTGAGTCGCGCTATCGCATGAACCTCGAGTCCACCGAACCGATCTACATCCTGACCCCAGGCATTCGTGAGTACGGCGATCTCAGAGAGAATGGCTGGGGCACCAACGCCAAGATCACAACGCCGTTCCGTTTCTCGACGCGCGGTAGCGGCCGGTTCCTCGCCGGATTTGACCGCCAGTCGCGCCGACGCGACAACAGGTACCGCATGTTTCGTTTCACGCCAGCAGAGCCGAGTGACGCACCACCGGAGTCTCTCTACCGCGACTCCCAATCACATCCGAAGAGCGTCGAAGCATTTCTCGGGCTCGATAACGACAACTACTTCGCAGACCAACTCGTCGAGGCGACATTCATCAACGCAGAGATCCCGATCAGCAAACGCTTGCGCGGCAGCGTCGGCCTGCGCCGCGAGTTTGGCAGCCAGACGATCGTCTCCCGCGGCCTCCTACTGAACCGCGAGGTGCGGGAAGGTTCCTACCAGTCCACTGACTGGCTGACGGGCCTGAACCTGACGTACGCGTGGACCGAGAAGTTCAATATTCGTGGAGCTTCAAGCCGCACACTGAACCGCCCCGATATGGACGACCTGTCGCCGCAACAATTCCAAGAGCAGCCCAACGCCAGCTTGACGACCGGCAACCCTGCCCTGCGCCGCTCGCTGATCACAAACTACGACCTGCGCTTCGAGTTGTTCCCGAACATCGGCGAGGTGTTCGCGGCCGGCTTCTTCTTCAAGGACTTCAGCAACCCGATCGAACTCGCGAACTTCCCCGGCGACATCACGAAGCCCACCAACTCGGACGGCGGCCACAATGTGGGCGTCGAGCTGGAGGCGCGCACGAGCCTTTCGCACTTGCTCCGAGCGCTGAAGCCGTTCTCGCTGAACTCCAATCTGTCACTGGTGCGTTCGGAGATCACTCTCGTCCAGACGACCGACCTCGGCAACAAGCAGCACTCGCTCGTCGGCCAGGCGCCCTACATGCTCAACCTCGGTGTGACCTGGGCGTCGGCCTCGGGCCGCAGCGAGATCACCGTGCTCACGTCCTCGGTCGGCCGGCGGATCAAGGAGCTCAAGATCACGGATGGTGTCGGCTTCGCTCAGAAGCGCAGCAACCGTGAGTTCGGCGCACTCACAACGCTCGACGCCGCCGCCACACTGACGCCGTTCAAGGGCACGCGACTCAGGTTCGCCGCGGGCAACCTGCTCGACTCGGTGGTGCGCGAACTCGACGGCACCGTCGAGTCCCGCCGGTACACCACCGGCCGCACCTTCAGCGTGTCGCTCTCGGTGGGTCAGTGATGCACGCACGCTTCCACCTCAGCGCTCTCCTCGCCGTGTTGCTGGGGGCCAGCCTCACGGCTCCCGGCCACGCACAGGGCACCCGCGCGCCACACGCACCCGTGAGCAAGCCGCTGGTCTCGGTGAAAGATTCCCCCGGGTACGTGCCACTCCGTGACCCGGATTCCCTGGCCGACAAGCTCGGGCGGCGCCCCAGTGCGCCGCTGGTCACGATGCCGTTCCGTGGCGGCGCCCGGTCGCTGGAGGCGCTCGGGCGTGCGGTGTGCGGTGCGCTGCACACGGAGGCGCCGGATTCGATGCTCAGGCTGTGCCTCAACGCAGACGAGTTCCGCGTCATCCTGTGGCCCGAGTTCCCGCAGAGCCGTCCGGCGACCGGATTGGCGTGGTCCGACGGCTGGCAGGTGCTGCAGGGCCGTCTGAACGGCGGCTCGATCGCATTCGCGCGCGACTTCGGCGGGCATGTGTACACGCTTCTCAAGGTCGAGCCCTCAGCCACGACGAACTACAAGAACTTCAAGCTCCACAACGGCATCGTGATCGTGGCCAAGGATGACGAGGGCAAGACGCACCGCTTCCCGTTCATCCGTTCGATCGCGGAGCGCAAGGGCCGCTTCAAGATCTACAGCATGGCGGACTGACACCGCACCCGTTGCGCCGAGGCCACGATCGCGTCTCGACGGGAGCGGCGGCGTGGCCAGCGTCGGCAGACGCAAGGCGGTCACCGCTGCCAGCGATACTCGATGTAGCGCGCGGTCTCTTCCGCGACCTCGCGCCCGCAGCGCTTCTCGACGACCGCGAACGCCATGTCGATGCCGGCCGACACACCGGCCGACGTGACAATGCCGTCGTCCACGTAGCGCACGCCCTTCTCCACCACGATCGTGGGGTCGAGCGAGGCAAGCCAGTCATAGCTGCCATGGTGCGTCGTCGCGCGCTTGCCGGTCAGGAGCCCGGCGCGTGCGAGCAGGGCCGCGCCGGTGCACACGCTGGTCACCAGTTGCGCGCTCGCCGCAATCCGGCGGATCCAGTCGGTCGTGGCGGGATGCTCGACGAGCTTCCGCGTGCCGAAGCCGCCCGGCACCACCAGCAGGTCGACGCGTGGACAATCGTCGAGCGTGAAGTCGGCAGTGACTCGCAGGCCCCCCGTCGCGACGACGTCCTTCTCACCTGGAGCCACGGTGAACACCCGGAACGGCGCCGTGGTCTCGGTTCGGCGAGACTCGAACCCCGGCTCCGTGCGCGTGCGCGAGAACACCTCGAACGGACCGGCGAAGTCGAGCACCTCGACGCCGTCGAACACAAGGATGGCGGTGTTCCAAGCCTGCATCGCGAACGTCTAGAACGCCGCCAGTTCGCGCAGCCCCTTCACGAGCGTGTCCTTCTGCGGCAGGATCACGTCCTCGAGCTTGGGCGCGTACGCGACCGGCGTGTCGAGCGCTCCGATGCGACGCACCGGGGCGTCCAGATCCATGAAGCACTCGCTCGCCACCTTGGCCGCGACCTCGGCACCGAATCCACAGAACAGCGTGTCCTCGTGCGCGATGAGCACGCGGCCGGTCTTCTTCACCGACCTTGCGATGCTCTCGAAATCGAGCGGCTGCATGGTGCGCAGGTCGAGCACTTCGACATCGATGCCTTCGTCGGCGAGTTCCTGGGCCGCCATGTAACCGCGCTGGACGAGCGCTCCGTAAGTGACCAGCGTCACGTCCGCGCCGGGACGTACCACGCGCGCGCGACCGAACGGCACGGTGTAGTCGGGCCCTGGGTAGGGCTCCTTGGCGTACGGCTGGCGGTACAGGTGCTTGTGCTCCAGGAACAACACCGGATCGTCCGAGCGCAGGGCGGTGCGCATGAGGCCGGCCGCATCACTGGCACAGCTCGGCAGCACGACACGGATGCCGGGGCAGTGCGCGAAGATGCTCTCGCCGCACTGGCTGTGATACGGCGCGCCACCTCCCAGGTAACCGCCGTAGGCCGTGCGGATGATGACCGCGCTGCTCCACGTGTTGTTGGAGCGATAGCGCATGTAGCACAACTCGTCGCGGATCTGCATCATCGCGGGCCAGATGTAGTCGAAGAACTGGATCTCGACCACGGGCTTGAATCCGAGCGTCGCCATGCCGATGGCACGGCCGACGATGTTCGCTTCGGCGAGCGGCGAGTTATACACGCGCTTGCCGCCGAACTGCTTCTGCAGCCCCCACGTGACGCCGAACACGCCGCCCTTGCCCTTCAGGTCGTCGAGCAGTTCCTCGTGCGAGGCGTCCGCGACGTCTTCACCGAACATCACGATGCGCGAGTTGCGCTTCATCTCGTCACGCAGCGTGTAGTTGATGCTCTGCAAGATGGTCTCGCCCTGGGCTCCCGGTTCGGGCTTGGGCTGCGAGACGAATCGCTCGGACGACGGATCGATGTCGGGCGAGAACACATACGCCGTCGCGGTGTGCACCGGCGGCTGCGGGGACACGGTCGCCTGATCGGCCGCGCTGCGGATGGCGGCGGAGATGTCGGCGTGCAACTTGTCGAGCGTCGCTTCGGTGAGCATGCCTTGCTTCACCAGGAAGTGCGAGAAGGTCTTCAGGCAGTCGCTCTCGGCCTCGGCGTCGCGCAGCGCCTTGGGCTTGTACTTGCTCTCGTCGTCGGACATCGAGTGCGAGTACGGCCGGTTGACCTTGGCGCGCACCAGTGCAGGGCCCTTGCGCGCCCGGCACCACGCCACGGCCTTCGTCAGCACGTCATATGAAGCGACCGGGTCGTTGCCGTCCGCTTCCTCGACCAGGAACAGGTTCGGGAAGCCCTTCACCAGGTGCGCGATGTTGCCGCCCGCGGTCTGCACATCGACCGGCACCGAGATGGCGTAGCCGTTGTCCTCGATCAGGAACAGCACCGGCAGCTTCAGGTTACAGGCCGAGTTCAGGGCCTCCCAGAACTCGCCCTGACTGGTGGTGCCGTCCCCGGCCGACACGTACACGACCTCGTCGCCCTGGACCTTGCCCTTCAGATCGGGGTAGTCCCCTTCGAGGTCCTTGTACTTGACGAGTGCTTCGGCCGCGCCCACCGCTTGCAGGAACTGCGTGCCGGTGGGACTCGACTGTGACACGATGTTGAGCTTCTTGTGGCCCCAATGGCTCGGCATCTGCCGGCCGCCCGAGTTGGGGTCTTCCGCCGCGCCCACCGACGACAACAGCATCTCCTTCACGGTCATGCCCAGTTGCAGGCAGAGCGCGCGGTCACGGTAGTACGGATAGAAGTAGTCGTAGCCGGGCTTGAGCGCCTTGCCCGCCGCGGCCAGGACGGCCTCGTGGCCAGCGCCCGAGATCTGGAAGAAGACGAGATTCAGCTTCTTGAGCCGGATCTCCTCGTCATCCGTGCGGCGCGACGTGTACATCGTGCGGTAGAGCCCGACGAGGTCGTCGGCGCTCAGGCCGCCCCAGCGGGCGGCAGTGGTGGTGGCGGGCTTGACGGAGGCCATGACAGGGGTTCTCCCGAGTGTGCAGGTTGAGAATCCCGGCTAATCTAATGGAGTGCACGAAGTGACGCCAGCCGTGCCCGGCCTCGTTCGTGGCTGCCCCAGCGCGCCTGCGAGCCGCGTCGAGTGGGATCGGTTCCCGGGTCGCACGCTCGCGCCTCGGACTTGCCTTTGTTCGCTTCCCGCACCAAGTCCGGCACTTCGGATCCGGACGCTCGCCGCGTCCGCTCAGCGCGGTCGCGCGCGCGCCAGCCGGGCGATGTTCTCGTCGAGCCACCGGCGGTCGTCAGCGCCCATCGACGTCCGGTCCATGGCCCGGAGCATGGCCAAGGCGCCACCGATATCGCCGGCACGAGCCAGCTCGAGCGCGCGCTCACCGCGCACCCGCATGTCCATCCGCACCGCCTGCCGCAACGCGTCCCTGCGGAACGCCGGACGCGCGCTCCCCGCGGCGGCCTTGCGAAACTCACCGGCCGCTGCACTCCAGCGCTGTGCCTTGGCACCAGCCACACCGGCGTTGAAGTGCGCGATGGCGGCATTCTCACGGTCCACCCGGTCCGACTCCGCCGCCCCCGCCGCACGGGCACGCGTCACTTGCGACAGGAACTGATCCGCCTCGGCCGCGAGCTCGGGATCATCCGCGACGCGCGCACGGGCCGAGCGCAGCCGTGCTTCGGCTGCAGCGGCGTCGGAGCGCTGGAGGTCGGCGTTCGCATCGTGCACCGCGCCCACCAGCAATGCGCGGCGCGCACTGCGTTGGATGTCCGGATCGTCGTGACCGCGGAAGCGCGCCTCGAACAACTGCTCGGCTTCACGAGCTCGTCCGGTGATCGCCGCCAGCGCCAGACGATCCAGTTGCACGTCGGCACGCCCGGGGAGTGCAGCCGCGGCGGCTTCGGCGTGCGGCCAGCCGGGCGAGGCGTCCTCCCCCGGTGCGACCACCCACGAGCGCGCCAACAGCATGTCGAGCTCGGGATCGCCGGGATCGGCGCGTTGCGCCCGCGCCAGCGCGACGCGCACGAGTGCGGCGGTCGAGTTGCGCTCCGCCGGATCATTGCGCTCGCCGACATCATGCAGGAGCTGGGCTCCCAGCACCTTGATCGCACCCACCGAAACCGGCTCATGCTCGAGGGCACGCTCGAACCAGCGCCGCGCTCCGGGACGGTCACCGTCCAGGAGCGCCAGCCAGCCGAGCCCCGCGCAGCCGCCAGGATCATTGGCGCCGCCGGCGAGCGAGCGCTGGCAGTGCTCCGCCGCTGCTTCCCGTTCGGGCACGAGCCGCGCCAGCAGCGCGATGCCGAGTGAACCGAGGATCTCGCTGGCCGGGACGCGCGTACGCAGCTCGGTCCGGCGCGCGGTGAGCGGCCGCGCCAGCCGCCATTCGCGAACCGCGAATCGCTCGCGATCGACATAGGCGTTCAGGCGTGCTCCGAGTGCGGACTCCCCGCCGAACTCACGCACGAACGCCGGCGCGAACGGCTCGCCGTCGCGCGCAGCGATGAGCACGCGCTCGAGCCGGCGCAAGTCGTCGTTCGTGTTCGTGCCCTCACCCGACAATATCATGTGCGTGAGCAGCCACGACTGCGCGTAGAACGTGCCACGCCGATCGCCCTCGTGATACACGCCGGACCGCTGTGTGATGGCGAACAGTTCGCCCAGCGGCATGAGGTCGTGCGACGCCAGCCACTCGAGATGAGCCTGCAGTGGAGCACCGGCCTCGGCACGATCGCCCGCGGCCGAGAACGTGCTGAAGTACTCGGCCAGCCCTTCATTGAGCCACAGCGGCACGCCCGGCATCGCCGCATCGAGCAGCGCATGGATGTACTCGTGCTGGGCCACGCCCGGGACGTGCGAGCGATCGGCGGCGAACAGCAGCCGGCCGTGATCGGGAGCGCTCTGGAAGAAGCCCGAGACCTGATCGCGCTGGCCATTCCAGCGCGGCGCATAGCTCGCCGCCAGCGCGGGATCGGCGAAGACGATGACCTGCACCGGCGCGACTTCGACCACCAGCGCCGGGGCCGCGAGCGACAGCACCGTGCGCAGGTCCTCCAACTGCACGGCCAGATTCTCGGCCGTCTCGCGCCCGGCGTCGGTGACGACCTGCAGATGCGCGCTGCGCACGGCGAGCCACGAGTGCGCCGCGACCTGCTCCGCCGCGGACGCGTGCGCGCTCGCCGGCTGCCCTGCGGCGAGCACGACCGCCACGGCCAGCGCCGCGGCGGCGCGGCAGAACCGCGCGTGCACGGGCGGATCAGTACCCGAGCGCGCAGCCATCCTTGCGGCGCTCCGTGGCACCCGAGTAGACGCCCGACTTCGCATCACGCCAGATCGCCTGATAGCCCCCGTACGCCCCCACCGCTTCGCTCTCCATCTTGTGCCCGCGACGCTTGAGCTCGTCGAGCAGCGATTGCGGCAGGCCGTCTTCGATATGCAGCACGCCACCGTCGGTCATGACAGTGCCCGTGGGCTCGGAGGAGCCGGAGTGATGGAAGCGGATCGCGTCACCCGCGTCCTGGAGGTTCATGCCGAAATCGACCAGGTTGACGACGATCTGCGCGTGCCCCTGCGGCTGCATGTCACCGCCCATCAGCCCGAACGCCATCACCGGTTCGCCGTCCTTGGTCATGAACGCCGGGATGATGGTGTGGAACGGGCGCTTGCCGGGCGCGTAGGAGTTGGGCCGTCCGGGCTTCAGGTCGAACAGGTTGCCGCGGTCCTGGATCCCGAAGCCGAGTGCCGGGATGCAATAGCCGCTGCCGAAGCCGGTGTAGTTGCTCTGGATCAACGACACCATCATGC
Organism: bacterium; assembly: GCA_031408715.1. Classification (GTDB taxonomy): domain Bacteria; phylum Eisenbacteria; class RBG-16-71-46; order RBG-16-71-46; family RBG-16-71-46; genus JAIOPA01. The sequence goes on from JANNWR010000123.1 coordinate 11,579, forward strand.
CGTTGGCGTCGGCCGTGCACAGATACGTCGTCTCGCGCCGGTTCAATGCCGCCGGCTCGCCCGGCAGGTCGGTGTCGGCTGCCTTGCTCATGTCGATGAGCGACAAACGTGAACGCGCGTAGTCCTTGGAGATCAGGCCCGCGACCGGGATCTTGGCGAACTCCGGATCCGCGTAGTAACGCGCGCGATCGGCGAACGCCACCTTCTTGGCCTCGGTGAACACGTGCCAGAAGTCCGCCGAGTTCCGGCCCATGGACTTGAGATCGAAGTTCTCGAGCAGGTTCAGCAGCTGCAGTGCTGCGATGCCCTGCCCCGGCGGTGGCAGCTCCCAGACGGTGTAGCCGCGGTAATCGGTGCTCACGGGGTCGACCCACTCCGACTTGTGTTTGGCGAAGTCCTCGAGCGTGAAGAAGCCGCCATTCGCCTTGGAGTACCTGACGAACTCCTCGGCGATCGCGCCCTTGTAATACGCGTCGCGGCCCTTGTCGGCGATCATCTGCAGCGACTTGGCGAGCGCGGGGTTCTTGAAGATCTCGCCCTCGAGCGGGGCGCGGCCGCCGGGCATGAAGACCTCTGAAAAACCGGGCTTGTCCTTGAAGCGCGACACCGAGCGTCCCCAGTCACCGGCGATGACGGGTGACAGCGGGAAGCCTTCGCTCGCGAATGCGATCGCCGGTGCAAGGTCACGCGATAGCGGCAGCTTGCCGAATTTCCCGTGCAGTTCGGCCCAGCCGTCGACGCAACCCGGCACACTCCACGAGTACGGCGAGTACAGCGGGATCGTAGCGTCGGCTTCGGGCGGGATCTGCTCGGCTTTCAGGTGGAGCGGCGAGCGCCCGCAAGCATTGAGTCCGTAGAGCTTCTTGCTCTTCGGATCCCACACGATCGCGAACAGGTCGCCGCCGATACCGTTCGCGGTGGGTTCCATGAGTCCGAGGCAGGAGTTGGCCGCGATCGCGGCGTCGACCGCGCTGCCGCCCGCCTTCAGGACCTCGAGCGCGGCCTGTGCCGCGAGCGGCTGCGCGCACGCCACCATGCCGTGCTTGCCGTAAACGACCGAGCGCGTCGCGGTGGCACGGCCGGTGCCCGGCGTGGCGGCGTATGCATCGAACTCCGGACTGGCCGCGCTCACGAGGAGCACCGCGGCGAGCACGGCGGAACGCACAGGACGTGAGCGCTGCATGACAGCTCCTTCGGGATGGAGGGTTCGGGCCGCATGTGCGCGCGACCCTACGCCCGCCGGGCACGCCGGGGCAATGCCGGCTGCCCCGCGGCGTTGGTTTGTGACCCCTCCCAGCCCCGCCTATAATCTGCGCGCCATCCACTTCCAGACCGTTCCTGCGCGCTTCCACGCGCTTGCTCGGCTTTCTGCTTCGCCTTTCAGGAGCACCGTCATGGCTCGCTTCACCGGTGTGGACTTCTACGAGATCGATTCCCTCCTCCAGGAGGACGAGATCCAGATCCGCGACCACGTTCGCGGCTGGGTCGAGGATCGTTTCCTGCCTGTCATCGAGGACGCCTACGAGAAGGCCTACTTCCCCAAGGACATCATCCCCGAGATCGCCGAGATGGGCCTGCTGGGTGCCTCGCTGCCCGAGAAGTACGGCTGTGCGGGCGTGTCGTCGGTCGCTTACGGGCTCGCCATGCAGGAACTCGAGCGCGGCGACTCCGGCCTGCGCTCGTTCGCCAGCGTGCAGGGCTCGCTGGTGATGTACCCGATCTACGCCTACGGCAACGAAGAACAGCGCATGAAGTACCTCCCGAAGCTGGCCAAGGGCGAACTCATCGGCTGCTTCGGACTGACCGAGCCCGACTTCGGCAGCGACCCGGGCGGCATGATCACGCGGGCCAAGAAGGTCGACGGCGGCTACGTGCTGAACGGCGCCAAGATGTGGATCACGAACGGCACCGGGTCCGACATCGCCATCGTCTGGGCCAAGCTGCACAGCGAAGAGAAGAAACGCGAAGTCATTCGCGGCTTCATCGTCGACAGCAAGAGCAAGGGCTTCACGGCACCCGAGCAGAAACGCAAGCACTCGCTGCGCGCGTCGGTGACGAGCGAGTTGATCCTGCAGGATGTGTTCGTGCCCGAAGAGAACCTGCTGCCGAACGTCGAGGGGCTGAAGGGGCCGCTCGGCTGCCTGTCCCAGGCGCGCTATGGCATCGCGTTCGGCGTCGTCGGCGCGGCGATGGCGTGCATGCACTCGGCGGCGGACTACTCGAAGAGCCGTATCATGTTCGGCAAGCCGATCGGTCAGTTCCAGCTCGTGCAGGCGAAATTGGCCGACATGCTGACCGAGATCACCAAAGCACAGTTGGTGTGCATCCAGTTGGGGCGGATCAAGGAACGCGGCACTTTGAAACCCGAACAGGTCTCGCTCGCCAAGCGGAACAATTGCTCGATCGCGCTGAGCATCGCGCGCGAAGCGCGGGACATCCTGGGCGCCAACGGCATCACCGCCGAGTACCCGGTCATGCGCCACATGTGCAACCTCGAGTCCGTGATCACATATGAGGGCACACACAACATCCACACGCTGGTGCTCGGCGAAGCGGTGACTGGACTTCCGGCGTACCGCTGATCCGGCAACACCCCGCCCCATCCGTCACCTGAACAGCCCGAGGCAACCGCCTCGGGCTGTGTCGCTTACGGGCACATCGAAATCCTTGTCGACACACAAGCCCGACGTGCAGGAAGCAGCGGGGGTGGTCGATAACGAAGGGGCCACTCGTTGGGAATCCTTTCGTATCTCCGCTCAGGGAAGAAGCGATGCGATCCATCCTCATCCTCGCCCTCGCAGCGTGCTGTGTGTCACCTGCTACTGCGGGGTCCATCCGTGGCAGCGTCCGGGTGCCACCCATGCCGCCACGCGACGCCACGTTCCGGCCCTACGCCGGTCGCGCCTCGAGCCTCCCGGCTCCGGCGCAGCCTCCGCGCGGCCGGGTCACGGATGCGGTGCTGTTCGTGGACGCGATCCCCGGCCGCAGCCCCGAGCGCCCTGCAGCGGTGACGAGCCGGCCGCAGCTGGCGCAACGTGGACAGGCCTTCGAGCCGCGCGTCGTCGTGCTCGCTGCAGGAGGTGAGGTCGACTTCCCGAACTTCGACCCGATCTATCACAACGTGTTCAGCGTCTCGCCCCGCAAGCGCTTCGACCTCGGCAAGTACCCTCGCGGCCAATCGCGGACGGTACAGTTCCCGAAGCCGGGCCTCATCAACGTGTTCTGCGATATCCATTCCGACATGTCGGCGTTCATCCTCGTCACGCCGACCGCGTCATGGGCGAGACCTAAGGCGGACGGCCACTACGAACTGACAGCTCTTCCCGCCGGGCGTTACCACCTGCGCTGGTGGCATCCGGACTTCACTGCGGGCGAGGCCGACATCGAGGTTCCGGCCGCGGGTGCAGTCGAGTTCGAGGTCGAGTTCCGATGAGCCGCCTGAGCCTGCGCTGGAAGATCCTCACGCTTACGGCCCTGCCGTTGCTGGCGCTCGCGGGCGCGACCTTGTGGTTCGTCGACCGCGGCGTCTCGGAGCGCAGCGAGGCTGCCCTCGCCGCAGATCTGCAGCGCGCCGCGGGCGTGTTCGAGAACATGCTCGCCGCCTCCGCCGCCGAACTCGAGGTCACCGGAGCCGTGGTCGTGCGCGATCCGCGCTTCTTCTCGGTACTCGCGCTGCCGCATGGCCGCAATGACTCCGAGTATCGTGCCACGGTCGCGGGCGTCGCGCAGGACTTCCATCGCCTCGCGCAACCCGACGTGTTCGAACTCGTCGACCATCGCGGCGAGCTGGTGACCAGCGTCGGACGCATCCGCGTCACGATATCCGCACGGGACAAGCTCGTGGGCTCCCTACTGTCCGGCCGCGGCGAACGTCGCGCCATCACTCAGAAGGGCGCGCACATCCTGCTCGTCGGCACGCCCGTCGTGGCCGATGGCCGCGTGGTCGGGGCGCTGCTGCTGGGACGCGAGGTCTCGGGCAGTATGGCGGCGAGGTTGCGTGAACTCACGAGCAGCCAGGTCTCATTCGTCTCCGGACACCACATCACGCGCACCACGCTCGGCATCGGTGAGGACCGCGAAGTCGCCCGCCGGGCGGCCACAGCATCAGCACAGGCTCACCCCGCCCGAGATGGGGGCTGGATCACCTACGCGCGCCCCCTGCCCATGGGCGAAGAGGGCACCCGGCAGGTCTACGTGCTCCAGCGCTCGCTCGACGCCGAGACGGCCTTCCTGCGCTCGGTGCGCGGCCATCTCGTCGAAATCGGCCTGCTGTTGCTGGCGACGGTCATGCTCGCCAGCACGTTCATCTCGGGACACATCACCCGGCCGATCCGACAGCTCGTCTCCGCGGCATCTTCGATGGAGCAGGGTGACTTCGAGGCGCCGATCGATCGCGGCCGCCGCGACGAGATGGGCTATCTGGCGACGCGCTTCGACGAAATGCGCAAGCGACAGCGCACCTACGTGCTCAGCCTGCAGGAAGTCGCCCGGGCGAAGAGCGAGTTCATCTCGGTCGCGTCGCATGAGCTGCGCACCCCGATCAGTATCATCCGCGGCTGGGAGGACTTGCTGCGGAGCGGCTTGATCCGGCCGGGGGACGCCAAGTACCTGGATTGCCTCGACGCCATCGATCGTGCCTGCACGACGCTCGAGAAGATCGCCGTCTCGGCGACGCGCATGGCGCAGGCCAACGACAGCGACGCGGTGCCCGCACCGACCACGACCGAAGTCGAGCCCATGCTGGCCGAGTCGCTGCGCGAAGCCGCTGGCGCGGCGCCCGACCGGCGCGTGACGTTGTCGCTCGACGTGCACGCTGACGTGCGCTTCGCGATCGTCGACCGCGCGCAGGTCTGCCAAGCGGTGGATGCGCTGGTGCGAAACGGCATCCGGTTCACTCCCGACGGTGGGTCGGTGGTGGTGCGCGCCTTCGCCGACGCCGAGGAGTTCGTGATCGAGGTCCGGGACACAGGCATCGGGCTCACCTCCGAAGCACGCCGGCGTCTGTTCGACGAGTCCTACGTGCCACACGATTCACGCCACCACCACACCGCGCACGGACTCGAGTTCAACGTCGCCGGCATGGGTTTCGGACTGGCGCTGGTGCGACGTGTGGTCGAGTCCCACGGCGGCCGTCTGCTGGTCGACGGCGAAGAAGGCCGCGGCAGTGCATTCACGCTGCGCTTTCCCGGCGCAGTGGCGATCCAGGACGACGAATCCGACTCAAGGGGCGTGGCGGCTTGAGACTCTCACGTGTGGTTCCAGTCGTGGCGTGCCTGACGATGCTGACGTCGGTTCCCGGCGCCGTGCAGGCCGAGACCGTGTACGCGGTCCGTGGCTTGCTCGACCTCGGGCTGGTCTCGTCCGTGCAGGGCCTCGCACTCAACCGGCTCACCATGGGCGACTCGAACTTCGATCCCTACCGGCTGCGTTTGTTCGTCGATGCGCGCGTATCACCCGCGCTGGAACTGCACGTCCAGACGATCTTCCACGAAGGGATGAGCGCGCTGCGGGCCGATGGCGCCTACGCCCTCTATACACCGTGGCCCGGGCGCGACGTTTCGATCGAGGCCGGCAAGATCCCGCTGTTCGTGGGCACGTACGCCCCCCGCACGTATTCCGATCGCAACAGCCTCGTCGGGACGCCGCTCCTGTACCAGTATCGCACCGCGCTCCTCTGGGATGACGTCATGCTGGACGCCGGCCAACTCGTGCAACACTCCGGGCAAGGTCAATCGGATCCGTCGCGGCCTTACTTGCCCGTGGTCGACGAGCGCTGGTGGGACACCGGTGCTGCCATCATCGGCTCGATCCGGCCGTTCGAGTTCTCGGCTGGCGTCGTCCAGGGCTCGCCGTCCTGGCCGTCACCGGGTCCGGACAACACACCGGGCATGTCGCTCGCCGGCCGACTCGGTGTGGTGCCATTCACGGGGATCCGGCTCGGGGTGTCGGGAGCAGACGGCACGTGGATGGCGGCATCGTTCTCGCCCGCGTTGCCCGCGGGTGCGAACGTCCGAGATTACCACGAGACAACGCTCATGGCCGACGCGGAGCTCGCGCGCGGACCGCTGGAGTTGCGCGGCGAGGCGGTGCACCGGCGATGGGAGACCATCGCGACCGGAGACCTCGAAGTCGACGGCGGCTATGCCGAGGCTCGCTGGGCGCTGTCGTGCGGGGGGTGGCTCGCATTCCGAGCGGAAGCACTGCGGTTCTCGGACATCGTCACGTCGTCCGGCGTGCGCCCGTGGGACGACGGCGTCGATCGCTGGGAGGCAGTGGCCGGCTACCGGGTGACGCACGATGTTCGCGTGAAAGCCGGCTACCAGCGCACCACGCACTTGCCGTTCGATGTTCCCCGCACGTTCGACGATCTGGTGTTCGCGCAGCTCGGGATCAAGTTCTAGCGCCACTGCGCGGTTCGCATCACGAGCCGTGCTTCCGTTACTCTCCGGGTATGTCCCTCGCCCGTGTTCGCCGTGACTACACGGCTCCCGCGCTGCTCGAGTCGCGCACCCCGGCCGAGCCGCTGGCGTTGTTCCGCCGTTGGCTCGCCGTGGCGTTGAAGTCCGTGAACCTGGAACCCAACGCCATGACGCTCGCCACGCTCGGTGCCCGTGGCCGGCCACGGGCGCGCATGGTGCTACTGAAGGACGCCGATGCGCGCGGCTTCACGTTCTACACCAACCTCTCCAGTGCCAAGGCGCGCGAACTCGCGCGACACGCCGATGCCGCGCTCGTGCTGTGGTGGCCCGAGTCGTCACGACAGGTGCGCATCGAGGGCCACATCGTGCCGGTGAGCGCCAGCGAATCCGATGCCTACTTCGCACAGCGCCCGCGCGATGCGCAGTTGGGGGCGTGGGCGTCCCCGCAGAGCCGCGTACTGCCGTCACGTGCCGCGCTCACGGAACGGCTCGCACGAGTGACCGCGCGCTTCGTGAGTGGAAACGTGCCGCGACCACCGCACTGGGGCGGATATCGCCTGGTGCCGTGCGCCATGGAATTCTGGCAGGGCCAGCCGAGCCGGCTGCACGACCGACTGCGCTACACACGACGTGCGGGTGGATGGCGGCGCGAGCGTCTGGCGCCGTGAACGACCGTTCATCGTACGGAATCGACCGTTCGGCGTCCTGGCGGTGGCGCGCGCACCGGTTCTCCGATGGAATGGTCACATGACGTCCTCCCACCCCGCTCCCGCTCCCGGCTTCGGGAACCGCCCCCGGCGGTTCGATGTGCTGCGCGACCTGATCTTCGCCTCTCTGGTCTGGGCGGTGCCGTTCGCGTTGTTCTTCGGCACGCTGTATGGCGGCGGCTGGGAGACCTACCGTTCGGCCTACATCGTGTCTTTAGTCTTCTCGGTCATCATCCGCAGCTCCATCCTGATCGCCGAGCACGTGATGGTCCCACGCATCCGCCGGCGCGCCACGCCCGGGCGCCATCCGTGGTTGCTCGACGCCAGTATCTATATGGCGGTATCCGTCACGGGCTCGTTCGTCGCGGCGATCGTCGTCGACCGCTTTCTGGTCCCCGGCTTCCTCGGCACTCCGCGCGCCTGGTTGGTCTCGGGCATGTTCGCGGTGGCGTTCTCGCTGCTCGTCGGCGGCATCATCTACGCGCGCATCTTCTACCAGCAGGCCGTGAGCCGTGCCGTCGCACTGGAGCGCATGCGCGGCGAGCTTGAACGCGCCGAGTTGCGTGCTTTGCGCGCACAGGTGAACCCGCACTTCCTGTTCAACACGCTCAACACCATCGCCGCGCTGATCCGTGAGAACCCCGATGCCGCCGAGGACGTCACCACGCGGCTGGCCGATGTGTTCCGCCATGCGCTCAGCGCGAGCGGCCGCGAGCACACGCGACTGGCCGATGAACTGGAGTTCCTGCGTTCGTGGCTCGCCATTGAACGCGTACGCTTCGGCGACCGTCTGCGTGTGATCGAACACGTCGATGCCGGTCTCGACGACGTCCCGGTGCCGGGCCTGCTGTTCCAACCGCTCGTCGAGAACGCAGTGCGCTACGCGGTGGCCCCTCGCTCGGAGGGCGGAACCGTCACGATCCGCGTCGTGCGCGATCCCTCCGGCGACACGCTCACGGCCGAGATCTCGGACGACGGACCGGGCTTCGTGCCGGGCGGCCGTGCGCACGGAAACGGCGTCGGACTCGAGTCCGTGCGCGAGCGCCTGCGGCTCGGCGGCGCAGGGCACGCATTCGCACTCGATACCGCGCCTGGCATGGGCACGCGCGTGCGAGTCACGCTGCCGCTGCATCCGATCCCGATGAGTCACGAGGCTGAGCGGTCGGCGACACCCTGCGAGACCGGCGTGGTCGATGCCGCGGCCCGGCTTGTTCGCGCCGCGGAACTCGCCGCCGCAAGGGAGCACCCATGAGCACGTCGTCACGTGGTCCGCTGCGCATCCTCGTCGTCGACGATGAACCACTGGCGCGCTCACGGCTGAAGCGCATGCTCGGGGAACTGGCGGATTGCGAACTCGTGGGTGAGGCCGGCTCGGTGGCCGAGGCTGCGCCCCTGGTCGATGAGCTGCGCCCCGACCTCGTGTTGCTGGACGTCCAGATGCCCGGCGAAGACGGCTTCGCATTGCTCGGGCGTGTCCAGCACCGCCCCGCGATCGTGTTCGTGACCGCGTTCGACCACTACGCGGTGCGCGCCTTCGAGCTGCATGCGGTGGACTACCTGTTGAAGCCGTTCCGAGCCGAACGCCTGACGGCCGCGATCGAGCACGTACGCGCGTCGCTGGCCCGGCCCGAGGAGTTGGCGCGCCAGCTCCAGCAACTTCAACAACTGCTCGGCACGATCGCGACCGCGCCCGCCGGGCACGAAGAGCGCGGTGAGCGGCTCGAACGCTTCACCGTGCGTCTGGGGCAGAGACAACTCATCGTCAGAGCCGAAGACGTGCTGTGGTTCGGCGCCGAGGACAAGCTGGTGTTCGCGGCCACGGCCAGTGCGCGTCACTACGTGAACTTCACGCTCGACGAACTCGAGCGCCGGCTCGAGCCGGGCAAGTTCGTACGCGTGCACCGCTCGGCGATCGCCAACCTGGATCATGCCGCCGCTCTGCGGTCGGGGTTCGCGGGTACGTGGCGACTGCAACTCGACGACGCCGCGCGCACCGAGGTGCCGGTGAGCCGCTCGCGCGCCCGGCTGCTCAAGGAGCACCTGGGGGCCTAGGTTCTGTCTGAGAACGCCCTGTGGCCTTGGGATCCGCCATCACGGTGACGAGCGCGGCCCGCCGGACGCCGCCTTCCGGGACCGCCCGGAGCAGCGCTTCTGACCCGGCGCTTGACCCGTAGGGGTCGCGCGGGCTTTGCTCCTCGCTCGCAAGTCTCCCGGAAGGCGACGCTTGTCCGTCGCCGGTGAGCCCTCCGGGAGACAGGCCTCGTAACGCCCTGCCGCGGCACGTCATTCATCGGAGGCTTGGATGCCGGTCTGGATGGAGAAGCTGCTCCCGATCCTCGGACTGCTGGTCGCAGTCGCCATCGTGGTGCGCCGACTGCCGAAAGTCGAACTCGGCCACTCGCCCGAGTTCGAGCGTCGTCGCATCCTGAACTGGGTGCCGCTCGGCCTGACTTACGCCTTCCTGTACTTCGGGCGCTACAACCTGTCGGCGATCGCCGGCGAGCTCGACAAGGCGGGCATCCTGCCCAGGGCCGCATTCAACGAGATCGATGGTCTGGGCGCGATGGTGTATGGCCTCGGCTTCCTGATCAACGGGCCACTCACTGACCGCTTCGGTGGTCGCGCGACGATGCTGCTGGCCACGGCCGGTTCGGCGCTCGCGAACCTGGGCATGGCGCTGGCGTTCCAGCACGTCGAACCGAGTGCGGATGGCGGCACGATCAAGCAGTCCTTGCTCACGCTGAACGCGATCAACATGTACTTCCAGAGCTTCGGTGCCGTGAGCATCGTCAAGGTGAACGCGCCCTGGTTCCACGTGCGCGAACGCGGCGTGCTCGGCGGGCTGTTCGGCATCCTGATCTCGCTCGGCCTGTACTTCTCGTACGACTGGTCGCTCATGCTCGAGAGAGCGTTCGGCTACTCGATGGCGTTCTGGGGCCCGAGCGCCGTGCTCGGCCTGTGTGTGGCGGTGACATTCTTCCTGGTGAAGGACTCGCCCGCCGATGCCGGCTTCAAGGACTTCGACACCGGCGACGCCACGTCGGGCCAGACCGGGCGCATGAGCCTTGGTCAGGTGGCCCGCACGATGTTCTCGCAGCGCGTCATCTGGATCATCGTCGCGATCGAGTTCTGCTCGGGCTTCCTGCGCCAGGCGGTCATGAAGCAGTACCGCCTCTACGCCAAGGCCATCGGGGACACCGGCTTCGTGTACGAGAACTGGGGCATGCTGCTGTGCATCGCCGGCATCCTGGGCGGGGTGTTCGCGGGCGTGATCTCGGACCACGTCTTCGGCAGCCGCCGCGGCCCGGTCTCGGCCGTGCTCTATGGCGGCCTGCTGGCGGGCACGCTCGGCGCGCTGTTCCTGCTGGGTCAGCCGGCGCTGGCGTGGGCCGTGGTGTTCATGTCGCTGTGCGTGATCGGCGTGCACGGCATGTTGTCCGGCACGGCTTCGGCCGACTTCGGTGGCACCAAGAACGCCGGTGTGGTGACCGGGATCATCGACGGCTTCGTGTATCTGGGCACGAGCGCGCAGGCGTTCTATTTCGGCAAGGCTCTGCCCGTGGGCGACGCCGCCAAGCTGGCGAGCAACTGGGCCGTGTGGCCGCAGGCCATGCTCCCGGTGGCGATCATCGGGCTGGTGCTGTGCCTGACCATCTGGAACGCGCGGCCGAAGAACAGCAACGCCGCGGCACACTAGTCGATCGCAGAAAGTCGACCCAGCGCCGGTCTCCGAGACGAGGCCGGCGCTTCGTGCGGCCGGATCAATGCCTCAGCCGCTCCTCGCCGCAGTACACGTTCATGCGGCCCTCGCGCAGGAAGCCGATCAGCGTGAGGTTTGCGGCCATGGCCAGTTCCACGGCCAGCGACGACGGCGCGCCCACGCTCGCCATGGCGGGGATGCCGGCACGCGCGGCCTTGAGCACGAGTTCCGCTCCGGCGCGGCCGCTCACCCACAGCAGGCCCTCGCCCACCGGACGACGGCCCTGCTCCAGCAGCCAGCCACACACCTTGTCGACGGCGTTGTGACGGCCGACGTCCTCACGCAGGACACGGGGCTCGAGCTCGGCATCGCACCACGCCGCGGCGTGGAGCCCCCCGGTCTCGGTGAACGCGGCCTGCCCGCCGCGCACGCGGGCCGACAGTTCGAGCAGGCTCGTCACGTCGATCGGCCGGCCCTCGGCCACCGGCATGAGTCCCGCGCGCATGGCATCGAGATGCGCGCGGCCGCACAGCCCGCAGGCCGAGGTGGACGCGAAGTGGCGCTCGAGCTTGCTCCAGTCGACCACGTGCCCGGGCCGCAGCAACAGGTCGAGCACATCGGAGCCGTCGTCGGATCCATCGTGGCAGGCGCTCGGTTCCGCGCGCGCTCCGGCCAGGTCCTGTGCCGAAGTGATGATGCCCTCGCTCGCCAGGAAGCCCAGAGCCAACTCGCGGTCGTGCCCCGGGGTGCGCAGCGTCACCGCCAATGACTGGCCATCGATACGCATCTCGAGCGCGCGTTCGACTGCCAGCGCGTCGTCGAACGGCTCACGCGAACGGCCGGTCACACGCGTGACCGGCCGTCGCACCACCGATGGCTCGTTACCGGGCAACGTGCTCACACGCGGCTCACACCTTGGGATGCGTGGTCCGGGTCGCGGACGTGCCGTCAGCGAGTGGCTCGAGCGTGTAATCGGCGAACATGTTCGGAGCCTCCGTACGCATGATCTCGAGCACCTGCACGGCGACCTTGCGGATCTCGATCTCGGCATGCTCGCTGCCGCGCAGTTCGATGAAATGCCGCAGCGCACGCGCGTTGCCGGTGAAGAAGATCTTGGTCTCGGTGGCGTTCGGCAGCACCGAGCGCGCCGCCTGCCGCGCCATCTTGCGGCGCAGCGTCTTGTCGGGCTCGTCGACGAAACGCTGCTCGAGTCCCGTGACCAGTTGCACGTAGGCGCTGCGCGCCGCGTTCACCGCCTCGCTCCACACCTTGTGCAGTTCGGGATCCGCCGCGATGGCGTCCGGCTCGATGTAGTCGGAATCGCTCTCGTCGACGTAGCGCTGCGACAGCTGCGAGTACGAGAAGTGCCGGTGCCGGATCAACTCGTGCGTGAACGAACGCGACACACCCGTGACCACGAAGCTCCAGACGCCGTGCTCGAGCACGCTGCCGTGGCCGACGTCGATGATATGCCCCAGGAACTCCGAGTTGGTCTTGCGGCCCTTGCCATAGCTCATGTAGCACACACGGCCGGCGATCTCGGCCAGGCGCTCGGCGCCGACCTCGGTGTCGGTCTGCCAACTGACGCCTTCGTCCTTCAGGAACTCCGAGATCGCACCGTCATCGGTGACCTGACGCCCGACCAGGTACACCTTGGGGTCGCGGACGATCTTGAGGGGAGTGGATTCCGCGGTGGCCGTTTCCATGGCAACTCCTTCGGGCTGCTCGGGCGCTGGGCCCGAGCTTGTGGCCGCAGACGCGCAGGCGCGCGAGGCGGCGGTTCACGTTCTCGGCACGCGTGCGGAGTCGCCGCACGGGCCGCGGAGCTGGGTGTGAAGAGGCTGCGGGAGTGCGTGCTCCCGAGGCGTTTCGTTCAGGCGCAGATTACCGCATGCGCGGCGGCGGCGCACGCCGGAATGCAGGCGCGAATGCGCTGCCCGATTCGCGATTACTTGCGTCCGATACGGTGTTCCGTCCCCACCCCGCGCATGCGAAACGGCGGCACGAACACACGACCGGCGACCTACCGCTCGCTTTCGGCCGCGGCGCGCACACGCGCCATGGCGTCGTCCACCTCGTCATCTCGCGTGTAGTAGTGCGGCGCGAGACGGATGCCCACACCGGGCCGGAAGTCCAACAGCACGTCCTGTTCCAACAGCCGCGCGCACACCCGTTCGGCATTCGGCAGGTCCAAGCACACGGTCCCGCCACGTTGTTCGGCCGCGCGCGGCGAACCCAGCGTGAAGCCATACTCGTCGGCCAGTGTGATGATGCGTTCGGTGAGCCGCAGCGATTTCTCGCGGATCGCGTCGCCGCCGATCTCGGCTGCGATGGCGAAGCCGGGCCGGGCAGCACAGTACGCCGGGATGCACGGCGTGCCGTTCCAGAACCTGCGCTCACCCGCATGCAGCCGCTGGACGCCGGAGTCGAACGCGAACGGTGACTCGTGCCCGAACCAGCCGGTGAGTGCCGGATGCAGCTTGGCGTGGATGCGCGGGTTCACGTACAGGTAGCCCGTACCCGGCCCACCACACAGCCACTTGATGCTTCCGCCGGTTAGGAAGTCGGGTGCCAACGCGCGCACGTCGACGTCGACCACGCCCACCGATTGATAGGCGTCGACCATCGAGATCGCGCCCATGGCCTGCGCTCGGGCCAGCACGGGTGCCAGGTCCAGCAGCTGCGCCGTGCGAAACAGCACCTGGGACACCGCCACGAGCGCGGTGCGTTCGTCGATGGCGTCCACTAGGTCGGCGGCTTCGATACGGCGGCCGGCGCGGGGCGGCACGCGCACGAGCGCGGCACCGCGACCCTGCAACCCATCGTACAGGTAAAGCACCCACCGGAAAAAAACGGCAC
>JANNWR010000124.1:0-73752 GCA_031408715.1 bacterium
TAGGGCGCCAGGAATGGCGCGAGCAGGGCCGCGCCATAGAGGATGATGAGCAGCACCCCGCCCGCGATGGCGAAAGGGCTGCGCCGCAGTTGGCGCCAGAACTGCCGCCACGGCGTCTGCACCACCGTTCCGGGAGCGTCACGCGGTTCAGTCATGGCGGATCCTGGGATCGGCCGCCGCGAGCAGGAGATCCGCGACCAGATTGCCGGCGATCAGCACCGTCGATGCCATGAGCACCGAGCCCATGACCAGGTATTGGTCGTGGGTGTTGATCGCTTCGAGCGTGATACTCCCGAGTCCCGGCCAGGAGAAGATGGTTTCCGCCACGAACGAGCCCGAGACCAGCGCGCCGAGCGTGAATCCGAACAACGTGATGAGCGGATTGAGGGCATTGCGCAGAGCGTGGCGCGTGACGACCTGGACCTCGGACAGACCCTTCGCGCGTGCGGTCGTGACGTACTCCAGCCGCAACTGATCCAACAGGCTGGCGCGCATCTGCCGCATGCGGCTGGCCAGCGGGATCAGCCCGACCACGAGCGCGGGCAAGGCGAGGTGATGCACCAGGTCTCCCAGCTTCTGCATGGCGGTGAAGTCATCGAAGTCGAGGTCACGCATACCGCCGATCGGGAACCACCCGGTCGCGGCCGCCAGCCACAACAGCAGCAAGCCCGAGAGCACCTCGGGAACACTCAGCCACACGAACGCCGCGAACGACAGTGTCCGGTCCGCCCAGCCGTACTGACGCATGGCGGCGATCACGCCGAACGGGATGGCGAGCCCCCACGTCACGACCGCGGCGGCGGTCGCGAGCAGCAGGGTGTTGGCGAGCCCGGTGCGCAACACCGAGAACACCGGCTGATGGCGCGAGAACGACTCCCCGAAGTCCAGATGCAGGAAGATGTTCTTCAGATAGAGGAGGTACTGCACCCACCACGGTTGGTCGAGCCCGAAGCGGTGACGCATGGCATCGAGCGTCGCGGTCGAGATCTGCGCGTTCTCGGACATCGTGGCGAGAAAATCCCCCGGCGCCAACTGCAGCATGAGGAACGTCAGCGCGGAGATCCCGAACAGGAGCGGGATCGTCTGCAGCAGGCGCCGGAGGAGGAATGTCCGCATCCGGCCGGGGTCAGTTCGCCTTCGGGGGACGCGACTGGAAGATCACCTGCGAGTTCCACAGGATGCGGTGCGGCATCGCGCTCGGGTGCACGTTCCCGAACCGGCTGCTCACCGGTATGCGCATGAGCTGGGTCGGCAGGAAGATCACGAACGCTTCATCGTTCAGGATCTGCGCCATGTCGTGGTAGCCGGCCTTGCGGGCCACCACGTCCCGGGTGCCGAGGTTACGGGCGTACGCCTCGTTGATGCGTTGTTCGGCGGGCGTGTCGGGTTTGCCCTCGGGTTGCTTCATGTTCCAGTAGTGCGTGCCGCCGGTCGACTTCCAGAAGTTCGCACCCATGCCGGGGTCGGACGGCACCGCGGAGCCCAGCCCGAGCAGGCACGCATCGTAGCCCTGGTCTGAACGCGTCTTGGCGACCAGCGTGTTGAAGTCGAGCCCGGTCGGCACCAACTTGATACCGACCTGGCGGAGGTCGTCCTGGATGAGCGTCGCCATGCTCGAGCGCATTTTGTTGTCACCATTGAAGATCATGGTGAAGCTCACGTCGCGACCCGAGGCGTCCTCGCGCACGCCGTCGCCGTTTCGGTCCTTCATCCCGAGCTTGTCGAGCAATGCCTTCGATCGATCCCGGTCGAGGTCGGCCGCTGTGAGGGTGGAATCGTACCAGGGCGTGTTGCTCTGCGTGATAATGCCCCAGCCCTTGACCCCGTAGCCGTAGTAGGGCCCCTTGATGAGCGCGTCGCGATCGATCGCGTACGACACGGCGCGACGGAACTCGGGATTCGAGAACCACGCGTACTTGTGCGCCTCGGTCTTCGGAGCGCCGAGCTTCTTGCCGGGTTCGGCCTTGCGCACTCGGTTCAGGTTGAACCAGATGAAGTGCGTGTTGTAGGACGTGCCGATGTCGTGGAGCACGAAGGCTTTCGTCTTGGAGTCCGCCTCGAACTTCGCGTAGTCCTCGGCCTTGACGTTGTCGAGCCCATCAAGCTCGCCGGCATGGAACATCTGGGCGGCCACGTCTTGATCTTTCGCCACGCGGAACACGAGTTCGTCGAGGTAAGGCAATCGCCGGTTCTGGGCGTCGACCCCGAACCAGTACGGATTGCGTTCCAGCACGGTCTTCTCGTTCTCGGCGTAAGCCTTGAGCTTCCACGGGCCACTGGTGATCAGGCTCTCGGGCGCGGTGGCGGTATTGTAGGCTGAGGGGAACTGGCCGGCCTTGAACAGCGGCTCGAGAATGTGCTTCGGGACGATGCGCAGGTTGGCGACGTGTGCCAGTACGACGGCGTCCAGCCATGGCGTCTGGACCACGACCGTGTAGGAATCCGGCGCGCTGAAGGTGAACGGCATGGTCTTGCCGCCCGACTCCATCATGAGGCCATCCTGCATCGACGGGTGCACGACCGGGTCCATGATGACCTCGAGGCCGAAGATCACATCCTCGCTGGTGATCGGGTGGCCGTCCGAGAACATCGCGCCGCGCCGCAGGTGATACGTCACCGTGCGGCCATCCGGGGAGATCTCCCACGACCGGGCCAACATGGGGATGTCCGCCTGCGTGCGATAGTCGATGTCGGTGAGCGAGATGAACATCATCTGGATGATCTCATTGGACGACGTCTCGTTCGCCATGATCGGATTGAACGTCTTGGGGCCTGCCGTGGCACCGGCGACGAAACGGCCGCCGTACTGCCCCGCGGCATCCATGGGGACGACGAGAGGTTCGGCCGGGAGCGGCAGGTGGTCGACGTACGCGCTCTTGCTCTTGCCGCCCCCTCCGCAGCCCACCAGCAACAGCCCGACGATGCAACACGCAACCCATCCCATGGCAGCCGCAGCCGCGCGCAATCGCATCTCATCCTCCATTCGAGTTCCGGGTTCCATCCGTCAGCCCACGACCGCCGCGGACCCCGTCGCGCCGCAGTATAGGGAGCACGCTCGGCGCGAGGCAAAGCCTCCGGACGAGCGCCGGGCTCCTGCGCAAGCCAGGGGGATCAAACGGTGGCCGGCAGGCCCAACCCGCGCGCCCCATCGACGCCCTCCACCCATTGGGCCTGCGGCAATTCGATCGCGAGTGCCGTCGCAAGTCTCCGGAGCGCGCGGTCAGGCCCGAGCGCGGCACCCGCAGTCGCGGTGTCCGCGAGCAATGCGTCACGCAGCACGGTGCGCTGCTCCTGCGGGACGCGCACATGATCTGCGAGTCGCGCATGGGAGTCCCCGAGCAGGATGCTGCCCTGTTGGAGGAGAGCCCCGCGCACCGCACGCTGTGCGATGCCCGCGAGCTTGCGGCCCTCGAGAACGAGCTCGTGCCGCGCGGTCGACGCGAAGCAGGGTGGCGCCGCCCCCGATCGTGCGCGGGGAGCTCCGGGCCCGCGTGGCGAGCCGGGTGCGACGGTCGCCGGCACTCCGAGCCGGCGCAGGGCAGCCGCGAGCACCTCACTGGTGCGTGCATAACAGGCCGCGGGAGTCGTGGCCCAACCGTTCGCCAGCGGTGTCGTCAGCGAGAACGTCCACTCCTCGTCGTGCCAGATCGCGCGCCCCCCGGTCGGGCGGCTCGCCCAGCGGATGCCATCGGCAGCGAGATGGTCGAGATCGAGTTCGATAGCCGGGATTTGAGCGCGCCCCAGCGTGATGCCAGCGGGCGCGAACGTGAACAGTCGGAACACGATGTCTCCCGCACGCGCACCCGCACCCGCAGCGCAACGCTCGAGCAACGCGGCATCACGCGCCATGTTCTCGGGTGCATCGTGGGGACCGTCCAGCCACAAGACGATCCGGCTGGGCACGGGATGCATCACTCCCGGCTCCACCTTGGAAGGCCAACCTCGTCGTCCGTCCGTGGACGCGGTGGGCGCGTCCGGAGCATCACTTCATCCCGAGCCAGTCTTCCAAGAGGAACTGGAAGCGCCCGATGAGCAGAGAAAGCCGCGACATGACCGTGTAGCCGTAGCCGGCACCGAAGGACACCATGAGGAACAGGATGCCGGTGCGCGCACTCACCCCGAGCAGGCCCTTGTGTTCGCGGCTGTAGTAGAAGAACAGCAGCGAAGTCACGAGCCCGACCAGGAACAGGATGGCGTTGAACGACGACCAGAACTCCCCGGTCCACACCGGTTGCATGCTGGCTTGGATCTGAGCCACGAGGTCGCCTTGCGCGAATCCCGTGGTCTTGAGTCCGGCATAGACTCCGATGATCACCGCCAGCGACCAACGGGACATCCAATCGATCTTCGGCACCAGTCGGGTGAACAACAGCACGCCCAGAACCGCCGGGATCAGGAACCAGCCGCGATAATCTCCGATCGAAGCAGCGAACGGACCTCCCGCCTGCACCACCGCCTCGTGCGTGACGGGATCGCGCCCGCCGAACGTCCGCACGAGCGGGTCGACGAGGTTCGGCACCACCACGGTCCAGTAGTTGAGCACGATGTAGTAGCCGGCCGACACGCCGACGAACAGGTGTTCGGCGAACTTGTAGAGGGGATTGTCCTTGTACAGGAACGAGAAGATGCAGAGCGTCAGCAGGGCGGCGATCCAGACCGATGCCTCGTGGGTGACGTTCATGCACGCACCCCCCGCCGCTTGCTCCAATGCACCAGATTGCCCATGACGATGCACAGGGCCACGAACACGTGTGCCAGGGACTGCGCGTCCATGCCCTTGGTGGCGGAACCACTCTCGCCGCGCAGTCGCTCGTACTCGGCCGCACCGGCCATGCCGCCCATCAGCCCGCGCAACTGGCCGGACTGCAGGTAGGGGTAGAACTCCGGAGTGCTCACCGCCGTACAGCCCGAGATCATGGGCAGGTGAAAGCGCGAGTTGACCTGCTGGACCCACTCCTTGGTGCCCGGGTAACCGGCCGAGATGTTCACGAGCAGCGCGAAACTGGTGTAGTCCCGGACTTCGCGCATCAGCGGCAATGACGATGTGGACTGAGCGCGCTGGTCCTGCGGGAACGTGTTCACGATGCTCTTGCCCATGAGCACCATCACGGCTTCGTTCCCGGCCTTGTAGCCAAGATCGACATAGTCGCGGCCGTACACCAGCGCGCGTCCCTTGGCGCGATACTCGGCCACGACCTGCTCCAGAGTCTGGTCGACGATACCGGACCCACCCGTCCACAGGCACGTGACGACGACCCGGCAGTGGCGGTCGAACAACTGCCGCAGCGAGGTCTTCATCATCGGGACCATCTCCGGCTTGGAGCCCGGATCGAAGTCGGCGGCGAACAACACCAGCGATCCCTCGGGCAGTGCCGCGATGGTGTCGTGGTACTGCTGCACGGGCTTCGACTTCCCGAGCGGCAACCCGATGGGCCACAGCAACGGGCCGAGCGTCAGGAGCCCGACGAGCAGGAAGATCCAGCGCCGGTCGAGTTTCTCGAGCGAGGCGAGATTCATGTCAGTCTCCCCCGCCCAGATACGAACGTTCGATGCCGAGGATCACACGCAAGCCCGTCGCCATGACGCCCATAGCGGCGCCCATGAGGATGGCGCGCTTGGCGGCGTTCTGGGGCACGTTCATGATCCACTCCTGCACCGGCCCCAACCGTACCGATTCAGGGAGCCAGCCGCTCATCCAATCGCCGATGGGCACGCGACCGAGCATGACGATGATCGCGGCCACCGCCAGGAGACCCGCTTCGAGCGTGCGGATGCGGAACGCGCGGAACGCAGCCGAGGCGATGTAGAACGCCAGGAGCGCGAACATCGTGGCTTGCATGGGCGAATAGACGTTGTTGTAGAGGAACATCGACGGCGTGCCTTCATCCTGCCAGTGCCGGCCGTCCCGCAGCCCGACCACGATCGTGACCAGCAGGGATCCCACGAGGACGATCTTGTAGGGCCAGTCCGGCTGCCGCCGCGCGATACTCTCGAGATTCGCGCGCAGAGCGTTCGCTCCGCCGAGCACATAGCCGAACGCCACCATGATCACGGCACACTGCTGCAGGAAGTCCGCCGGCACGCTGACGACGTGGTGGGGCACGAAGAACGCAAGGATCATGAACAAGCCGATGACGGCCGTCAGCAGGAGCGGGATCTCACGCTTCATTGGGTCTGCATCCAAGTGGTCAGTTCGTGATGCCCCATGGTCTCGAGGACACAGCCGGCGAGAATCAGCAGGATGATCAGCAACTTGAGGACGTCAGCGCCCTTCAGGCCGCCCACCAGCCGCGGCTCGCCCGAAAGATAGGCACTGGCGGCGAACAGCTCCTCGCCGATGAGCGTGTAATCGCATGCCACGACGAAGAACGGCAGTTGGTGCACGTTGGCCGTCCCCGCCACCTGGATCGCACCCGTCGAGAAGCCGGTCTCGGCGAGCAGCAAGGACTCACCGTAGAACGATCCCATGAAGATGTGCGCTGCGGGACGTTCGCGCAGCATGATGCCACTGATCTTGGCGGCAAAGGCGAACTGCTCCGGCGATACGAACGACACGGCATCCGGGTCGTAGCTGTCCGGACGGCCGGCGTTGAGATAGCCGCTCTTGACCATTTCCTGCGCGATCGTGAACGGGATCGGATAGGACACCGGAACTCGGATGGGCGTCTCGTAACGCGCGGTCATGCGCGCGACGCTTTCGAGAATGACCAGCCCGGCCACCGTCTGGATCTCGTCGATATCCTGGATGCCCGGAACGTACAGCACCGGCCGGCCCATCTCGGTGGCGCGGCCGATGGCCTCTTCGATGGCGTCGATGCCCGCCAGCCGGCGCACGAACGGTTTCCGGCCCGACTGCGCCAAGGACATGTAATACAGCACCAGCACGAAGAACGTCAGCACCACGGCGAGGACGCTGGCGCGCGTGCCGTTGAACCAGGATTCGCGCGCGATGGCCGGCCCGGCATTGGCCAGCGCGGCTGTGGTACCACCCGGCCCCCAGGCCGAGATCCGATAGAAGTACGGAACGTTGCGCGACACCCGGGTGTCGGTGTGTTCGTGAATACCGAAGCCGACCGAATCGACCAACCCCCAGGGCCCGACCGGAGACACGCCGCGCTCGAGCACATAGCCGCTCACGATCCCCCGCCCGAGCTGGTCGTCACTCGAGGGCTTCCACGCCAGACGAAGCGCGGTGCCGGCATCGTTCGGCACGTCGTCATAGACCAGCCCGGAGGGTGGCGCGGGCGCGGCGGCACCGACCGCTTCGAGGACCGGGGCCGGCTCGACCTGGGCGCACACCTGAAGCGGAACTGCCGTGCAGGTGATGAACGCGGTAACGCACCCCAGACCGCGGGACCAGCGTGGGATCGTCAACACTCCTCCATGATCGAGCGCGTGGATGCTCGGGACGTCCTCCACACCGACGCTAACAACCACCCCGGGAACGGTCAACGCCTAGTTTCGCGGAGCCACTCCTCAAGAGGTTCCCAAGAGGTTCCACGCCACTCCACTGCGAAGCTGGATCGCGCACGCGGCCTCGTGCGCTGCGTTCGTTCGCCGGAGACGAGTGGATCGACGCGGGCCCGAACACGTCGACGCAAGACCCTCCCGCCAGTTGCCTTCGCATCTCAGCCGGCGAGACGCTCGACGTTCGCACGCGGGACCACCGCCCGCGTGCCATCATCCGCGAACTCCACGACGAGCACGCGCACCATCGCCTCGGTGTCGAGCGCTCGCAACTCTGCGGGCAGTTCGACCACGCTACCGAGCCTGCCGAACCATGGCTGGCGGATGACGCGCACGACACTGCCCAGTTCCAAGGACCCCGAATCCATGAACGGGGCCGGCCCGCCGGACGTGGTCGCATGCTGCCCGGGGATGAAGATCTCCGGGCGCAGGACTCCAGCACGGATCTGCGTCGCGCCGCTGACCGAAGCGATTCGCCCGTGATTCGCGCCCAGCAGATCCCAAGTCCGTTCCGCCATGGCGATGTGGCCGAAACCCTCGGTCAACACCAGGGTGAGGCCGATGTCCTCTTGGCCGGTGATCGCCACACCGAGGTCGCGTCCGAGCAGTTGGCGCAGGTCATGGTCGTCGAAGCCGCCCACGATGAGAGCGGCCACACCCAGTTCACGGGCCCGCAGAACCGTGGCATACGAGACATGCCGGCCTCCCACCACGACAGCGCCCCGGTGCTCGGATCGCAGGTGCGAGGATTCGAGAGCGTCTCCGGGCCCCGGGGTGACGACCACGAGCGGCCCGAACGTCTCGCCGCCGACGCCGAAGATCCCCTGCACCAGCGCGCCCCGGCTCTCGACCACCACCCCTTCGCCGGGTAGCACGTCGGCGACGACCCCGTGCAGATAGGCGGTGACTTCGACCGGGATCGGCGGCTCGCGCAACAGCAGTTGCCCGGTCACCGGCGAGACGCTCTCCAGCACGCCGTCCGCCGGAGATTCCGCCTGGTGCTTCATGAGCCCGAACATGGCCTTGGCCACCGCGATCACATCGCCCTTCTTCACCGCCGTGCCGATGGGAGTCACGAGCGTACCCACCACCTGCGCCGGGTCGACACCGAGACGCGAAGCCAGGTTCACCGTCTGGACGTTGCCCGGCAGTTCGGCCCGGGCCACGATGCTGTCCGGCCCGACTGTTTCGCCCGCCACCACCAGCACGTCGCCGCGCAGCGGCAAGCGACGCTCGCGACGCACCACGGTATCGTGCGTGACGCGCAACCCGGGGGTGTAGGAATGGCCCACGCTCACATCTCCCGTGGGTACAGGCCGAGCGCCCGGTTCCAGTTGCGCAGCCGCGCGATACGCGTGGCCGGGTCCTCGGGCAGCACGAACGGCCGCCGGCCGCGCGTGTCCACCACGAGCCCGACGCAGCCTGCGCGGATCTCACCACTGACGGGCTTGCCCTTACCCGCCCCCATGTCGAAGGCGCGCTCCGGCGTGACGGTGATCCGTGCGCGGCCCGAATCGGGCAAGGGCAGGCACAGGAGCTCGCCGAACGGCACCAGCCGCGTGAGCGGGGCAGCGCCCGCCACCGCGAGCTCGACGCTCACACACGCCTGGCCGTGCTTGGCCGAGCCGATCGGCGCGACGCAGGCGCCCAGCATCACCAGGCAATCGCGCTCGAACACCTGAGTGGCGGCCTGCTCGTGCACGGTGGACAGCACGCCGAGCTGCGGCGTCATGAAGATGCTGTCGACCGCCAGTTCGGTGATGCCCTCGGGCAGGAACGCATCGATCATCATGAGCATCGACTGTGACCGCCGGGGCGCATGCGAAAGCACGCCGCCCGAGCCCACCAACAGCCCGAGATCCACCAGGTCGACGAGCGTCGAGCCCGAACCCGATTGGTCGAACGCATCGCTGATGTCGCGCGTGGTCTGCTTGCCCTTGAGACCCACCGCAAGCGCCTTGTGCTGTTCGAACGACAGCCGCAGCGCCTCGCGGCACAGGGCCTGCTCGATGATGAGGTCGTCGAGTGTCTGTGGGATGGTCGTGGGCCTGATCATCTTGTTCTTGATGCGGTTCCGCAGTTCGACCTCGTCGACCGGGAACGGCACCCAGCGCAGGATGTTGGCGATCCCGGCCTCGGCCATCACGTTCGAGATGGAGTAGCTCATACCGAGATTCGCCGAGACCGTGCGGTTGAACACCGTCTCGCCCTCGAGTTCGCCCCGGAACACCGAGAACACGTCCGTGGTCGCGCCGCCGATGTCGACCCCGACCACCGCCATCCCATCGCGCTTGGCGACTTTCTCGATGATGAGCCCCACCGCTCCCGGCGTCGGCATGATCGGCACCGGGGACCAGGTCATGAGCTTCTTGTAACCGGGTGCGTGCGCCATGACGTGTTCCATGAACAGCTCGTGGATCGCGTCGCGCGCCGGCTTCAGGTGCTCACGCTCGAGCGTGGGGCGCAGGTTGGGAACCACGCTCAACGCGGTTCGTGACGCCAGCACGTCCGAGACGAGTGTGGCCGCGTCGCGGTTTCCCGCGTAGATCACCGGCAACTCGTAGCCGGCGCCCAAGCGCGCACGCGGATCGGCCGCGGCGATGATCTCGGCCATCTCGGTCACCCGCCGGACATCGCCACCATCCGTACCGCCCGAAAGCAGGATCATGTCCGGGCGCAACTGACGGAGCCGGCGGATCTTCTCGTGCGGCCGGCGGCCGTCGTTGAGCGCGATGACGTCCATGACGATCGCCCCGGCCCCCAGCGCCGCACGCTGAGCGCTCTCTCCGGTCATCTGCAGCACCAGTCCGGAGACCATCATCTGCAGCCCGCCACCCGCGCTGGACGTGCTCAGGTACAAGTCCACTCCGTCGTCCCCGTCCTGCGGGGACAGGATGCGGTCACCCTCGAGCAACTTGCGCCCCCGCAACTCCTCGACCTCACGCACCGCGTTCAGGACGCCACGCGTGACGTCCTCGAAAGGCGCCTCCACGGTGGTCGGGGCTTCCCCTCGGGTGACCAGGCGGTAGCCATCAGGCCCGCGTTCGATGAGCACAGCCTTGGTGGTCGTCGACCCACAGTCGGTGGCAAGGATCGAGCGGATGGACTCGGGCGGTGGAATCACGGTCCCGGCCGCCGCCGAGCACGGACCTGGACTTCGCGCTCCTCTGCCGCCTGTTCGATCAGGCCGGTGAGCGTATCGAGGGCCTCACGCCGCTCGATGAGCTGCGCCAACCGGCGATAGTCGTCGAAGCGGAACAGCATCTGTGCGAAGGGCTCGAAGAATAACATCGTCTGACTCGCGATCAGGGACAAGGGCCGGGCCGTCTCGAGCGTGAGGATCGCGGGCGTTTCCATGCGCAACTCGGCCACGCGGACCGCCAGACGCACGAGCAGAGCATGGTCCTCAGGCGTGATCGCATCCCGAGGCGATTCAGCGCCCATGAAGCCGCCAACACTCACGGACCCGAGCGGCAAGCTCCGCGCGGCGTGGCCCCGGCATCGGCAGAACGAGCGCGCGCGCACCCTCCAGCGGGTGAGCTTGAGTGGAAGTCGACAACCGCACCCCCGCGGGGACCTCGTCGATGCGGCGAATGCCATCCCACGGACGATGCACCCAGCCGAGCACCCCGCGGCGGGCAGCCCCGCGCGCATCGACTCGGCAATCGGCGCGTGCGAACGCCGCCCACAGCGGTGAGGCGGCGGCGGCTCCCAATCCCAGCGTGACGAGCCAGGGAAATCCGCTCGTCGCGATGATCAACCACATCGCGAGCACCGCGAGCGCACCGACACTCGCGGCCACCGGGCGTTCGGTCCACGGATCGAATGTCCATTCCGCGCGCATCGGATCCGGAGAGGCGGCATCCGCGAGCGCGCCTCGCGGGACCGTGGTCACGCGTGCTGCTCTTCCACGAGCTTGGCGTAATCGGCGCTCGACAGCAGCGACTTGAACGAGCCTGGATCGGCGAGCTTGAGCTTCACCATCCATCCTTCCCCGTAAGGATCTGCGTTCACGACCGCCGGGTTGTCCCCGAGCGCGCCATTCACCTCGATGACTTCACCCGCGAGCGGGGCATAGAGGTCGCTCACGGTCTTCACCGCCTCCACGACACCGAACGTCTTACCGGCGTCGAGCTTCCGGCCGATCTCGGGCAGCTCCACGAACACCACGTCGCCGAGCTGATCGGTGGCGTAGCCCGTGATACCGATCGTGACCACTCCACCCTGCTCGCGCGCCCACTCGTGCTCGCGCGTGTAACGGACGTCATCCGGAAATGTCACATAGCCTCCGTACGGTCACGAAAGATGCGTGCCGCGGGTGTAGAACGGCCGTGCGGTCACCCGCGCGATCAGGGTCGTACTACCCGCCTCGATCTCGAGCGCCGTGCCAGTCGCTGCCAGCGCCGTCTCCACATAGCCCATCCCGAGCGGCCGCTCCAGGCTGGGGCTGAATGTCCCACTCGCCACCGCTCCCACCACGCGGCCCTCGCTGCGAATCGCCATCCCGTGGCGTGGCACACGCCGGCCGTCGAGTTGGAAGCCGACGAGGCGCCGCTTCAGGCCATCGGCCTTCTGCTTCACCATGACGTCACGGCCATGGAAGTCACCCTTGGCCAGCTTCACCGTCCAGCCGAGTCCAGCCTCGAGCGGCGTCGTGACGTCGTCGATGTCGTTGCCATAGAGCATGTAGCCCATCTCGAGGCGGAGCGTGTCGCGTGCCCCCAGCCCGATGAGCTCGAGACCGTGCGGTGCCCCGGACGCGATGAGTCCTTCCCACACGGTCGCGGCGTACTTGGGGTCGAAGTAGAGTTCGAAGCCGTCCTCCCCTGTGTAACCGGTGCGCGACACCGTCGCGGGCACGCCGTACAACGACCCGGTCAGGAACCGGTAGTAGCCCAGATCGAGCGCGGCGTCCGGCACGTGCCCGCGCAGGATGTCCGCTGCCTTGGGGCCCTGCACCGCCAGCAGTGCCGTGGCCTCGGACCGGTCCGTGAGCGACACGCCAGCGGGCTTGTGCTCGGCGAGCCAAGCAAAATCCTTGCTCAGGTTCGCGGCGTTGACCACGACCATGTGGTGGTCTTCGTAGCGATAGACCAGCAGGTCGTCGACGATGCCCCCGTCCGGCCGGCACATCGGCGAGTACAGGGCTTGTCCCACGGCCAGCGCTCCAACGTGGTTCGTGACCATGCGATCGAGCCACTCCGCAGCGCCCGCACCGCGCACGTCGAACTCACCCATGTGGGTGATGTCGAACAAACCAGCGGCGTTGCGAACGGCCATGTGCTCTCGCACATCACCGGTGTAGCGCACGGGCATCTCGAAGCCGGCGAAATCGACCAGCTTGGCTCCCGCCGCGTGGTGGTATTCGTAGAACGGCGTGCGTTTCAGGGCCGTCGTGGGTTCCACGGGACTCCTCCTGAGTGTTCGAACATGGCGAAGTTAGCGGCCGTTCACCGTGGAATCAAGCCAGCAGCACCGGAAATAGCTGCCGGACCGTTCGGCACCCGAGGCCAGGGGGTGCGCGACGGAGTATGCGACACGTCCTTCATGAGTTCTCTGAGCTGACGGCGGACGGCTTCCCGATCACGCCCAGCTCGCGGCCAGCCTCGGCGAAAGCCGCCACCGCGCGGTCGATGTGCTCGAAGGTGTGCGCGGCGGACAACTGCACCCGGATGCGCGCCTTGCCCTTCGCGACCACCGGGTACGAGAAGCCGATGACGTAGATCCCCTTCTCGAGCAGCCGTGCGGCCAGCGCATGGGCGAGGCGCTCCTCGTAGAGCATGATGGGTACGATCGGGTGCACGCCGGGCTTGATGTCGAAGCCTGCCGCCGTCATACCGGCACGGAAGCGCTGGGTATTCGCCTCGAGCCGGTCGCGCAGTTCGGTCGTGCTCGACAGCAGGTCGAACACCGCGATGCCGGCGCCGACGACCGCGGGCGGCAGCGTGTTCGAGAACAGATAGGGACGCGAGCGCTGCCGCAAGAGCGCCACGATCTCCTTGCGCGCGGCCGTGAAGCCCCCGAGCGCACCGCCCAGCGACTTGCCCAACGTGCCGGTGATGATGTCGATGCGCCCGCGCACGCCGTGCAGTTCGGGGGTGCCGCGTCCGGTGCGTCCGATGAAGCCCGTGGCATGGCACTCGTCGATCATGACCAGCGCGCGATGCGACTCGGCCAACTCGACGATGCTCTTCAAGTCCGCGATGCTGCCGTCCATGCTGAAGACACCGTCGGTCACCACCAGCTTCTGCGGACAACCCGCCTCGTCCGCCTCGCGCAGGCAGCGCGCCAGGTCGGCCATGTCGTTGTTCTTGTAGCGCCAACGCTTGGCCTTGCACAACCGGATGCCGTCGATGATCGAGGCGTGGTTGAGTTCGTCCGAGATGACGGCGTCCGCCTCACCCAACAACGGCTCGAACACACCGCCATTGGCGTCGAAGCAGGCTGCATAGAGGATGGCGTCCTCGGCCCCGACGAACTCGGCGATCTTCTTCTCGAGGGTGCGGTGGATGTCCTGCGTGCCGCAGATGAAACGCACGCTCGACATGCCGAAGCCGTGGGAGTCGAGTGCGCGGTGGGCCGCGGCGATGACCACCGGGTGGCTGGACAGTCCCAGGTAGTTGTTGGCGCAGAACACCAAGACCTTGCGGCCATCCTCGAGCGTCACCTCGGGTCCCTGCGGTGAGGTGATGACACGCTCGCCCTTCCACAGGCCCGCGTCCTGGATCTTCTGCAGCTCGGCTTCCAGCACCGGCTTCATGGCATCGAACATGACGGGTCTCCCGGCGCTATGCCGTCTGGCCCCAGGGCACGAGCACGACCTTGCCCGCCTTGCCGTCGCGTAACAGCGCGATGGCCTCATCGAACTTCTCCATCGGCATGACGTGCGTGATCGCCGGCTTGAGGTCGAGCCGGCCCGAGCCGAGGAGCTGGTCCATCTGGAACCAAGTGTCGTACATGCGGCGGCCGATGATGCCGTGCAGCGTGATGCCCTTGAAGATCACCAAACGGTTCCAGTCCAGCTCGAAGGGTTCGGTCGGCAGCCCGAGCATGCTCATGCGTCCGCCCATGCGCAGTGCTGCGAGCGAATCGCGCACTGCGGTGGGGTTCCCGCTCATCTCCAGCACGCCGTCGAGCATGCGGCCCCCGGTCAGCTCCTTGATGCGGTCGACCAGGTTCTCGCTCCTGACATCGATGGTGGCATCGGCCTTCATCGCGCGCGCCAGTTCGAGCCGGTAGGGCGAGACGTCGGAGGCGAACACCTGCCCCGCACCTGCGGCGCGCGCCACACCGATGGCGAACAGGCCGATCGGGCCGCAGCCGGTGACAAGGATGCTGGAACCCGATAGCGGGCCCGCAAATGCCGTGTGCACCGCGTTCCCACATGGCTCCATGACCGCGGCCACTTCGAGCGAGATGCCGGCCGGGATGCGCCAGCAGTTCACTGCCGGAACCGCCACGAACTCGGCGAAGCCCCCATTCACGTCGACGCCCAGGATACGCGTGTTCTCGCACACGTGGCCATTGCCCGTGCGGCAGGCGATGCACGTCTGGCAGACGATGTGGCTCTCACACGAGACTTTCTCGCCCAGCATCAGATTCGTGACATTGGGGCCGAGCGCGATGATCTCCCCCACGAACTCGTGGCCGAGTGTGACAGGCGGCTTGATGCGGCCCTGCGACCAACGGTCCCAGCTCCAGATGTGCAGGTCGGTACCGCATACGCCCGCACGCAACACACGCAACAGGACTTCACCCGGGCCGGCGACCGGCACCGGGACGTCGCGGATCTCGGCGCCCTGTGCGGCGTCGACCTTGACGACCGCCTTCATGGTGTTCGTGCGCGTGGACGTTCGGCCGGGTTCTGCGGTCACTGCCGTGGTGGGTGTCATGGTCTCAGTACCTGGCGCAAGGCCATTCCGGTGTGCGACCCCTTCGCGCGCGCCAACACCTCAGGGGTCCCGGCTGCCACGATCGAACCACCGTGGTCGCCGCCTTCAGGTCCCAGATCGATCAGCCAGTCCGCACATTTGATGACGTCGAGGTTGTGCTCGATCACCAACACCGTGTTGCCGCGCTCGACCAGCGCCTGCAACACCCCGAGCAGCACCCGGACATCCTCGAAATGCAATCCGGTGGTGGGTTCGTCGAGCACGTACAGCGTGCGTCCCGTCGCCACCCGCGACAACTCGGTCGCGAGCTTCACCCGTTGCGCTTCCCCACCCGACAGGGTGGTGGCCGCCTGACCCAGATGAATATAACCCAAGCCGACGTCGCGCAACGTCTCGAGCTTGCGCCGAAGCACCGGGACCGCACCCAGGAACTCCAGCCCCTCCTCGACCGTCATCTCGAGCACGTCGGCGATGGAGCGACCGCGGTAGAGCACCTCGAGCGTGTCGCGATTGTAGCGCCGACCGTGACAGGTGTCGCATTTCACGTAGACGTCGGGCAGGAAGTGCATCTCGATCCGGCGCGAACCGTCACCTTCGCACGCTTCACAGCGGCCACCCTTGACGTTGAACGAGAAGCGCCCAGGGCCGTAACCGCGCACCTTGGCCTCCGCCAGGTTCGCGAACAGGTCACGAATGAACGTGAATGCACCCGTGTACGTGGCCGGATTGGAACGGGGTGTGCGGCCGATGGGACTTTGGTCGATGGCCACGACCTTGTCGAGGGCTTCGATCCCGCGCATGGTCCGATGGGCACCGGGAGACGAAACTGAACCCGGGATCAGCTGACGCTCGAGTCCGGCGAGCAGGATGTCGTTCACGAGCGTGCTCTTGCCCGAGCCCGAGACGCCGGTGACACACGTGAACGTCCCGAGCGGGATCGTCGCGTCGACGTTCTTGAGGTTGTGCTCACTCGCACCCAGCACCTCGAGGTGCATGCCATTGCCCGGCCGGCGTGAGGCGGGCACGGCGATGCGCGCCTTGCCCGACAGATAGCGGCCGGTGAGGGAGCCGGGGTCCTGCTCGACCACCGCGGGCGGACCCGCGGCGACCACCCGGCCGCCATGCCGTCCGGCCCCGGGACCGAGATCCACTAGCCAGTCGGCGGCACGCATGGTGTCTTCATCATGTTCGACGACGATGACCGTGTTGCCCAGGTCGCGCAGCTTCATCAGGGTGGCGAGCAAGCGCTGGTTGTCGCGGTGATGCAATCCGATGCTCGGCTCATCGAGGATGTAGAGCACGCCGGTGAGTTGCGAGCCGATCTGCGTGGCGAGCCGGATGCGCTGGGCCTCCCCACCCGCAAGCGTGCCGGCCATGCGATCGAGCGACAGGTAGCCCAGTCCGACGTCGACCAGGAAACCGAGCCGCGAGCGGATCTCCTTCACGATCGGGGTGGCGATCATGGCCTGTCCGCCGGTGTAGCGCAGCTTCTCGGCCGCCGCTCGTGCCGCGGACACCGACAGGGCACACCACTCGCCGACGTTGCGGCCGTCGACCTTCACGGCCAGCGTCGCCGGCTTCAGGCGCATGCCCTTGCAGGCGGGGCACGCTGCCGGGTTCATGAGGGCACCGATATGGCGCCGGACGGCCTCGCTGGAGGTGCTGCGGTAACGCCGCTCGAGATCGGGGATGACACCCGACCACTTGGCCTGATGCGCGAACACCGAGCCCTTCTGCGTCTTGTACTCGAACTTCACTTTCTCGTCGCCCGCCCCATAGAGGATGAGCTGGCGTGTCTTGGCGGGCAGCTTCTTCCACGGCACGTCCAGCGGGACCTTGAACGCCTTGGACAAGCCCTTGAGCGTGCCGGCCGTCCACGTACCGTCGGCATCGCCCATCGAGTCGATGGCACCCTCGGCAATGGTCTTGGATGGATCCGGGACGACGCGCTCGGGAACGATGCTCAGCAACGTCCCGAGTCCGTCGCAGCTGCTGCACGCGCCGTAGGGAGAGTTGAATGAAAAGTGCCGCGGTTCCAACTCGTCGACCGCGGTGCCGCACTTGGGGCAGGTCGCGCCAACGCTCATGACCAGGTCGTCGGCCCCGTCGCGCGCGATGGTGATCAGCCCGCCGGACAGCCGGACACCGGCCTCGAGCGACTCCGTGAGCCGTCCGCGGTTGTCGGGCTCGACCTTCACACGGTCCACCACGACCTCGATGTCATGGCGCTTGTGCCGTGCCAGCTTCGGGG
Organism: bacterium; assembly: GCA_031408715.1. Lineage (GTDB taxonomy): Bacteria > Eisenbacteria > RBG-16-71-46 > RBG-16-71-46 > RBG-16-71-46 > JAIOPA01. Next base: position 17,611 of record JANNWR010000124.1, read on the forward strand.
CGTCCTCGAGTTCGACCCAGTCGCCGTCGATCCGGGCGCGCAGGTAGCCCTGCCGGTGCCAACCCTCGAGCTCCTTGCGGTACTCGCCCTTGCGCCCGCGCACCACCGGCGCCAGCACGGCGATGCGTGCACCAGCGTACTGCTCGAGCAGTTGATCGGTCATCTCCTGCACGCTGCGCCGGGCCAGCGGCGTGCTGCAGTTCGGGCAATGCCGGGCTCCGAGACGCGAGAACAACAGGCGCAGGTAGTCGTAGACCTCGGTGATCGTCGCCACGGTCGAACGCGGATTGGAGCCTGCTCCGCGCTGCTCGATGGCGATCGCCGGCGACAAGCCCTCGATCGAGTCGACGTCCGGCTTTTCCATCTGTCCCAGGAACTGCCGGGCGTATGCGGAGAGTGACTCGACGTAACGGCGCTGACCCTCGGCGTACAGGGTGTCGAATGCCAGCGACGACTTGCCCGAGCCGGACACGCCCGTGAGGACGACCAGGCTCTGGCGCGGCAGCCGGAGCGAGATGTTCTGGAGATTGTGTTCGCGAGCGCCCCTCACGACGATGTCGGAGAGGGCGTGGGAGCGCGCGTCGGCCGGGGCGAGTGTCGTACGAGAAGTCATGGGCGCGCGCACTCTAGCATGCACGCCCAGTCAGTGCACGTCCGTGCAGGGCGCTTCTCGCGTTGCGGGCGTTGCCCGACTCACTCGTAACGCAGGGCATCGACCGGGTCGAGCCGGGAAGCGCGCATCGCCGGATACAGCCCGCAGAAGATGCCGGTGAATGTCGACACGGTGATCGCCGCGATGACCGACCCGGCCGAGACATACGTGGGAAGTCCCGAGAGCGTCCGCACGAGGACTGCCACCCCGCTCCCGAGCAGGATGCCCATCCCGCCGCCAAGAAACGTCAGCATGACGGCCTCGAGCAGGAACTGTAGCAGGATCGCCCGCCGGGGTGCGCCGAGCGCCTTGCGCACACCGATCTCGCGCGTCCGTTCGGTGACCGCGACCAGCATGATGTTCATCACACCGATGCCGCCGACCAACAAGGCGATCGACGAGATGAGCATCATGAGCGCCACGATGCCGCCCGTGATGGTCTGGTAGATCGACATGAAGGCGTCGTCGGTGAACACCTCGAAGTCGTCGCCTTTGTTGGACGGCACCTGCCGGCGGATGCGCAGCGCGGTCTTGATCTGGCGGATGGCCTCGTCGGTATGCTCGGGATCGATCGCCACCGCATCCAGGAACACGTAGCCTTTCTTCGCGTACCACGGCGGTGCATTGGCGGGCACGGCCCAGTACTTGTCCGAGACCGTCCACGGGATGCAAGCCATCTCGTCGAAGTTGTTGCCGAGGAAACGCCCCTTGGCCTCGAACTCGCCGATGACCGTGAACGGAATGCCGTTCAGGTGCACCGTCTGGCCGATGCCGCTGCCGTCGCGGAACAGGCTCTCGCGCGTGTCCTTGCCGATGACGACGACGTTGGCACGGCGCTGGACTTCCTGGGCGGTGAAGAAACGGCCATTCGCCAGATCGAAGCCGCGCGTACGCAGCAATCCCTCGTCGGCGCCGAACGTGATCGTCGTCTTGGTCCTGCGGTCCCGCCAGGACAGACGGATGTCCGCCCACGTGTTCTTGACCGGGGAGACCGCCGACAGCGCCGGGGCGTATTGCTTGAGCGCCGCGGCATCCTCGAGCGTGAACGCGCGGCGCCGGCGCAGGCTGTCGGGTATGCCGTTGCTGAACGCGACGCCGGGCCGGAAGGGCCGGATATAGATCGTGTTGTTGCCGAACGACTGGATGCCCTTCTCGAACGAGCGCTGGAAACCATTGATGAGCGACCCCATGCCGATCACGGTCGCGACACCGATGACGATACCGAGCAGCGCCAGCGCGGAGCGCATGCGGTTGGCAGCCAGCGCCTGACGCGCGATGCGGAAGGTCTCGGAGAACAGGCTCGAGGCGGTCATGAGCGTACTCTGCCGCATTGTCCGTAACAGGTCGAGTGCGCACTTCAGCCGCGTGGGCCGTGCTCGCGGGAAAGGTCCGGACCCCGGCGACGAGGACCGGGATCAGCCCCCTCCCCGCTCACTCGTAGCGCAGGGAATCGACCGGGTCGAGCCTCGAAGCGCGCATGGCAGGATAGATGCCGAAGAACACGCCGATGAGCGTCGAGACGAGCAAGCCGACGACCACCGACCACGCCGACACGAACGTCGGCAAGGGCGACACCGCATGCACGATCGCCGAGACTCCGGCTCCGAGCAGGATGCCGAGCGCGCCACCCAGAGCAGTGAGCAGGAGCGCTTCGAGCAGGAACTGCAGCAGGATCGCCCGGCGTGGCGCACCCAGCGCCTTGCGCACGCCGATCTCACGCGTCCGTTCGGTGACTGCCACCAGCATGATGTTCATGACGCCGATGCCGCCGACCACCAGCGAGATGGACGAGATCAGGAACATGAGGGCGAAGATGCCGCCGGTGATCGTGTTGTACATCGAGATGAAGGCGTCGTCGCTGAACACCACGAAGTCGTTGAGCTTGTCGCTCGGCAGGTGGCGACGGACGCGCAGCACCTCGCTGATCTGCCGGATCGCCTCCTCGCTCTGCTCCGGCGTCACCGCGATGGCGTCCAGGAACAGCTCGCCCTTCTTCGGGAACCATGGTGGCGCATCGGCCGGGGTGCCCCAGTACTTGTCGACGAGCGGATACGGGATGCACGCCACCTCGTCGAAGTTGTTGCCGAGAAAACGCCCCTTGGGTTCGAACTCCCCGATGACCGTGAACGGCACGCCGTTCAACCGGACCGTCTCCCCCAGCCCGCTGGCATCCCCGAACAGCGATTCGCGCGTGTCCTTGCCGAGAACGACCACGTTGGCGTTGCGCTGGATCTCGGTGGCGGTGAAGAACCTCCCGCGCGCCAGGTCATAGCCGTGCGTGCGCAGCAACTGATCGTCCGTACCGTAGATGAACGTCGTCTTGGTGGTCTTGTCACGACGCGCCAGCTTGATGTCGTAGTACGCGAACTTGAAGACCGAGACCGCCGCCACCGCCGGCGACTGATCCAGGATCGCGGAAGCATCCCCGATGGTGAAGGCCTTGCGGGCTTTGAGCGAATCGGGGACTCCACCCGAGAACTGGATCCCGGGACGGATGCGGCGGATGTACAGCGTGTTGTTGCCGAACGCCTGCAAGTTCTGCTGGAACGAGCGCTGGAAGCCATTGATGAGTGCGACCATACCGATCACGGTTCCGACGCCGATGACGATCCCGAGCAGGGCGAGTGCGGAGCGCATGCGGTTCGCAGCCAGTGCGCGGCGGGCGATGGTGAAAGTCTCCCCGAACAGGAACCGGAAGTTCATGCGATCACTCGTAGCGCAGCGCGTCGATGGGATCGAGGCGAGCGGCGCGGGCCGCAGGGTAAGAGCCGAAGAACACGCCGACCGCCGTGCTCATGACGATTCCCATGAGGATGGCGGTGCCACTCAGGGCCGCGGGCAACGGACTCACGGCCCCCACGAGCAGCGCCAGGGAAGCCCCGAGCACAATGCCGATCAGGCCACCCGCCAGTGACAGTGTGGTGGACTCGACCAGGAACTGCGTCAGGATGTCCCGACGGCGCGCACCGAGCGCCTTACGGATGCCGATCTCCTTGGTGCGCTCGGTCACCGACACCAGCATGATGTTCATGATGACGATGCCGCCGACGAACAATGAGATGGCCGCAACTCCGATCGAGACCACGAAGATCCCGCCCGTGAGTGTGCGATACAGCTGCAACCAGGTCTCGGAGGTCGTGATCCCGAAATGATCCGGCTGCCCGGGGCGCTGGTGTCGCCGGGCGCGCAGGATGTTGCGCGCCTCTTGCTGGGCGAGATCGAGCGAAGCCTGGTCGACGCTCTTGACCGAGATCTCGAGCGAACCGCGTTCCTGCCAGTACTTCATGAACGTCTTGACTGGAACGGTCACGAAGCGATCCTGCGACTGGCCGAACATCTTGCCCTTGGCCTTCGTGACGCCGATGACTTCGAACTCATAGTTGCCGATGCGGACGCGCCGGCCGAGCGGATCGGACTTGGCGAACAACTCCTCCGAGACTTCGGGGCCGAGGACGACCACCGAGCGGCGCTCCGTGTCGTCCAGTTCACTCAGGTGCCGGCCGGACTCGATCGCGACATCGTCGACCAGGTCGTAGCCTTCACCACGTCCGCGCAGGCTGACCGCTTTCATGACCTTTCCGCCGGCGCGCACCGCCGCTCGGTTGCCCGCGGAAGCCACGACCATCGATGCATGCCGCACACCGGACCGCAAGGCCTCTGCGTCATCCAGCGTCACGGGCGGATTCTTGTCCGCCACTTCGAATTCTTCCTGGCTGGTGATGAAACCGTACTTGTCGACCACGAAGACATTGGCACCGGCGTTCAGCAGCTTCTGCGTGACGAACTGGTTGAGCCCTTCGACAAATGACACCACGGCGATGACCGAGGCCACGCCGATGATGATGCCGAGCAGCGTCAAGAACGAGCGCAGCTTGTTGGCCCGAACGCCACCGAGGGCGATGCCGATGCTCTCGCGCAGGTTCACGCGACAGCCGTCGGGAGCGGAGGGACCATCGATGGACCGGATGCCCTGGGAGCACGGGGGCTCGGGTTGACCTGATCACTCTCGATCCTGCCGTCGCGCATGCGCACGATCCGGCGCGCGTGCTCGGCGATCTCGGCCTCGTGCGTGACGAGAATCACGGTGTTGCCCTGAAGCCAGATGGCCTCGAACGCCGCCATGATCTCCTCGCCCGTCTTGGAATCGAGATTACCCGTCGGCTCGTCGGCCAGGATGATGCTGGGCCGATTGACCAGCGCCCGCGCGATCGCGACTCGCTGCCGCTGGCCGCCCGACAGCTCGTTGGGCTTGTGAGTCATGCGATCCCCGAGGCCCACCAACTGCAGCGACTCCTTCGCGCGCTTGCGGCGCTCCTCGTGCTTCATGCCGGCGTAGACCAGAGGCAGTTCGACGTTGTGGAGCGCGTCGGCACGCGCCAGCAGGTTGAACGTCTGGAACACGAACCCGATCTCGGCGTTCCGGATCTGCGCCAGCTCGTCGTCCGTGCGTTCGGCGATCTGCTTGCCGTTCAGCTGATAGGAACCCTTGGACGGCGTATCGAGGCAGCCGAGGATGTTCATGAGCGTCGACTTGCCCGAGCCCGAAGGTCCCATGATGGCGACGTACTCGTTCTTCTCGATGTCGAGATCGACACCGTCGAGCGCGCGCACCTCGCTCTCGCCCACCTGATAGAGACGGTGCAAGTCGCGGATCTGGATCAACATGGCAGGCTCACTTGCCCGACTTCGCGCCGGCCTGCTCGCGCTTGACCTTGGCACCGGGCTTGAGCTCGCGCAGGGCCTTGTAGGGACCCGACACGACCGCGTCGCTTTCCTTCAGATCACCAAATACTTCGATCATGGTCTCGCTGGCAAGACCGGCACGCACCGGGACGAACTTGGCCACACCGTCGACCACCGCGAGCACACCCGTGATCTCGGGATCCTTGCGTCCTGCGGTATCGTCCTCGGCCGCGAATGCGTCCTTGTTCTTCTTCGGAGCTTTGACCTTCGCGGCCGACTTGCCGCGCGCGGCCCGGTCGAGCTGGCTCTGCGTACGGATGATGACCGCCTGGATCGGCACCGCCAGCGTCTTGGCGTGGGTCCCGGTCTCGATGTCGACGTCGGCGGTCATGCCCGGGCGCACATCCGGGACATTGTTGTCGAACACGACCTTGACCTCGAAGTTCGTCTGGCCGTCGACCGACGAGATGGCCGACCGCTTGGCGGTGTTGCCGATCTCCGTCACCGTGCCGACGAACGAGGTGTCGGGAAACGCATCGACCGAGATCTTGGCCTTCTGTCCGACCTTCATGTCCACCACGTCGGTCTCGTCGACTTCGGCACGCACCAGCATACGCGACAGGTCCGAGACCACCATGATCTGCGTTCCCGCGTTGTTCATGGTTCCAGTGACGACGATCTCGCCCTTCTCGACGTTGAGCGCACTCACCACGCCATCGAACGGAGCGATGAACCGGCACTTCTTGAGATTGTCCGCCGCGCCATCGACCGCCGCCTGCGCCCGGGCGACCTCTTCCTGCGAGGTGGCCAGCGCGACACGCGCACCTTCGTGGGCATTCGATGCCGCGTCATACTCGGCCTGGCTCAGGAGCTTCTGCTCGAACAGCGACTGCTGACGCTGCCAGTTGGAATCCGACGTGCGCATGGCCGACTCGGCCTCCCGTACGCGCGCCTTCCCCGACGCCAGCGCCGCAGTTGCCTGCTTCCAACCTGAACGGTACTGCGTGTCGTCGATCTGCAGCAGCAGCGCACCGCGCCGGACCGCATCACCCTCCTTGATATTGAGGACGGTGACCTTGCCGGGGATGTCGGCGCTGACCTTGACCTGAGTCTTGGGTTCGATCTTGCCGGGAGCGCGAACGCGCGACGTGACGTCTTCGCGACGGACCTTGGCGAGCTGCACCGACTCGACCTTGCCCTTGGCGTTCTTGGCGATGCTCAGTCCCACCAGAGCGACGACGACGATGACGCCCAGCCCGATCCAGATGCCCTTCTTATTCATGGAAGCGACCTCTCCTCTTTACTCGGCCTTGCCGCGCACGCGGTCCACTGCGGCTTCGGCGACTCGGATGTCAGCCAGCGCGGACACAAGGTCGCTCTGGGCGCGCTGCAACTGGACTTGGGAATCGATGAGATCGAGGATCGTGGCGGATCCGACGTTGTACTTCTGCTGGACGAGATTGAGATTCTCGGCCGCCGAAGCCAGTGTCTGCCGGGCAAGGTCCTCGCGCTCCGTTGCTTCCTGGTAGCCGAGGAGCGTGAGTCGGACTTCGCCCTCGAGACTACGCACCAGGGCGTCGCGGGTTGCACGCGCATGCAGGAGATTCGCGCGCGCGGAAGCGATGCGGGAATCCGTCTGGAAGCCGTCGAAGATGGGGATCGAGAGGAACAGCGCCGCGGAACGCGAAGGATCGGACTTCGTCTCCGTGTCCTGACGGCCCACGCCGAGCAAGGTCGTGCCGGTCGAATCCGTGTAGAAGTCACGCTGCGACTGGGTGCGCGTCCGGGTCGAATAGTCGAGTGAGCCGGAGAGCCGCACGGATGGCAGGCGTTGGAAGCGAGCCGCATTGAGCCCCGCCTGCGCGGCGCGCACGTTGAGTTCGGATGCTTTGAGGTCCGGCCGTGCGGCACCCGCCTCGCTCAAGACCGTCGCCATCTCGAAGGTGCGTGTCGAACCACTCAGCGTGGTGTCCACGTCGGCCATGTCCGATTCCGGCACCGTGAGCAGTGTCGCCAACGAGATGCGAGCGCTGATGATGCCGTGGTTCGAGAGTAGCGAATCGAGCTGGCTCTGGGAGGTGCGGACACGCGCCTTGAGCAGGTCGCTCTTCGAGACCGAGCCGACCTCGTACAGCGCCTTCACGCGGCGCTCGTCATCGCGAGCGAGTTTAAGCGAACTGCTCGCGACTTCCGCCAGCCGGATGGCGCGAACGACGCCGTAGAACCGGCGGCGCGCCTCCAGTGCGATGTCGTTCCGTGTCGCCTGCTTGCTGAGCCGAGCACCGCGCATCGACTGGCGCGCGGACGACAGCTGGCTCCAGTTACTGAGATCCAGGACCGACCAGCTCGCGCTCAGCGACGGCGACTTGTTGGTCTGCTCGAACGAGCGCGTCCGATAGAACAAGGTCGACGAGCCGAACTGGATCGCCTGCAGGTCGCCGTTCGGGTCGAGCTTCGTGTTCTGGATCGAGTAGTCCCCGCTCACCGAGGGCACTACACCGCTGTAGGCGCTCCACAGTCCGCTGCGGGCCGACAGCACGGAGGCCTCTGCATTGATCACGGAGGAGTTCTTCTGCAGGGCGATCTTCACCGCCTCGTCAGCGGTCAGGGGGGCGGTATGGCCAACGCCGGGCGCGGCCAGCATCACGAGGGCGAGCAGCAGCATGGGACGCATCGGAGGAGACTCTCCTTCAAGGACCAACCGCGGGACGACCCCGCAGGTCAGGGACTGTACGGACGGGAGTGGTACGGAGTTGCCGCCCGGCATCACATGCCGGAACTGGTGAATGCGGCGACCGCGGCGGAGAACGCCACGAACGCCAGATACAATGTCACGAGCACCCACGCGACACTCCGGCGGGGGGCGCCAGCAAGCGCCGCGGTGCCCAGCACGAGTACGGCCAGATACCACGCGGCGAATGGCGAGATGGCGTCCAGGAACACCGTGAGGCCGGTGTAGAGCTTGGTATGGGTCTCCGGTTCCGGAACCAACACGCCCAGCCCCAGGTGCAGGCCCTCGAATGACTCTCGGGCCCAACCGTAGCCGTAGCGGATGAAGGACGCTGGCAGGTTCACCAGTGACGCCCAGGAAACGACGGTCAGGCCCTGCGAGAACCGGAAGCGCGCTCCGAGCACGAAACCGGCCCCGAACCACAACACCAGCGCCTGAAGCAGCATGAACAATGGGATCACGATGACGATCGAGCCCAGGATCCACGCCAGTGCAGCCGGACTGTCGGTGAAGAACGCCTGCATGCTGTCCAATTGGGACGCCTGCATCTGGCCGTTGGCAACCTGCTGCTCCCATTTCTCGAACATGTCGGGCAGGAGCACGCGGCGGAACGTGGTCGCCGACAGTGCGACCTCCAGAACGATCATGATCAGGAGCGGAAACCACCATTGTCCGCGCTCCGATAGCCCCACCCAGGCCTCGGAGGGCCGGGAGAAGATCCGGAGCATCCGAGTGAACGGGGACAGCGCCGGCGCGGACGAGGGCGCCGGGCTCATGGGTTCAGCGATGGACATGGTGGGCTTGCTCCGGGAGGGCGGTTCCGGGAGGTCCATGATGGACCGGGGGAAGCAAAGTTATGCGCCCCCCACGAGCCGGTCAAACCCTCCCGGCTCAGGCGCGGGAAGCCGCCGACAGGCGCGGTGTCGAGGGGTCTGAGTCCCCGGCGGACAGCGCGCCTGACATCTCCCGGACGCCACGCAATCGACCATTGGAGCAACGCAAACGCACGTGAGGTTCGCCAGCGAGCAGAAACACCACGGGCGCGCTGTCCACTGAGGACCAGCGCGCCCGCGCGAGGCGAATAGCGGCGGTGCGGACTAGTGCAGGCTGAACTTCACCGGCACGCCGACCCACACGGCCACGGGTTTGTTGTTCGAGAGCGCCGGCTTGAACACCCACTGCCGCACGGCGGTCTTCGCCGACTCGTCCAGCATGGGGATGCTCTTCACCACACGCACGTCCTTCACTTTTCCATCCTTGCCGACCAGTGCCTGCACCATGACGGTACCGTCGACGCCGGCCTCACGGGCAAGATCCGGATACGTCGGAGGGACGCGCGTCACTGCTTCCGGGAGTTCCTCGACATAGACATAGTCGCCGAACTTCGGCATCGCGTCATCAGACGGCGCAACGACGATCGGACCGTCGCCGGTCTCGGCGACACCGGGCGTGGAGGTCGAGATCTCCTCCTGCGTCATGATCGTCTGCTCCTCGGGCGCTTCCGCATCCGGCACGGGGACCGGGATCGCGGCGGCCGGCGGAGCAGCAGCCGGTGAGACCTGAACCTGAGGAGGCGGCGTGTCCTGCGACAGCGGCGGAGGAGCGGCCAGGTCGCTGACCTGCATCTGCACGACCGGGATGGCCTTCTGCTGCTGGGCGACGATCAGGTTCACCGTGAACATGATCAGGAACACGGCCATGATCGAACCGATGCCCGCCAAGGTGGCGCGGAACATGTACTTCTTGGCCACCTCCATGAGTTCCGGAGCCCCATAGGGCATGAACTCATAGAGACTCGGGCGTTCTTCGCTGGCCGGGCTCACAAGGCCTCCACTTCTAGCTTCTCTTTGTCCTCGAGCGGAGTGATCGAGAAGCGCGACAGCTTGGCGGCATGCAGCTCATCGAGAGCGTTCACCATGTTCTCGAACTCCGCCTCGCGGTCGACCTTCACGATCATGATCTTCTCGTTCCGCCCGTTGTAAGGCGCGAGCACATCCCGCAACTGAGCGACCGACGACCGCGCCCACGGTGCGGAGGAAGCGCCGTCCTGCCAGTACAACCGGCCATCCGCCAGGATCCGGATCAGGAACGTCTTCGACTTGCCGACGTCCTGCGTGATCTCCTTCGGAGGCAGGTTGATCTCCAGGGCCTTCGGTGTCCGAAAGACCGTCGTGACCATGAAGAAGATCAGCAGCAGGAAGGCAACGTCGACCATGGGCGTCATGTCCATGCGGATGCCCAGACGGCGCTTCGGGCGACGGCCCGAAAGCCCGCCCTTCTTCTTGCCACTGCTTCTATCGGGGGTGTCTACCGCTCCCATGACTTACCACCGTCCTTCGCGGGGCTACCTACCGGTGAGTGCACCGGCGCCCTTCTTGAGGTTGGTCTGGACGTTGAATCGCGTCGCATTGGCCTGCTGTAAACCAGCCACCATGTCCGCCACGATCCCGTAGTGAGCGCCCTTGTCCATCTTGACGACGACGCGAGCGGCCGGGTTCGCCGCACGAGCACGTTGCAGGGCCGGCCCGAGGTCGCTCGTGAGCGACAACGGGTTCAACTCGATCGTTCTCTCCGTCACACCTTCCGCCGTACGCTCCTTGAAGACGACCTTGACGGCAGGAGCCTTGGTGACGGCGATGGTGATGACGTCGGACTCGGGCGACTTGGCCTCGGAGTTCGACTTGGGCAGATCGATCTTGTCTTTCTCCGGCGGCTGGAACTGCGTCGTCGTCATGAAGAAGATCAGCAGGAGGAACGCCACGTCCACCATGGGCGTCATGTCCATGCTGACTCCGATGCGCCGCTTCTTCTTGAGCATGAGAGGCTCCGCGCGCCGGTTAGCGCTTGTCGGAGGCCGAAGCAGCGAGGAGCTGGAGCACCTCGTACGACGCCTCGTCCATCATGTAATTGAAGTTGTCGACGCGGGTCACGAAGACGTTGTACATGACGATGCCGAGAATGGCGACGAACAGACCGCCGGCGGTGTTGATGAGGGCTTCGGAAATACCCACGGCGAGCTTCGAGGCATCGACGGCACCCGAGGTGCCGAGTGCGGCGAAGCTTCGGATCATGCCCATGACCGTTCCGAGCAGACCGACCATCGTGCTGATCGACGCGATGGTCGAAAGCGCGATGAGGTTGCGCTCGAGCAGCGGCGTCTCGAGGCCCGAGGCCTCCTGGATGGCAGCCTGCGTCTCGGCGACGACCTTATCCTTCGGCGCCTGTTCCTTCTTCAGCAGGTTGTAGCGCTCGAGGCCGGCGCGCATGACGTTCGCCGCCGAACCGCGCTGCTGGCCGCACAGTTGGATCGCACCATCGACGTCGTTGTTGTGGAGCTTCTTGCGCACGTTGTTCAGGAAGTCCGGCAGTGAACCGCGGCCCTGCGCCTTGTTGAGGCTGAGCATGCGCTCGATGACGAAGGAGATCTGCAGGATCAGCAACATGATGAGCATGGCCACCAGCGGCCCGGCCGACTTCATCTGGTGCCCGAACTCCTCACCGGCGATCTCCGGCATGAACCACCACAGCGTCACAGAGATGATGAGTGCCGCGAAGAAGCCCAACGGAACAAGGAAGCGATTCATGAGTGGAAGATCCTCCGAGGCCGCCCCGCAGGCGGCACCGTACGGTCTGGTCTGGCGTCGGGCATAGAGCCCTCTACCTTGTGGACCACGCCAGGCGCGATCCCGTGACGAGTGCTACGAGTGAACTGCGACCGGCCGGTCCGCCGGGTGCTTCGGGGTACAACCTCACGCCTCGGGCATGAAGGCGACGATGGCCTGTTCTTCCGAGTCGTGATGATCGAACACCATGATCAGCTTGGTCATGGTGAACAGATCCTTGAGGCGCTTGCCAAGCAGGCAGAGCTTGATCTCGCCGCCGCGACTCTTGTAGTTGGCGTAGCCCCGCATCAGCGAGCCGATCGCCACGGAGTTGAGCGCTTCGCACTCAGCCATGTTCAACACCAGCATCTTGTTGCCGGCGGCTGCTTCGGCCATGACCGCTTGTTCCAACTCGTCGGTCTCGGTATCCCCGAAGAACCGCCCCTTGGGCGAGAGGATGACGATGGTTCGGACTTCCCGGCGCTTCACGGCCATTCCGCCTCCGTCCCTAGACCGATTCCCGTTCGACGAAGCTGGCGATCGCCTGCTCCTCGGTCGGGTAGACGTCGAACACGAGCGACAGCTTGGTGATCACGAAGATGTTCTCGATGCGCTTGTCGACGGCCGCAAGTTTCATCTGCCCGCTGCGGCGCACATAGCTCGAGTGGGCCGAGATCAGCACCCCGAGTGCGGTCGAGTTCAGGTGCTGGGTCTCGCTCAGGTTGATGATGAGGTGCTTGTTGCCCTCCTCCCCGAGCGCCTTGATGCCGCGCTCGAGTTCCTCGGTCTCCTCGCCGCCCGTCAGATAGCCCTTGGGCGTGAGGATGGCGATGGTACCCACCTGCCGGCTCTTCATCGTGGACATCCGTTCCTCCTGGGGCCACGGCGCGCGGAACGAACCACGCGGCCGAGGTCGGCGACTAGCACCCGAGCGTCTTCATGCCCTTGGTGGCATTGGACTCACTCGGATCGATCTCGAGCACCTTCTTGTAATAGAAGCAGGCCTTCTCCCGGCTGCCTGAGTTCTGGTAGGCCTGCGCCAGCCAGATGCACGTCTGCTTGTCCTTGGGATTGATCGCGAACGCGTGCTCGAGGTTCTCGATCGCGCTCGGCCAGTCCTTCTTGAGCAATGGACGGTAGCCGAGCTGCTGCCAGGCGGTCGCCGCGTTCTTGCTGGTGGAATCCACCTCGACCGTCGCTCGGAACTCCTCGAGCGCCGCGTCCGTGGAATCCGCTTGGGATAGTGTGACGGCCAGCCAGAAATGACGGTCGCCCTTGGTGGGAGCCAAGGTCGCCGCCTGACGCAGCGCGGTGATCGCCTCGGGAAGCAGCTTCGACTCCTTGTAGGACAAGCCTAGGTAGTAGTATGCCTCGTCCGAGGTCCCGTCAAGTGCGATTCGGCGCTGCAACGTGATGATGGCGTTGGGGTAATCCTTGAGCCGGTACTGCGACTTGGCGCGCTCCAGCACCGCGAATCGGGCGTCGCTCGAGGTGGAATCCTTGTCGATCAGGGCCTGGTAGACCGAGTCGGCGGCTGCGGCGTTCCCGAGGAAGGCGTGGACCTGGGCCAGCTTCATCAGGTCCGTACTGTTGGGCTCGCCGTTCTTGATGGCGTCGAGGGCCCCTTGCCAGTCCTTCTTCTCCACCTTGACCCGGAACAGGATCGTGTACATGTCTTTCGACTTGTCCCCCAGATCCATCGCCTTCTGCAGCGCGACCTGGGCGGCGTCCTTGTCGCGCAGGTGGAACAGGTCGCGTCCGAGCAGCGACCAGCCCTTGGGGTCGTTCGGCATGAGCTGGGTGTACTTCTCGAGCAGCGGCCGGGCCTCGGTGTAGTAGGCCGGCTGCGCCTGACCGGCGCGATAGTAGATGTCTCCGAGCGCCAACTGCGCACCCGCGAACTCCGGATTCTTGTCTGCCACCCACCGGTACTGCGCGATGGCATCCGAGTACCGCTGGTCGAACGCCAGCGCACGGCCCAGCGCGAAGCGCAGGTCGATGTCGGTGGAATCCAGTGCCACGGCCTTCTCGTACTCGGGGATCGCCAGTGCGCCGATGCCGCGCTTCAGGTAGAAGTCGCCGAGTGCCCGGTTCGTGATCGGGTCTTCCGGAGCGGCCTCCCGTGCCTGCGTGAAGTAGATGCCGGCATCGCGTAGTGAGTCTCGCGCCATCTCGACGAAACCGAGCTGAACGAGAAAGCGTGGCTTCCACTTGGGACCCCAGTTGAGTCCGGGATTGAGCGCCGTGACGGCCTCGTCGAAACGTTTGAGCTGCGTCAGGCAGTCGCCGAGTGCGAGTTGGGCGTCCGGATACTTGCGGTCGAGCTCGACCGCGCGCTTGAAGTTCGGCAGGGCCGACGCGAAGTCCTCATTGCGGCGTGCGATCTCACCGACACCCCACCACGACACCGACAGGTTGGCGTCCATCTTCTGCGCGATCTCGAACGCCTCGAGCGCTTTCTCGTAGTTGCGACGGCGCAACCACACCAGTCCCACACCGGCCCGGCCTTCAGCGTAGCCCTGGGCCGAAGCCTTCTCGAACAACTGTAACGCCTCGTCGTAACGACCCGCGGCGAGTGCGGTTCGGCCATCCTTCAGCTCGTCGGCGCGCACGCTGGTGGACGAACACGCGGCCAGCGAGGCGGACAGGACCACGAACTGCATGGCCCGGGCGAGATTGCGGAGGGTGTTGTTCATAAGCTCGGGGTACTCTCTCCTCTCAATGCGATCCCAGCAACGGGGAACGGCGAACGAAGCGCAACGGCACGGCCGTCGGGACACGGCCGCTCGCCAGCACCAACTCCTGGCCAGGCTGACTGGAGACGAAGGTCACGAATCCGCCCGCGAGCCGGGAAGGGCGGGTACGGATGAACAGGTTCACGTAACGACTGAGCGGATAGCTGCCATCGTGCACGGATTCCATGTCCGGGTCCACGTAGGTCGTGCCCTCGAGCGCCGCGATCGCCAGCGCTCGGACGCGCCGATCACCCGTCGCGAGCGCCAGCGGCACGACTCCGAACGCGCCCGGAGTATCGCGCACACGCTCGACGACCGCGGAATCCGAGTCCTCGACGATGGCCGCGGCCCGCACCGGCTCGCCCGCCATGACGCGGCGCGCGAAGGCGCGCGCCAGGTCCCCGGACAACGGCGGCAGTACGGGCACGATGCGCTCGTCGCGCCCACCGAGGGCTCCCCATTGCGTGAGCTCACCGCGCAGGATGCGCTGCAGTTCACCGAGCGTCACATTGCGGACCGGGTTCGATGCGCGCACGACCACGCACATGCCATCCTGTGCGATCCGGTGCCCCTCGAGCTCGATGCCGTTCTGGCTGGCCATGCGACGTTCCTCGTCCTCCAGTTCGCGACCCGCAGCCGCGACATCCGCGCGACCACCGAGTAGCTCCGATATCACCTGGGCCGAGGACTCCGGGTCGCGCACCGTGCAGCGGGCCTGCGGATAGCCAGCCTGGAACGCCTCGACCTGTGCCAGCACCAGCGCCCGGACATCCGGGGCCGCGGCGATGGAGATACGCCCGCTGGTCTCGGAATCTTCCACGGGATCTGCGGGCTCGCGCCGGCCACAGCCCACGAGCAAGAGGCTGGCGAAGACGGGCACGAGCAATCCACGGGCCGGCAGGAGCCGGGAGCAGCGGGGGCCCGGGACGACGAAGTGCGCCAAGTTTATGGACGGTTGGCCGAACATGTCAATCAGAAGTGGCTCGCACGATGGACTTCGGGACGACGATCAGGAGGGCAGGCCCTCCCGGCCACCGGTCACGGGTTCTCCCCCGCTTGGACACCAGCGTGAGGCATCAGAAGCCGCCGAACACTAGGAAGCTGTGTGCGGGGTGTCAAGATTCGGCAAGTCCCTGCGGGCATGCGCCGAGACGCAGGGCCGAGCCCACCCACCCGCGCCTCGACCGCGCCGTCGGGCTGGAAGTTACGGGGTCAGCCGGTAGAGCATGCGCGCGAACGCCGCGCTCTCGCGGACGTGGTCGAGCCCCGCGAGCCAGCACAAGGTGCGCTCGATGCCGATGCCGAAGCCCGAGTGCGGGACCGAGCCGTAACGACGAAGATCCTTGTACCATTCGAACGCCGCATGAGGCAGACCGTGCTCATCGATACGGCTGTTGAGCAGGTCCAGGTTCGACATGCGCTGGCCACTGCCGATGATCTCGCCATAACCTTCCGGAGCGAGCACATCGCACGACAGCGACAGCCTCGGGTCGGCCGGGTCCGGTTCCATGTAGAACGCTTTCACGGCAGCCGGGTAGTTCGTGACCATGAGCGGCGAATCGTAGCGATTGGACAGCTCGGTCTCGTCGGGGGCGCCGAGATCGCCACCCCACTCGAACTCGCGCCCGGCGTCCTTGAGGATCTTCACCGCGTCGTTGTAGTGCAGGCGCGGGAACGGGGCCGTCACGCGTTCGAGCTTGGCGGTGTCACGTTCGACCACCTTCAGGTCTTCGCGGCAGCGATCGAGCACACGGCCGATGGTGCTCATGAGCAGACGCTCCTCGAGCTGCATGACGTCCTCGATCGTGGCCCAGGCCCACTCGGGCTCCATCATCCAGAACTCGATGAGGTGGCGCCGCGTCTTGCTCTTCTCGGCGCGAAATGCGGGGCCGAAACAATACACCCGCCCGAGCGCCATGGCTGCTGCCTCCATGTACAACTGGCCGCTCTGCGACAGGTAGGCCTTGTCGTCGAAGTACTGCGTCTCGAACAGCGTGGTCGTGCCCTCGCACGCGTTCGGCGTGAAGATGGGAGCATCGACCAGCGTGAAGCCGCTGTCGTCCATGAAGTCGCGGAACGCGCGGATGATCTCGGCACGGATGCGCAGGATCGCCTGCTGTCGCGGCGCGCGCAGCCACAGATGCCGGTGGTCCATGAGGAAGTCGACGCCGTGTTCTTTGGGAGTGATCGGATACTCCGGTGCCAGCGCGACGACCTCGAGGTGCGACAGACCGAGTTCGACACCGCCCGTCTGGCGCGCATCCGCCTTCACCGTGCCGCGCACGATGACGGCCGCTTCCTGGGTCAGTGCCGCACTGGCTTCCCACTGCTCCGCCGGAAGGTCCTTCACGCCCGCGACACACTGGATGAGGCCGCTCCCGTCGCGCAGTACGAGGAACTGCACCTTGCCGCTCGACCGCCGGTGCGTGACCCAGCCACGGACCTCGACGACAGTACCCACGTGGCTGGCGGCTTCCTTGATGCGGATCCAGGGCGTGACGCCTGCAGGCTCGATCGGAGTGCTGCCGGACTCGGACTGGGACATGGCCTAGGGGACTCCCGGCAGCCGGATGGCCGCCAAAGCGAACGCCCCCGGGCGGCTCGAATACGGGGGCGGAACGGCCTCCGCACGGCTCGCGATAGCGACCGGCGCGGAGGCGAGAAGGTTCTCAAGCGGCCGAACCGAGCCGCCGATAACGACCGCGACCCCGGACGGTACGGAGCCAACCCTCGGAGTGTCAAGGGAATGCACGAGCTGAAGAAGGCCAGGACGGCGAGCGCTGAGCGCGACGCGAAGTCGCGCCCCCAGCCGCGGGTGCCCCACGTCGCGCGCATGGCCGCGACGATCACACTCCTCGTGCTCGGTGGTGCGCTCCTGCTCGCGGACGTCCATCGTGCTCACGCTCAGGAACCGTTGGAAGCCACGGTCGCCCCCGCGGCCTCGGGCAGCAGTCGCACCCAGCCGGCCGACCTCCGTGATGTCGGGGCCTGGGTCGCGTGGAAGAACGCTCAGCAGATCGACGCACTGCCGCTCGAGGCTCGGCTGTTCTATCGCCGCGGCCTGCTGGCTCGCGAAGCGGGCCAGCCGTCCGAAGCCCTCGCGAACGTGCGCGGAGCGATCGAACTCGATCCCGCGTTCCTGGAACCGCATATCACCCTGGCGAGCTGGTCGCTGTTCAGCGACCCGGCACAGACGCTCATGCACTGCGCATCGGTCGTCGACCTGTGCCGCAATGACTTCAACCTCCAGCTCGGGGCCATGGCCAGTCTGTTGATCCTCGTGATGGAGGCACTGTTCGCCGGCCTCCTGTTCTCCGGACTATTCATCGTGCTCCTGCGCCGGCACGAGCTCTCCCACAGCCTGCTCGAGCAGTTGTCGCTCACCATCTCGCACCAGACCGCGCGCTGGTGGGTGCCGGTCATCCTGCTGGTGCCGTTCCTCGCGGGGATCGGGCTCACCCTGCCCGTACTCGCGCTGCTCGCATTCCTGTGGACCGTGTTGCGCACACGCGAGCGCGTGCTCACCGTCCTGCTCACGATCGCGACCGTCGGCGCCCCCATCGCCTTGTCCACGCTGGATCGTTTCACGCTCGCACTCCACTCCGACGCGCGGCCGTTCTACCAGCTGCCCCAGATCGGTGATGTGCCGTGGACCGCGAGCCGTCAGGAACTGCTTCGTGACCAAGCCCACCGGGACCCGGACGACGGCTTCGCGCAGTTCGCGCTCGGGTGGCACTCCCGCAAGGGCGGACAGCTCGCCGACGCGGAAAACGCCTATCGCGCCGCGATCAAGTCGTGGCCCGACCAGAGCGCTCCAGCCACGAACCTCGGGAACGTACTGGCCATGCGCGGACGTACCGACGAGGCGCTCGAGCTGTATGCGAAAGCCACTCAGCTCGACCCCACGGACGCCGCTGCGCACTTCAACGCCTCGCAGTTGTTGACGCGCCGGTTCGAGTACACCGCCGCGAACAACGAGCTTCGCCAGGCATCCGCGCTCGACTTCGACATGGTGAAGCAGTACCAGACCCGTGCCGGAACCGCGGGCATGCTGCCGTTGATCGACGTCTGGCCTTCGGCCCGGTTGTTCTGGCGGACACTGAACGCCATGCCGCGGCCGCGCGGATCGCAGCCACTCCCCATGATGTTGCGCGGCCGCATGGAAGCGGTGGGCTGGCCGTTCTCGATCGCCACATTGTTCGTGCTCGCGCTGGGCGTCAGCTTTGGCCGTTGGCAACACCGCCGGTTGCCGCTGCGTGTGTGCAGCAACTGCGGCGTCATCGTCTGCCGCCGGTGTGCCAAGCGCCGTCGCGAGGCGGCCCTGTGTCCGGAATGCGATCGCATCGGGGCCGGCGCCGAGACGCACGAGTTCTCCCGCGTGCTCCTGCTGCAGCATCGCAACAAGCGCCGCGATGGCGCTCGCATCGGTCGTACGGCGGTCGCGGCGCTCATCCCCGGGTTCGGACTGCTCGCCCACGGCCGCGTGTTCGGTCCGACCGTGTTGATCGCCTTGACCTGGTTGCTGGGACGATCGGCGTTCGACTTCTCCGTCCCGTTCTCGCTCACCCCGCGACTGTCGTTTCCCGGAGGAGAGGTGCCAGCCGTCGTGCTGTTCGCCGGGCTGCTCTTTGTTTACGCCTGGTCGCTCGGAGGCTATTTCCTGACGGTGAATCGCGAGCAGCTTCGCGAGGCCCAACTTCAATCCGCCGGCCACGGGCGCCTGACGCAGTCCTCCCGTCGCGCGTCCACCCTGGCCGCCTGAGGCGAACATGGCTCTGCAAGGCAACCTGCGCGACTTCTCAGCCATGGAAATCCTACAGTTGGTGGGATCTCAAAAGAAGTCCGGCTGCCTGGTCATGGAATGGAACACGGAGCGCTTCCAGGTCTGGGTGACCGACGGCCGCGTCGTCTCGACGCGCCAGCCGGGACTTGCGAAGGACGATTCTTTGGGATCGTTCCTGAGGAAGATCCACCGGCTCTCGGACGAGCAGTTCCGTGGTCTGGTGACCATCCAGAAGGAATCCGGCCGCGACCTCGAGGACCTGCTGGTCAAGGGCCGCTACCTCGAGTCCGAGGAGCTTGCGCCCCTGGTGGAACGCCAGATCCTCGACGACCTGTCCAAGTTGGTGCGCTGGGAGAACGGCAGCTATCGCTTCGACCCGAATACCAAATGGCCCGGCGAAACGCTGGTCTCGCTCAGCATGGAGAGCGTGATGATGGAGGCGGCGCGCCGGGTCGACGAGGCCAAGCGCTTCGTAACCGTGTTCCGCGATCCGCACCAACTGCTCGGCGTACGCGACCTGCCCGACCCGGACGAGCCGCTGTCCGAGGAAGAACGCGAGATCTTCGGGATCGTCGATGGCCAGCACACCGTGGCGCAGGTGGTCGAGGCCGCTCCGCTCAGCGAGTACGAGACCTACGAAGCGCTGCAGCGCATGGTCGATTCGAACTGGCTCGAGTTCGTCGGCCGCCGCGACCCGGGCTATGTCCCTCCCGTGACGCCGATCGCGCCGCCGCTGCGCAGCACGCACCGATCTCCCGCCTGGATGCGTGAAGTCGGCGTTGGCGCTGCGGTCCTGGTGACCGTGGCACTTGCCCGGCTGAGCTCCTCGCACGTGCCGCACATGAGCGCTGCGGTGGCGGGCGAAGACGTCTACGCCGGCGCTGAGATCCGGGACCTGCGCGCGACGCTCGAACTGTTCGCGCGGGAACGCGGCAGCTATCCGCGCCGGCTCGAGGACCTGACCGACGACCGCTGGCTGACAGAGGCGCAGCTGCACCCGCCGGGTTACGTGCTGCGGTACCGCATGATCGACGGCGGCCGCGACTACGAACTGGCCCTGCAGGCCGACCGCTAGCCCGCTCCACGAACATCGGAGTCCGTGCTTCAGTCCTGTCGGGCGAGAAACCAGCGCGCAGCCGCAGCGACGTCGTCACACACCACGTCGGCCGCAGGCGAACCGGCGGGACGCTCGAGTCTCGACTCCACAGGCCCATGCCCGGTGCGCACCAGAATGCCCGCGGCGCGAACCCCCTGCCCTGCCTCTACATCGATCCACTTGTCACCGACCATCGCCGAATGCGGGAGTGACAGGCGCAGGTCGCCAGCGGCCTCGTGCAACAAACGCGTGCCCGGCTTGCGGCAGTCGCAGCCGGCTTCCGGCGCATGCGGGCAGTAGCGGATCGCGTCCAACTCCACCCCCTCCGCCCGAAGTCGCTCGCGCAAGCGCGCCATGACTTCATGCACACGAGCTTCCGGGAACAGCCCGCGACCGACACCGGCCTGATTGGAGATCACCACGACCGGATGGCCCGCCGAGCGCACGGTACGAAGCGCCGCGGCGACGCCCGGCAGAAGCTCGACTCCATCCGGATCCGAGAGGTGATGACGCTCGGCGATCAACGTGCCGTCCCGATCGACGAAGAAGCCGGCGCGTCCCGGTCCCGCGGTGCGCCGGGCCAACGCCCGTTCACACAGCCGTTCGAGTGCCTCCGTGTCGGCGTGCAACGCAGGTTCGGCGTCCGTGGCCTCCGCTGGCCACAGCATGAGCCGGTCGCGATCCGGTTCGCGGACTTGCGCCAGGAAGGCGTCGACCTGCGCGCCTTCGATCACGCCGTATCCGCCGGCGACAGCCCACAGCCAGCGTTCGAACATGTTCCAGCCACGGTGCCGCGCCGCTTCCAACGCCAGCACGAGCACGGGTGCCCGGCGGAGCCCGGCCAGCCAGACCGGTCCGACCGGGTCCGGTCCGCCCAGCACGACATCCGCGTCGAGATCGGATTCCCGATCACCGGCGGCGCGCACATCTTGCCCGCGCGCGCGCAGTCCAGCGATGGCGCGTTCCAACCGCCCACCCGGCGCGAGCGCGCTCGCATGCACCACGAGCCTCATGCCACCTCTGCCAGCAGCGCGTTGGCCTGTTGCACGACCCACGCCACCGTCACCGCATCGAGGCAGCGCGTGCCGATCACGCAGCGCCGCCGCCAGCAGGGTGAGCACACCGGAGCACGATGGAGGATCCGCACGTGCGGTCCGCGCGCCGCGGTCCAGCCGCTCGCCGCCGAGCCGTAGATCTGGATCGTGGGCGATCCCGTCGCCGCCGCCAGATGCGCAAGTCCGGAGTCATTGCAGAGCGCGAGCCGCGCCCCTGCCGCCAGTGCGACCAGCGCCGGCAGCGACGTACGGCCCGCGAGCGACACCGCCGAAACCCCGACAGCAGACGCCACGGCCGCGCACGACTCGGTCTCCGAGGCCGTCCCGCTCACCACGACGCGCAGACCGGTCGCCGCGAAGGCCCGGCCGGCTTCCGCGAAGCGTTCGGGAAACCACTCACGCGCCGGGCCGTAGGCCGAACGCGGGCCGATGAGGACATACCCCTCGCCTGCGGCGAAGCCTGCCGCGGCGAGTGCTCTTGCCGCCTCGTCGCGTCCGGAAGCGGTCGGACTCAGCCGCGGCACCGCTACTTCGCTCAAGCCCACAGCCGCCCCCAACGCCAGGAACTCGTCCGAAAGATGTTGGTCGCCACGCGCTCGGCGCACAAGCGCATGGGTGAGAAGCGCGTCCCGCCACTCGCCGCGAAACCCGATGCGCGTTCGCGCGCCGGAGCGCCAGGCGAGCCACGCGCTCGAGAACGATGCGGGCAGCACGAACGCCAGTTGTGGTGCGAAGCGCGCCACTTGGCTGAAGGCGGCACGCCGGGCCGCCGGCTCAGGCGGGAACGCCAGGCGTTCGTCGAGCACGCCATCCTCCGCCAACGGAGCGGACGGGCCTTCCGGTCCCACGCCCAGCACGCGGGCATGCGGCCAAGCGGAACGCACCGCATGCAGCAGCGGCCGGGCCATGATGGCGTCGCCGAGCCAGTTCGGCAGCCGTACCAGGACGCGCTCGGGCGCCAAGACGGAACCGGCTAGTACGAGCGCGCGAACAGCGCGATGCGGTGGCCGGGTCTGGCGATCGATTCGAAGCGCGTTGCGTCCGACGGCATGCAGCGCAGAGTCGCCCCGGTCTTCGCTTTCACTTCCGCTTCGAACTCGGCGGAACCGTCCCACGCCACCGCCACGAAGCCGCGCTTGTCGGCCGCGAAGTGCGCGAGGACCTCTGCCTTCGAGGTGGCCATGACGGTGTTCGCGGTGCGGAAGTCGAGTGCCTGCTGATAGAGCGACGCCTGGATCTCGGCCAGCATCGCCGGCAACCGCTCGGCCAGTGCCGCGATCGGGATCGACTCCTTGCCGCGCGTGTCGCGCCGCACACTCATGACGGCCTGATTGGCGACATCCTTGGGCCCGATCTCGAGGCGCACCGGCACGCCGCGCAGTTCGTACTCGTTGTACTTCCAGCCCGGCGAATACTGGTCCCGGTCGTCGACGTGCAGCCGCACGCTTGCGCCCAGCGTTTCCTTGACGCGCGCGATGAAGCTCTTCACCGCCGCGCGGTCTTCTTCCTTGCGCCAGATCGGTACGATGACGGCCTGGATCGGGGCGACGTTGGGCGGCATGCGCAGCCCGGCGTCATCGCCGTGCACCATGATCAGGGCGCCGATCAGGCGCGTCGACACACCCCATGACGTCTGCCAGCAGAACTGGCGCTTGCCCTGCTCGTCCTGATAGGTGATGTCGAAGACCTTGGCGAAGTGCTGGCCGAGATGGTGCGACGTTCCGGCCTGAAGCGCTTTGCCATCCTTCATGAGCGCTTCGATCGTATAGGTCTCGTGCGCACCGGCGAAGCGTTCGGCATCGCTCTTCAAGCCCGGGAACACCGGGATCGCCAGTTCCGTCTCCACGAAATCGCGATACACCTCGAGCATACGCAGCACTTCTTCGCGCGCCTCGGATTCGTTGGCGTGCGCCGTGTGCCCTTCCTGCCACAGGAACTCGGCCGTGCGCAGGAACAGCCGCGTGACCTTCTCCCAGCGCATGACGTTGCACCACTGGTTCAGCAGGATCGGCAGGTCGCGATAGCTCTCGATCCACTTGGAGTACATGTGCCCGATGATCGCTTCACTCGTCGGACGGATGGCATAGCGCTCTTCCAGCTTCTCGTTCCCGCCATGGGTGACCCAGGCGCACTCGGGCGCGAAGCCCTCGACGTGATCGGCTTCGAGCTTCAGCAACGACTCGGGGATGAGCAGCGGGAAGTAGGCGTTCTGGTGGCCGGTCGCCTTGATGCGCTGGTCGAGCAGCCGCTGCATGTTCTCCCACAGGCCGAACCCGTAGGGCCGGATGACCATCGAGCCGCGCACGGGCGAATAGTCGGCAAGCTGTGCCTTGCGCACGACTTCGTTGTACCAGCGGGAGAAATCGTCGGACTGGTCGGTCAGGTCCTCGACGAACTGCTTGGGCGCTTCCTTGTCGCTCACACGCATCTCCGGGGCGAGCCGGGCCCGGTTCGGGGCACGGCGGACAGCCAAGTGGATTCAGGACGCGGCTATCCTAATGGAGTTCGCCTCAGGGCGCACCACACCGGCGCGGGCGACGGCCCGGCACCGGCTCGACAGCCTTGGGCGAGCGCGCTGCGCGTCCCCGACCCGAGCTTCGATCGTCCGCTAGCGGACGATGGCGAAGCGCTGCACGGCGCCCGCGGGGTTCGCGAGCACGCGCAGGTAATAAACCCCCGACTCGAGTTCGCCGGCATCCCAGCGCAAGAGATGCACTCCGCTGCTCAGCGGGCCGTTCCACACACGCACGCGCTCACGGCCGCGCACATCGTAGACGATCGCGCTCACCCCCGAGCCGGCCGTGAGTTCCAACGACACTTCGGCCTGCCGCATGCCCGCGTCGAAACGTTGCGCGACCAGGAATCGGCCCGTGCGGTTCGGGGGTGGCTGGTCCCGGAACGTCTCGACCACCCACGGTCGCGCCACACGGCGCCCCAGCCCGTCCACCAAGGTCACTTCCAGGTCGCAGGAGGTGTCGGCCGCGAACGTCTGCGCCGGCGACGAGCCCAGCACCACGCGCAGCGGAGCGCCGACCGGGACTCGGTAGCTGCGCGACCACTGCAGCGACGCCGGCCCGACGGCGGCCACGCGCGCGGACCACGTGCCCACGCCATGCTGGGCGATCCGGCGCGGGCCCGAGATATCGAGCTGGGGCGGACGCACGGCCACGAAGAAGGGCGTGGACACCAGCGTGTCCGACCACGGCGACAGCACCGTGAGCTGCAGTTCGGTGTCCTCTTCGAAGGTCGCCTGCAGTTCGAGGCCCTCGGCCATGTCCTGCCAGCCGGTGCACGGCCGGCCGCGACACCAGTTGCGCGAACGCCACTGGTAGCGCCCGAGCAGAGTGCTGCCACAACAGGCGCGGGCCCGGAACGTCGCTGGGGTGCCAGGCAACACGGTCAGTGGGCCTTCGATGACGGCCTCGACCACGCCGCGGAGCTTGCGTGCCAGCAGCGCGCGCAGGATCTCGGGCTGGAGACGTCCGCCATGATGATCCACATCCGCCTGGAGCATGGCATTCGCGAACTGCGCCCACACCGGGGAACTGGGCAAGTACGTGAGCGACTCGAGCACCAGGGAATCGGCACTCGCGCCGATCCGCTCCCGCAGATCCCACAGACCGGAGGACAGGATCATACCGTTCCCCCATTGGCTGCCGGTGCCACCGCCCGCGAAGCCGACCTGATCGTAGTGATCGTAGTTCCAGGGATCGGCGGGCTGATCCAACCGCGTCGCCCCAGTCGGGAACGTGAGATACAACCACTGAGCGATACCGGGGTCCCCGGTGTAGGCGGCGGCGAAGTAGTCCGCGAGTGCTTCGTGCAGCGCCGAGGCTTCGCGCCGGTTCCCCGTGGCCAGCACCCCCATGCCGAAGATCACGGCATGGGTGAGCTCGTGATAGATGATGTCCTGCGAGCGCGAGACGAGCCCGACGAAACCCGGTATCGGCCGGCCGAATGAGACATAGCGGCCACTCGTGATCGCGACATACGGGTCCAGCGCCATGTTCACGCGCAGGATCAGGGAGTCCGGCGGACCGGCATAGCCGAGCCCGGCCATGAACTCGTTCAGGAACCGGTCCGCATGCCAGTAGACATTCACCTGCTCGAAGGTCGGATGGGTCGGCGGATAGCGGTAGTCACCACCCGGGCCGAGCGGAACCGCGGGCGGCTGCAACTCATCGACCACCGCGAACGCCTTCGAGAGCAAGCCACTCCCCGGAAGCAGGCGCGGGAGCGTGACCTCGGCGAGCGGCCCGGCCGGGTCGCTGGGATACACCAGGCCGACGGCGTCCGAGCACAGCTCATCCGACACCAGCAATCGCCCGCTCGCGGCGTCGACCCAAGAGCGCGCTTCGCGGCCGTCGGCCAGGATCAACCGCACTCGCCACGCCAATGCGACCGAGTGTTCGTCGGGTCGCAGCCAGAGTTCCGGCCCTCCCGCCACTGGCGACCCTCCGATCGCACGGGCAGCGATACGTACGGCCTGCTCACCCAGGATCCCGGGTTCGATGGCAGCCGACAGTTCGGGCCGGAAGTTCGCGGCCAGGAACCGCAAGCGGCCATCGGCATCCACGAGGCCGCGTGCATCGGCGCCTTCGACGGGAAGACCATGCCAGTACTGACGCAACTGAATGCGATGTCGCCCGTCCACGAGGAGTTCATTCTGCTCGACGCGGATATCGTCTTCGACAGGGGTCAGCCCGAATGCCGGTGCATGTTCGAGGACCCACGCCCGCAGTGCTTCGGCTGGCTCCGTCCGAGCCCCGGCCAGCAGCACGCTGGCTTCACGCAGCGCGATCAGCGCGCCGCTCGCCGGATCGCGCGTCACGGTCTGGGGCATGCCGTCCTGCTGGAGCAGCCGCTGCACACCGATATGCTGGGCGGGGCCGGCGAACGCGAATGAACAGCCGAACACGAGCAGGATCGCCGCGATCGCTGGCCGGAGGAACGCTGATCCGGGCGTGATCCGGCACGAGCTCGAGTCGAAGGGCTTCGGGGAAGACGAGAACATGAATCCTCTGGCCGGTCAGACCGAGCCCAGTCTGGCACTGCTCCGGAACAGAAGTCCATCCCAATCGCGTTTCGCGCACGAGGGTTGCCGCGTCCCTCAGCTGGCACCCGGCTGGCCCGAGAGCCGGTCACGCACGAGCGCCAGCACCTCTTCCACCCCGATCTCCAGCATGCACCTGAAGTGTCCGAGCGGGCAGGCGTTTCGGCCATGGACCGTACAGGGCTGGCAGGCCAGCTCCCGGCTGATCACCGCGTGCCCCGGGCCGCAGGGCGAGAATCCGAGCACGGGTGATGTGCTGCCGAACAGTGCCACCACCGGCCGGTCACTCGCTGCGGCCAGGTGCATGAGCCCGGAATCGTGGGTCACCGCGACCGTGCACTCCCCCAGCCAGGCCATGCTGCGTTCGAGCGGTTCGGTCGCCCACACGCCGCCGCTGGTGCCCGTCAACTGGGCCGAGAGCTTCGGGAGGGCGCGTCGTTCCGAGGCGGTCGACAACACGACGCGCTGCACGCCGATCTGCGCCAGTCCGCGCTCGAGCTCACACCAGCGTTCCTCCGGCCAGCACTTGGTGGCGTGCCGGGCTCCCGGGCACAGCGCGACGAGTGTGCCGGGACCGAGTGCGGAACGCTGGCTTCTCGCCCACTCCCGGGCGGCCGCCCCCACCGTGACGTGCGGCGCTCCGTCCGCCATGAGCCCGAGCGGGGCGAGCACCTCGGCATAGCGCGCCGTCGCGTGCGGCAGGGGTCGCGGGCGCGTCCAGCGCGCGCGCACCCAGCGCTCGCGCTGCACTCGGCTGCCGCGCAGCCGCAGCACGGGGGCTGGCAGACGGAAGGTCAGCAGTCGCGACCGCAGACTCCCGTGCAGGTCGACGATCAGGTCGCGGTCCTCGAGTTCGGCGCTCATCGAGACCAGGTCCTCGACGCGGCTGGCGTCCCGTTCGAGTGCACGCACACGCGTGACGGCCGGGTCGTCGCGCAGCACGGCGGCGTATTCCTCCTTGACCCAGTACTGGAGATCGGCCTCGGGATATGCCCTTCGCAACGCATGCACCACCGGCAGAGTCAGCACGACATCACCCAGCGACGACAGCCGGATCACCGCGATGCGGCGGAACCCGCCTGCAGGCACCGCGAGCTTGTGAGTCGTGCTCATGCGTCGCGGAACTGCAGGTCGTGCAGCCGCCGGTACGTGCCACCCGAGGCCAGCAGTTCATCGTGACGACCCTGCTGCACGATCCGCCCACCCTCGAACACGAGGATCCGGTCGGCGTGCTGAACGGTCGACAGCCGGTGTGCGATGACCAGCACTGTGCGATCCTTCATCAGCCGTTCAAGTGCATTCTGCACCAGTCGCTCGCTCTCGGTGTCGAGCGCCGATGTCGCCTCGTCGAGGAGCAGGATCGGTGGATTGCGCAGCAGCGCCCGGGCGATCGCGAGCCGCTGGCGCTCCCCACCCGACAGCAGCACGCCGCGATCACCGATGACCGTGTCGTAGCCGCGAGGCATGCGCGACACGAACTCGTGGGCATGCGCGGCACGCGCCGCGGACTCGATCGCTGCGGGTTCGGCCTGCTCGAGCCCGTAGGCGATGTTCGCACGGACCGTGTCGTGGAACAGGATGGTCTCCTGCGAGACCACGCCGAGTTGGCCGCGCAGTGATGCGATCGAGGCCGCACGCAGGTCGATGCCGTCGAATGTCACTCGTCCGGCGACGGGATCGTGGAAACGCGCCAGCAGGTCGAGCGTCGTGCTCTTGCCACCGCCGCTCGTGCCCACCAGAGCGACCACTTCGCCGCGCCGGACCGAGAAGTCGACGTCGTGCAGGACGGTGCGATCGGCGTCATAGGCGAACGTCACATGCTCGTAGCGGATCTCGTGCGCGAACGGTGCCAGCACTCGCGCATCCGGGGCATCCGCGATCGACGGGGCCGTGTCGAGTAGTGCCCACACGCGATCTGCGGCGCCCAGACCCGCAGCCAGAGTGCCTCCGATCTCGCTCAGGCTCTTGACCGGGGACAGCATGCTGAGAAGTGCCGCCACGAACGTGAACAGACGCTCCGGCGGCAGCGTCCGGGTCAGGAACACCTCCCGAGCACCCATCCAGCCGATGGCGACGGCGACGAGGATGATGGCGTACTCCGACAGCGGCTTGGCGGCGGCGGAGACCCGGCGCAACCGGGTGAACGCACGAAAGTAACCGGTGTTGGCGCGTTCGAACCGCGCTTCCTCGAAGCGCTCGGCACCGAATGCCCGCACGATCCGGCCGCCGGCGATGTTCTCTTGCAGTACGCCCGTGAGCGACGCCATCTCCTCCTGCGCTCGCCCCGAACGCTTGCGCATCTTCCGGCCGATGGTGACCAATGCCCACGCCGCAGGTGGCAGCACCACGAACGAGAACAGCGCCAGCCGCCAGGACGCCGCGAACACCATCACGAGGTAACCCGTGAAGGTCAGCCCATCCTTGAGCAGGTTGCTGATGCCAGCCGCGAGGGATCCGCGCAGCGCTTCGACGTCGCTCGTCAGGCGCGACATGATCTCGCCCGAGCGGCGCGCATTCAGGTACGACAGCGGCAGCCGCTGCAGATGCACGAACAAGCGCTGGCGGATGTCCCGCATCGCCGCCTGTTCGACCGACACGCTCAGGTAGGAGGCGGCGTAGTCGGCGGCATTCTTGATGAGGAATAGCGTCAGGATGAGGAGACAGAGCCGCTCGAACGCCACGAATGGTGGCAGCCCGGCGAGCCACTGACCGAGCACGCGCTGGACCCCGGCCAGTGCCGGCATCGTCGCTGGCGCTCCAGCGGGCATCTTGTTCTCCGCGCCCGAGAACAACACACCCATGAACGGCTGGATCAGCACCAACCAGGTGGTCGAGGCCAGCGAATACACGACCATGCACGCGATGGCGCACGCGAGCCGGAAACGGTACGGCCGCAGCAGCCCGAACAGCCGGGCAAGTGAACTCACGCCGTCAGGCGTCGCGGCCGCGCAGCGGAGTCGGCGGGTGGTGAGCGGCGAGTTCGGTGAGCAGGTCCGGACCGCCGCGGAAATCCGCCAGCGTGTCTTCCGGTCGGGCGCTGAGCTGACCTGCCTCGACGAGCTGGAACACCATCGTGCCGACGTCCTCGTTCGAACACACACCCCACTCACGGAACACCATCGCAGCGAGTGGACCGAACTCCTCGCGCGCGATGCGCACGATCCCGGCGGTGAGCTCGCGCCCGCTCAGATGACGGCGCTCGGTATCGGCCAGCCGGTCAGCGGGCAGGGCGCGGACGGTCTCACCGAGTGCGGCCACGACAAACACATAGGCCTCGCGGGCGAAGTGGCTCCCGCGTTCGCGCAGCTCGTCGATGGCGTCTCGGAACATGATCTCGTGACTCATGAACCCTCCCAGCGGGGGACTATAGGCGGCTGCGGGAACCGGGCACAAGCGGCAGCCCACCGTCGTGCGGCCGGCGCAGGACCACCCGGGTCCTGCCCCACGAGGCCACTTTGGCGGGATGGTCCAGGTTGTAATGCAGCCCACGGCTCTCACGGCGCTTCGCCGCCGAAGCCACGATGAGGCTGGCGACCACTGCGATGTTGCGCAACTCGACCAGGTCGGGCGACAGCCGCAGCCGCTCGTAATCACGCTCGATCTCGTCCGACAGCAGCGCCAGCCGGCGTGCCGCGAACGCCAGACGCTCGTCCGAACGCACGATACCGACCAGATCCCACATCACCCGCCGCACCGAATCCCAGTTGTGGTCACTGACCACCGCTTCACGGGGCGGTCGCGTACCGGCGGCATGCCAGCGCTCGGCCCGGGGCGCGGCCGGCACATGGAGAAGACGGTCGCGCACTTCGGCGGCCGCGCGGTGAGCACCGACGAGGGCCTCGAGCAACGAGTTGCTCGCGAGCCGGTTCGCACCGTGCAGTCCGGTGCACGCCACCTCGCCGATGGCATAGAGCCCATTGAGATCGGTCCGTCCGCCGAGGGTGGCGCGCACCCCACCGCACATGTAGTGGGCCGCGGGCACCACCGGGATGGGGACGCGGCTCATGTCGAGTCCGAGCTCCCGCAGCCGGCCGTCGATGTTCGGAAAACGCTTGCGGATGCGAGCCGGCTTGACGTGCGTGAGGTCGAGCCAGACGTGCGGATCGCCGCGCTTCTTCATCTCGCGGTCGATGGCCCGCGCCACGATGTCGCGCGGCGCCAGTTCGGCAAGCGGATGCACATCGGGCATGAATCGCGTGCCATCGAGCGTGCGCAGCACCGCGCCCTCGCCGCGCACCGCTTCGGAGATGAGGAACGTCCGCGCCAGCGGATGGTACAGGCAGGTCGGGTGGAACTGCATGAACTCGAGACTCTCGATACTGGCCCCGGCGCGGTACGCCATGGCGAGGCCGTCGCCGGTCGCGACGTCGGGATTCGTGGTGTACAGGTAGACCTTGCCGCAGCCGCCGGTGGCCAGCACGGTGGCGCGCGCGGTGACCGGCCGGATCCGGCGCGAAGCGCGGTCCATGACATAGGCGCCCCAGCACGTGTCGCCGCGACGCCGTCCAGCGCCCGAACGCGGTGTTTCCAGTCTCGATTCCATGATCAGGTCGACCCCGATCTGGTCCTCGAGCAACTCGATGTTCGGGTGCGCTCGCACCTGGTCGATGAGCGCGCTCTCGATCGCGCGACCCGTGAAATCCGTGGCGTGCACGATACGGCGATGCGAGTGCCCGCCCTCGCGCCCGAGCTCGAAACCACGGCGGCCTGTGCTGAAAGCAACGCCAAGTACCGCCAGTTCGCGCACCCGTTCGGGTGCTTCACGCACCACGGCCCGCACCACGTCGCGGTCGCACAGCCCGGCGCCGGCGCGTAGCGTGTCCGCCTCGTGGTGTGCGAAGTCGTCGTCACTGTCGAACACCGCCGCGATGCCACCTTGCGCCCAGTTGGTGTTGGAGTCGTCCGCGCGCTTCTTCGTGAGCACGAGCACACGCGCACCCCGTGCCGCCTCGAGCGCGAACATGAGGCCGCCGATGCCGCTGCCCAATACCAGCACGTCGACCCGCCGCGCGCTCATGAACTTGCCCCCTCGATACGTGACTCCGCTTCTGCCCCACCCTGGCACCACTGCCAGCGCGTCCCAAGCACCGCGACGCGCTCGCGCGGCGCACCCGCGGGCCAGCGCACCGCATCCTTGGCGGTGAGCAACAGCGTTCCCGCTCCGGCCGCCGCATGTTCGCGAGCGCACTCGCTCCGGCTGAACCAATGATGATCACGGTACGCGGACAGAGTCACCGGCGCGAATCCCGCTTCGGCCGCACTCGCGGCGACGGCATCGGGATTGCCCGTGGCGGTGAGCACTCGCGCCGCCCCCGCCGAGCTCACCGACGCCCCATCCAGCGTGTGCACTCCGGCGGGCACGTGACGTGCCGCGGCGACGAAGGCGGCCGGGGCGCGCCGACGGACCTGAGCCAGCCAGGGCTCGGGAGGCTCTTCCGCGCCGAGGCGCGACACCACCACCACACCCGCGCGCTGCAATGCACGCAGCGGTTCACGCAACCGGCCCGCGGGCAACAGCTCCCCGCCACCCCAGAGATCCGTGCGGTCCAGGAGCACGACATCGAGGTCGCGTTCGAGCGCCCAGTGCGAGAAGCCGTCGTCGACCAGCACGAGCGTGTGCCCCGCGGCGGCGGCCGCACGAGCCAGCAGACGCTTGTTCGTGCCCGCGAACGTGTGCTCGGCCCCGAGCGCTTGTTGGTACAACAGCTCTTCGTCCCCGCGCCCGCCGGGTCCAGGACGGTAGCGTCTCGTCACCGCCGCCACCGCCACCCCGCGTGCACGTGCCGCCGCGGCCAGGTGCAGCACCAGCGTGGTCTTGCCCGCTCCTCCAACCGACAGGTTGCCGATCGAGACCACGCGCGCGGCCACGCGCTCGGGTGTGAACAGTCCGATCTCGTAGGATCGCCGGCGGGTCTCCCATGCGAACTCCGTGAGCCGCGCGAGCAGACTCAGCGCACCGGCCATAGCCCCAACTCCATCAGACGGTCGACCGCTCGGGCCGCGGAGCCCCGTTCGGAACCCGCCACTCGCACCGCGGCCTGCGAGCGGATCGCGCGCAACTCCTCGTGGCCGAGTAACGCCTCGAACGCGCCCGCGAGGGCATGGTCGTCCGCGACGCACCAGATCGCGCCGGCGGCCTCGAGTGCACGGACGCCTTCGCGTTGCGAGCCATGCCACGGACCGATGAGCACGGCGGCACCGCAAGCAGCCGGCTCCATCGGATTGTGGCCGCCGTAGGGCGCCAGACTGCCACCCACGAAGGCCACGTCGGCCGCGCGATACCACGACGTCAGCACACCCAAGCGCTCATCCCACCGCCACGCGTCGGACGGCGCAGCGCCCGCCATCGCGGTGAGCCCCGCCGCGATCGCCTCGGCCTGGATCTGTGCCAGCGCGCGCGGGTGGCGCGGTACGGCGACCACCTGCCAGCGTGCACGGAGCGCTGCGGGCACCGCGCGCCACGCACGCACGAGCAGCCGGGTCTCGCCCGGGCGCACGTTGCCGAGCACGAGCAGCGGGCGGTCGCGTTCGAGCCCGAGTGCGGCGCGTTCCGCACCGCGATCGGCGGCCGGCTCGGGCAGGCCGTCACTCTTCAGGTTGCCCACGATGGACGTCCGCTCGCTCTTCGCTCCGAGCGACAGCCAGCGCTGCTGGTCGTCCTCTCCCTGGCACAACACCGCGGCGAGCCCACCCACGAGCCGTCGGAACCCAGGACCCAGGCTGCGATAGCGCCGGGCCGAGCGCTCGGACAATCGCGCGCTGACGATGGCGACCGGGACTTCCTGCTGGCGTGCACGCAACAGCCAGTGCGGCCACAGTTCGGTCTCGATGAGGAACAGGCGTTCGGGGCCGACGCCATGGAAGAAGCGCCGCACCGCCTGCGGTGTATCGAGCGGGGCGAGCGAGGATCCGGGTTCGAGCGCGAGCAGGCGGCCACGGCCCGAGCGCGTCGTCGACGTGAGCTGGAAACGCGCGGCGCTGTGACGGGCACGAAGCTCGCGCACCAACGGGCCTGCCGCGACCGCCTCCCCCATGGACGCAGAATGGACCCATGCGTCGCAACCACCCGGACGGGTGACCTGGCCAAGGCGCTCTCGCCACAGCACGCGCTCCGACGGCGATGTGAACATGCCAGCGGCTGGCGCGAGTACCCCCAGGACCGGGGCCAGCGCCCGGTAGGTGCCCCACCACGGGTTCATAGGACTTCTCCCACCTGCTCGCGGTTGGCGAGATTGAGTTCACGTAGCGCGCTCTCGATCTCGCGCCGGATGACTTCGGGATCGGTCCCCGCCGGAGTCTCGCATGTGAGGGGGGCACCGTGCACGACGCGCACCCGTGCGAACGGCCGTGGCACCCGGAATCGGTCCCACGATCGCAGTGCCCACACGGGTTTGCTCGCGACTGCGATGGGTACGACGCGGAGCCGTGTGCGAGAGGCCACGTACACCAGCCCGGCTTTCACCTGTTCGGCCGGACCGCGCGGACCATCGGGCGTGATCGCCAGGGAGTGCCCGGACTCGGCCCACGCCATCAGTTCGCGCACGCCGGTCTCGCCACCGCGCGTGCTGGAGCCGCGGGCATTCACATAGCCGAGCCATTCATTGACACGCGCCATCAGCTCGCCGTCACGATGCCGGCTGACCAGTACGGCAATACCCTCGTTCTGGTGCACCAAGACAAGCGACAGCAGTCCCGAGTGCCAGAACGCGTAGACGAAACGCTCCCCCGCCCGCGCCGCCGCGGCGTACTCCGGAGCATCGGCACGCTCGAACCGCCACGTGGCGCCGATCAAGCGGATGATCGCTGCGCCGGTCCATGACGCCAATGGGAACCACCACGGATGGCGTACCGCGGTCACGACAGCCGTTCCCAGACCAACTCGGCGGCCCGACGCGAAGCGCCCGGGCCTCCGAGTCGCGTGCGCACCACGCCCAATGCCTCGCGGCGGCGCACAAGCTCTTCTCGGTCGCCGAGCCATGCGCCAAGGAGGGTGGCGACCGCTTGGGCGGTGAAGCCCTGCTGCAGCAGTTCCGGCGCGACCTCGCCACCCGCGACGATGTTCGGCAGGCCGATGTGCGGCAGCGTCAGCACGCGTTTGGCGATGGCGTGGTTGAGCCAGCCGACGCGATACACGATCACCAGCGGCGTGCCGAACAGTGCGGTCTCGAGCGTCGCTGTCCCGGAGGCCACGGCACAGCATGTCGCGTATGCCTGCACGGCATGCGTGCGGCCAGTGACGACGCGCGCACTGGCCACGAGCTCACGCGGCAGTCCGTCCAGCGACAAGCCGTGCGCAAGTGCCAGCACCGGGACGACGCCGGCATGCGCCGCGGCGAGCTGGCGACCCGCTTCCAGCAGAGTGGCCGCATGCGCCTTGAGCTCACCCTTGCGGCTGCCAGGGAGCAGGCCCACGACACGCTGGCCGGGTGCGAGCCCCAACTCGGCGCGGAACGTGGCTTCGTCGGTCTCGGGTGCCAACTCGTCCAGCAATGGATGTCCCACGAATGTCGCGTTCACGCCGGCGGCCTTGAACAGTGGCTCCTCGAACGGGAACACCACGGCCAGCCGGTCGACCCAGCGCGCCATCTGTTGCGCGCGCTCGGCATGCCACGCCCACACCTGCGGCGCGATGTAGTACAGGACGCGCACGCCGCGCTTCTGGAGCTCGGGTCCCAGTCGCAGGTTGAAGCCGGGATAGTCCACCAGCAGCACCGCGTCCGGCTGGAAGCGCGCCACATCGGCGAGGATGGCCTTCCGCGCGCGCAGGATCACGGGCAGCTTGGCCACGATGCCGCTGAAGCCGATGACCGCGAGATCCTCCTGCGGCACGATCGTTTCCGCATCCGCGGCGCGCAGTTCCGGACCCGCGACCGCACGTACGCGCACGGCCCCGAGCTCGCGCAGCGCGCGCACCAGCCGGGCGGCGTGCGCGTCTCCAGAAGGTTCGCCGACCACCACGAGCAACCGCCGCTCGCGAGCAGCGGCCTGCTCGCTCAGGACACGGCCCACTGTCGGGCGCGGCGCCGCATCGCTTCACGCACTTGTTCGGCGATCGCCAGGGCATCCCGGCCGGCACGCGCCGAAGCCGCGCCGGCACCGTCGCCCCGTAACGACTTCACGAACGCGGTCAGCTCGAGCGTCAAGGGCTCGCCGGCGGGGATCTCGAGTTTGGTGCGCTGGATGCCCGCCAGGAGCGCCAGTGGATCGACCGCGCCGGGCTTGAACGAGCCCGGGTCCTTGATGACGAACGCCTCTCCCGACTTCTCGAACAGATCGACGCTGACGTAGGCGTCACGGGTGAAGAACCGGATACGGCGCAAGCGTTCGACCGAGACGCGGCTCGCGGTCAGGTTCGCGACACAGCCGTCGGCGAACTCGAGACGCGCGTTCGCGATGTCTTCCGTGCTGGACAGCACGTTCACGCCGACGGCCGAAACATCCACGGGGTTCTGGCCGGTCAGGTGCAGGACCGCATCGATGTCGTGGATCATGAGGTCGCCGACCACATCGATGTCGAGCGAGCGCGGCTGGAATGCCGCCATGCGGTGGGCCTCGATGAACTTGGGCCCGCGCACGAACGGCCGGGCCGCGAGCAGCGCGGGATTGAAGCGCTCCACCTGCCCGACCTGCAGCACCTTGCCGGCCTTCTCCGCGGCCGCGATCATGGCATCGCATTCCGCCACGGTGACCGCCATCGGCTTCTCCACGAGGACGTGGCAGCCGGCCGCGAGTGCAGCCAGCGCCGCTTCGAGGTGCGACACCGTGGGTGTGGCGACCGAGACCGCCTCGCATTCGGCGAGCAGGGCGTCCGGTGTGTCGAACACCCTGCCGCCGAACTGCGCGACCACCGCTGCGGCACGTTCGCGCGAGCGGTCGAAGACTCCGACGAACTGGGCTTCGGGGACGACGCCGTAGACACGGGCGTGCTTCTCGCCCCACACGCCGACGCCCCACACTCCACAGCGCACTGGCTTCATGCCGGCACTCCCATGCGCCGCTAGCGCGTGATGCCGCGCACCGACGTCTCGCAGAAGCGAGCGAAGTGCTCGACTTCCGGCAGAGCCGGTAACTCGCGGCGGATGGTCTCGACGGCCTTGGAAACCGTGTGGCCGTCACGGAAGAAGATACGGTACGCGCGTTCAGCCCCTTCGACCGCCGCGCGCGGGACACCCCGCCGCGCCAGCCCGATGGAGTTGATGCCTGCGTTGCGCGGCGGACTTCCGGCGCATTTCACGAACGGCGCGATGTCCTGCGAGATGCGTGAGCCGCCGCCCACCATGGCGTGCCGACCGATGCGGGCGAACTGGTGCACGACCGTGCCGCCGCCGACGATGGCCCACGTGTCGACGACGACATAGCCCGCGAGTTGCACTGCATTCGCGAGAATCGCGCGGTCGCCGATCACGCAGTTGTGAGCGACGTGCGAGTACGCCATGAACAGCGCGTGACTGCCGATGCGCGTGGCCTCCCCCGGGTCGGTCGCAAGATTGGCCGTGCAGTACTCACGGAACACGTTGTGATCGCCGACCGTGAGGTACGACGGCTCGCCCGAGTACTTGAGGTCCTGCGGCGGCGAGCCCAGGACGGCGCCATGGTGAATGTGGTTGTCGGTGCCGATCGTGGTCCAGCCCGTCACCAGCGCATGCGAGTCGATGCGCGTGCGGTCCCCGACCTGCACGTACGGGCCGACGACAGCCCCGGGCCCGATGACGACACCGGTACCGAGCTGCGCGCCCGGATCGACAAATGCTCCGGGATGGATCTGCACGGCTTTTCCTGAGCTCTTCGCGTTGCTCATCGATTCCTTCGCGTTGCTCATCGCTGCTTCCTTCGCGTTGCTCATCGCTTCCTCGGAGTGCACGTCACGGGCGGCGGTCCACGACAGTGGCGAGCAGGTCGGCTTCGGCCACGAGCAGTCCGTCGACGAACGCTTCGCCGCGCATCTTCATCGTGCGGCGCTTCACCGACAGCAGCGTGAGCTTGAAATGCAGCTGGTCTCCCGGTACCACCGGGCGGCGGAACTTCGCGCCGTCGATGCCCATGAAGTACATGAGTTTGTTGCCCGGATCCTCGACCGAGTTCAGCATCAGCATGCCGCCGACCTGCGCCATGGCCTCGAGGATGAGCACCGCGGGCATGACCGGGTGACCCGGGAAGTGCCCCTGGAAGAACGGCTCGTTGATCGTGACGTTCTTGAACCCCTCGATACTGCGACCTTCCTCGATGTTCGTGATGCGGTCGACGAGCAGAAAGGGATATCGGTGCGGCATCAGATCCATGATCGCCGTCGTGTCCCACTCTTCCGGCGGGCCGCCCGGCCGGCGGCCCGGCAGTGGCAAAGTCTCCTTGAGCGTCTTCACGAACGCGACGTGGCCCTGATGCCCCGAACGCTTGGCGCTGACATGCCCGAGCAGCGGCCCGCCGAGGATGAAGAGGTCGCCGAGCAGGTCGAGGATCTTGTGGCGAACGAACTCGTCCGGGTAGCGCAGCGTCTCCTCGTTGTGGATCTTGTCCTTGCCCACGACCACGGCGCTCTCGATCCGGCCGCCCTTGATCCAGCCCGACTGGCGCAGCAACTCGAGATCGCGTTCGAGCACGAACGTCCGCGCGGGCGCGATCTCGGCCATGAACGACTCCGGCGTGATCTCGATGCTGCGCTCCTGCACTCCGATCAATGGGTGGTCGTACTCGATGCGGAACGTCAGCCGGAAGCCCTTGTGCGGCACTGCCGAAAGTTCGACCGCGCCATCGGCGTAGCGCACCGGCTTGCTCACCTTGATGTGCCGGGTCGGCTTGTCCTGGTCGACGATGCCGGCGGCCACGAGCGCGTTCGCCACCGGCAGTGCGCTGCCGTCGGTCTCGGGGACTTCCATCGTGTTCATCTCGACGATCAGGTTGTCGATCCCCAGGCCCGCGACTGCGGCGAGCACGTGCTCCATGGTGTGCACCTGCACGCCGTCCTGCTGGAGGATCGTGCGCCGGCCGGCACCCGGATCGAAATGCGCGTTCTCGGGACGCACCCGCACTTCCGGACGGTTCGGCAGGTCGGTGCGCACGAAGCGCACGCCGTGCCCCACCGGTGCCGGCAGGAAATGCAACGTGCCGTGTTCACCCGTGTGCAGACCGACGCCCTCGATCATGGCGGTGTTCTTCACTGTTCGCTGCGGCCGTCCACTCAACGCATGCTCTCCTTGTGGTTCTCCTCGAGTTTCGCCACCCGCGACTCCAGCGCTTTGGTGCGGTCGAACAACAGGGGCAGGCGCTGCAGGTAAGCATTGATGCGTTTGACCAGGGTGAGCGGTGAAGCCGGGGTGCCGAAGACAGCCGTGCCGGCGTTCACCGATTTCGTGACGCCGCTCTGGCCACCCACCTGGACTCCCTTCCCCAGCTTGACGTGGCCGATGACACCCGCCTGCCCGCCGATCGTGACGTAATCCTCGAGCTCGCTGCTGCCCGAGATCCCGACCTGGGCCACGATGATGCAGTGCTTGCCGACCACGACGTTGTGTCCGATCTGCACGAGATTGTCGATCTTGGTGCCGTCGCCGATCCGCGTGCTGTCGGTGGTGGCGCGATCGATGGTCGTGTTGGCACCCACCTCGACGTCCTCGCCGAGGATGACGTTCCCGACCTGCGGCACCTTGTGATAGCGGCCGGCATCGAAGGCGAACCCAAAGCCATCCGCGCCGATGACCGCACCCGAATGCAGGATGCAGCGGTCGCCGATCACGCACTCCTCGCGCACGGTGACGCGCGGGTACAGCAGGCAGCCCTCGCCGATCGTCGCCTGGACGCCGACGTAGCAACCCGGCATGAGCACGGTCTTCGCCCCGATGCGAGCACCCGGCTCCACGGTGCAGTGTGGTCCGATCGAGGCGCCGTCGCCGATATGCGCGGCCGCCGAGACGACCGCGGTCGGGTGCACGCCCGGGAGCGGCTGGTAGAGTTCCGGCCGGAACAACCGCACGGCCTTCTGGAACGCCAGGTACGGGTGATCGACTTGCAGCATCGGAACCACAGCCTGGCGCGGCGCGCGGTCGACGATGACCGCCGCCGCACGGGTCTCTTGCAGATAGCCCTCGTAGCGCGAGTTGGCGAGGAACGTCAGGTCCCCGGGCTGGGCTTCCCGGATGCCCGCCACCCCGCGGATCTCGATCGAGCTGTCCCCCACGACCGTGCCGCCCAGCTCGACCGCGAGCTCGGCCAGCGTGCGAGTACTCATGCCGTCCTCCCTGACTAGCGCGCGCCGGCGGCGGCGTTCGCGTTGAGCTCGGCCAGGACCTCGTTCGTCAGGTCCAGGCTCTTGTCCGCGTAGATGATGAAGCCACCGCTGGCATCGAGCACGAGTTCGAGCCCACGCTGACCGGCGAGCTTCTCGACCGCGCGGCGTACGAGCTGGATGATGTCCTCGGTCGCACGCGAGTTCTCCTGCGTGGCGCGACCGTTCGGGCCCCAGATCTCCTGCACGAACGACTCGTACTCGCTGATCGAGCGTGTCAGCGCCGACTCCTTCTCCTGGCGTTTGAGCGCGGACAGGACGGGGCTCTGATCCTTGGCTTCGCTCTTCAGCTGGTCGACGATCTTCTGCTTCTCGGCCGCTTCGTCGCGCCAGCCCTGGACCTGACGTTCGAAGCGCTGCTGCGCCTCCTGGGCGTCCTTGAACTCGAGCCAGATGCGCGCGGAGTCGATGTAGCCGACGCGCGCGTCCGCCGCTCGCGCCGGTGCTGCGGACGACAGTGCCAGCCCGAGAGCCAGCATGCACGCCACGGCGGCGCGGACCCCTCCGGCGACATGAACGTTGCGGAGCACTCGGCGCATCGCGGCCTCCTCGCCTAGAAGTTCACGTTTCCGAGCATGAAATGCCCGACCCATCGCGGCCTGTCGTCACGATGGAAACCATAGCCATAGTCGAACCCGATATTGCCGAGCAACGGGATCTCCATCCGGAAACCGATGCCGGCGCCAACCTTGAGGTCGAACGGCTTGATTTCCTTTGGCAGGTCCCAACTGTTGCCGGCATCCATGAAGAATAGCCCGTGCAGCGGATGAGCGATCGGGAACTGCTGCTCGAACGTGAATACCGCCATATAGCGGCCACCGGGGTAGCGCACACGGGACGTCGACGACAGTGTGGAGTCAGCGCCAGAGATGTTCTTGAGCGGATTGCCGAGGGAATCCCGGAACACGATCGTGTTGGTGACATCCCGGTTGAACTTGTCCGGCACCACATGGTAGTCATCGTACCCCCGCAGCGGATCGGGCGTGTTGCCACCACCCAGCCGGAAGCGGGCGTAGTCCGGCACGATGCCACCCTTCCACGGGAAGACGTTGACCGTTCCGAGGCGCAGTTTCACCAGCGTGGTGAGGTGTTTGTTCACCGACGGCAGGTAGACGCGGCCCTCGTAGCGGTGGCGGTGGTAGTGGAGCTCGCCCCCGAACGGACCGCCCGTGAACTCGTCGTTCGCGGATAGCCGCGTGCCCTTCTTGGGATAGAACGGGTTGTCGGTGCTGTTACGCAGGAAGTTCGTCTCGAAGGTGCTGGTGAGCTGCTCCTGGTCGATCTTGACGCCATTCAACTGCGACACCGTCCGCAGGTCCAGGTTCGAGAACTTGATGCCCTCGAACGTGTAGGACAGCGAACCGCGCGAATAGTCCGGCCACGGCAGCGGCCGTCCGATGCGGACGGAGGCCCCTCGACGGCGCTGATCGTATTCCACGAGGTTCCGGTACGTGTTGTAGGCCGAGAAACCCAGCAGCGTCGGCGAGTCATGGAACCACGGTTCGGTGAAGCTGAGCTGGTAGTCCTCGCGCCGCCCGCCGCGTTCGAGATGGAGCGACAGCTGCTGGCCATTGCCGAGCACGTTGTTATGGGACAGTTCGAGAAAGCCCGTGAGCCCGGCGTCGTTCGTGTAGCCCGCTCCGGCCGACGCAGTCCCGACCTGCTTCTCGGCGACCTTGAACACCAGATCGACATCGGTGCTCTCGGCCGGCGTGAAATCGGGGATCACCTCGGTGAAGATGCCG
Organism: bacterium; assembly: GCA_031408715.1. Lineage (GTDB taxonomy): Bacteria > Eisenbacteria > RBG-16-71-46 > RBG-16-71-46 > RBG-16-71-46 > JAIOPA01. The sequence continues at coordinate 59,025 of JANNWR010000124.1, forward strand.
AGGCGCATGACGTCGCCCTGACTGCGCACCAGTGCCGAGCGCCGGAACAGGTCGCCTTCGCGGATGTTGATCTCGCGCCGGATGACCTTCTCCCGCGTGCCCTTGTTGCCGGTGATGCTGATGCGGTGCACATGCGACGGCGCACCCTCGACCACGCTCACCGCCAGATCGACGATGGAGTCCTGGACGACGGTCTCCGCCGGCTCCAGGTTGAGGCCGTACAGATAGCCGCGCTCCATGTACTCGGAGTAGGCGCCCTGCATGGCTCGCTGTGTGCGCCCCTTGCTGTAGAGCGTGCCGCCCTTCTTGGGCCACTGGCGCTGCAGCACGTCCGTCGGCACCACCTGATTGCCCGACCAGGTCACGGCTCCCTGCTGATAGCGCCGTCCTTCTTCGATCCGGACGCGTAGCGTCAGGTCACGCGGGAGTGGCCCAGGTTCGAGCTGGAAGTCCGTCACGCTCATGTCGCGGTAACCGTGGTCGTGATACCAATCCTCGAGCTTCTCGCGGTCCTCGGCGAAAGTCTCGTCCTTGATGTCGCCGCCGCCGAGGAAACCCTTGGCCTTAGTCTTCATGGCCTTACGCAGACGCTTCTCGGGCACGCCGGCCGAGCGGCCCTCGAACACGATGGCGCGAACGCGCACCTTCTCGCCCTCGTCCACGACGAAGCGCAGGTGCACCTCGTTGCGGCCCTCGAGCGTGTCGGCCTTGGTCGAGATCCTGGCGCGCGAGAAGCCCTCGTCGCGGTAGTACTGCTTCAACGTGTCCACCTGATTCGCCGTCGCGGTCAGCGAATAAGTCTCGCCGACTTTCAGGTACAGCTTCTTCTCGAGGTCGGAGTCCTCGCGCTTCACCATGCCCTGGAACGAGATCTGCGCGATCCGCGGGCGTTCCACGACTTCGACGACGAGGTCGATCGAGTTGTCCTCGGGGTGCACCACCTGACGAGGTTTCACATCGGCGAACAGCTGCAGCGCCATGAGCTTGCGCACACCTCGGCGGACGGCGTCACCCGAGAACGTCTGCCCCGCGCGCACCTCGAACGTGCGCAGGATGCGGGTCGAGTCCGTGAAGGCATTGCCCACGACGGTGACGCTGCGGATGGTCGCGGGCGCGGTGTTCGCCACCGGTGGCGGCACCGGTGGCGCCGTGGTCGCCTCGGTTGGCGGGAACTGTGCTGCGGCCGGAGCCGGGATCAGCGTCAGCAGGCTCAGCATCAGGAGCGCGGCCCGGAGCCCAGCGGCCGGGTACCCGAAGGACCACGGCCGGACCGGCGGACACTGCTCAGATCGTTCGATGCATGAAACGGATCGGGGCACTCGAAGCTCTCCTCCTGGGCCACACACGATATGCACGAGCAGAACCACTCCCGCGGAACGCGTCCATGCGCGCGCGAGCGAGCTCGGCGTGGCCATCCTATCGGGGAGTCGGCACAGGATGATGGACAAGCGGCGACGCCTTGTCCAGCGCGCAACCGCCTCGCAAGGTATGCCCCCATACCCCGTTGCGGCGTCCTGTGTTCCGCGTTCCCATGTGGCGGAGCCGCGCGCCATGCGGGTAGGGGCACACACCCTCCCGTAAGATCAAGAACCGCCGGGCCCTGTTCGGGGCCCGGCGGTCTGTCACGGCTTCGTGGAATCTGCGCTTCCCGCCTCTCAGACGCTCGGCACCGGCGGCGCATCCGTGCTGGCGGGCGTGACGGTATTGAAGTCGAGCGCATCGTCCTTGCGGCTGACCTTGACGTTCGAACCCGGCGGGATCTGGCCGCGCAGGATGAACTCCGCGAACGGATCCTCGAGCAGCCGCTGGATGGCGCGCTTCAGCGGCCGCGCTCCCAGGGCCGGATCGAAGCCCTTGTCGATGAGCAGTTCCTGGGCCTCCGTCGTCAGCTCGAGCGTGATGTCCTGCAGCTTCAGCCGGGCGCCGAACTGGCCCAGCAGGATGTTCACGATCTGCTTCATGTCGTCGCGCACCAGGGCATGGAACACGATGACATCGTCGATGCGGTTCAGGAACTCCGGGTTGAACGTGCGCTTCAACTCGTCCTGGACCGTCGTCTTGATGTTGCTGAACGCCTGTGCGCCATCGACCTGCTTGAAGCCGAGCTTCTGCCCGCCCGACACGATCTGCCGGCCGCCGAGGTTCGACGTCATGATGATGACCGTGTTCTTGAAATCGACCTTGCGGCGCGAACTGTCGGTGAGCACACCGTCATCCAGCACCTGCAGCAGCACATTGAAGACGTCGGGATGCGCCTTCTCGACTTCGTCGAGCAACACGACCGAGTAGGGCTTGCGGCGAACCTTCTCGGTGAGCTGCCCGCCCTCCTCGTAGCCGACATAGCCCGGAGGCGCGCCGACGAGTCGCGACACCGAGAACTTCTCCATGTACTCGCTCATGTCGATGCGGATGAGCGCGTTCTCGTTGTCGAACAGGTACGTGGCCAGGGCACGTGCCAGCTCGGTCTTGCCGACGCCGGTCGGCCCCAGGAAGATGAACGAGCCGATCGGGCGCTTGGGATCACGCAAGCCCACGCGGTTGCGCCGCACGGCGCGCGACACCGCCGAAACGGCCTCGTCCTGGCCGACGATGCGCTTCTTGATCTCCTCTTCCATGCGCAGCAGTTTCTGGCTCTCCTCGGCGGCGAGCTTCACCACCGGGATCCCCGTCATGATGCTGAGCACGGCGGCGATCTGGTCGTCATCGACCTGCACGCTCTGGTCGCGCTTGCTCTCCGACCACGACTTCTTCAAGTCGTTGCGGCGCGAACGCAGCTCCTTCTCCTTGTCGCGCAACCGCGCGGCCTTCTCGTACTCCTGCCCGCGGATCGCGGCTTCCTTCTCCTTGACCACCTCTTCGAGCTTTTTCTCGAGGTCGTGGATCTCGGAGGGCACCGTGCTCACCGACAGACGCGCGCGCGCGCAGGCTTCGTCGATGACGTCGATGGCCTTGTCCGGGAAGAAGCGGTCGTTCATGTACCGGTCGGCGAGCTTGACCGCCTGCACGATCGCGCCGTCCGTGATCTTGACGCCGTGATGCGCCTCGTACTTGTCGCGCAGCCCCATGAGGATCTGGATCGTGTCCTCGATGCTCGGCTGATCGACCATGACCGGCTGGAAGCGGCGCTCGAGCGCACCGTCCTTCTCGATGTACTTGCGGTACTCGTCGAGCGTCGTGGCCCCGATGCACTGCAACTCGCCGCGGGCCAGCGCCGGCTTGAGCATGTTGGATGCGTCGATCGCGCCTTCGGCGCCGCCGGCGCCGACGATCGTATGCAGCTCATCGATGAAGATGACCGTGTCCTTGGACTCGCGGATCTCGTTCATGACAGTCTTCAGGCGCTCTTCGAACTGGCCGCGGTACTTGGTGCCCGCCACCACAGCGGCGAGATCGAGCGTCACGATGCGCTTGTTCTTGAGGCTCTCGGGCACCTGCGCGGAGATGATGCGCTGCGCCAGGCCCTCGGCGATGGCCGTCTTGCCGACACCCGGCTCGCCAATCAGGACCGGGTTGTTCTTCTTGCGGCGCGACAGCACCTGCACGACACGTTCGATCTCCTTGTCGCGACCGATGACCGGGTCCAGCTTGCCTTCGCGCGCGAGCGCGGTGAGGTCACGGCCGAACTGGTTCAGCGCCGGTGTCTCGGCACGCTCCTCGCCCCGCTCGGCGGTCTGCGACGAACTCGGGGTGCCGCCCAGCAGCTTGAGCGTCTCCTCGCGCACGCGCTTGCGATCGACGCCCAGTTCGAGCAGCACCTTGGCGGCCACTCCCTCGCCCTCGCGGATCAAGCCGAGCAGCAGGTGCTCGGTGCCGACATAGTTGTGCCCCAGCGACCGGGCTTCCTCGACGGCCAGTTCGAGCACGCGCTTGGCGCGCGGCGTGAACGGGATCTCGCCGATGGTCATGGTGCCTCCCGAGGCGCTCACCATGTTCTCGACTTCCTGGCGGATGCGGTCCAGGTCGAGACCGAGGTTGTTGAGCACCGTGGCGGCGATGCCCTCGCCCTCCCGGATGACGCCGAGCAACAGGTGCTCGGTGCCGATGTAGTCGTGCTGCAGACGCGCCGCTTCCTCACGCGCCAGATAGATGACCTTGCGGACCCGTTCGGTGAACTTGTCGTGCATGGTGATCTTGGCCCGCCTGCCGTCCGGCAGCCAGGCACTCCTCCTTTATGGGTTGGTGTCCCGGGCCTCATGCTCGGCGGCGGCGAGCCGCTCGCGCACGACCTGGGCTCTTCGGATATTCCGTTCGGGCGGCGCCATCTCGACGCCGGCCTGGCGCTGGAGATGAGCCGGTTGCGTCAGCACCAGCAACTCGTTGACGACACGCAGCGGACACAATCCCTGCAGGCCCATCGCCACACCGAGCCGTACGGCCGAGCACAGGTTGATGACTTCCTTGGCCTGGATCGACCGGCAATAGCGCAGCGTGCCGTAGGCGCGCCAGACCTTGTCTTCCAACTGGGTGCGGGCGTCGCGCAGCATGCGTTCGCGCGCGCGCTCTTCCGTCTCGATGATCTGCTTGGTCACGCGTTCGAGACTCTCGATCGAGTCCCGTTCACCACGACCGAGCGTCGTCTGGTTCGAGATCTGGAACAGGTTCCCCATGATCTCGCTGTGCTCACCGTAAAGGCCGCGAACATTCAAACCGACCTGCATGATGCTCTTCAAGACGCGCTGGATCTCCTCGAGCAGCACGAGCGCGGGCAGGTGGATGAGCACGGAGGCACGCAGTCCCGTCCCGGCGTTCGTGGGGCACGCGGTCAGGTAGCCGATCTCGTCCGAGAAGGCGTATTCCAGCGTGTGGTCGAGTTCATCGTCGGTGGCATCGGCGAGCGCCCATGCTTCCGCCAACTGGAAGCCCGGCGTGAGCGACTGCAGCCGCAGATGGTCTTCTTCGTTGACCATGATGCTGATGCGGTCGTCGGGTGCGACGTAGATGCCGCGCGGACGTGCGCCATCCCCCAACTCATGGGAGACGAGGTGGCGCTCGACCAGGACCTGACGGTCGATCGCGGAGCACTCCTGCATCTTGAGGAACAGGCCGCCCTTCAAAGTGCCGGAGGAGCCCACGGCGTGCGTCACACTGGCGAGCACGCCATGGAGCTGCTCGTCGCGCGCGCGGTGAGTGAACGGCACGTCGCGCAGGTTGCGCGCCAGCCGGATCCGCGTCGACAACACCATGTCGGCGTGCGGGCCCTCGCCCTTCCACCACGGCGCGCTGGCGTTGAACAGTTCGTCGAACGACTGGGGCGCACTCACAACGGGCCCCCTTCACGCACGGTCGCCTGGCGTTCCGCCTCGAGCCGGCGGATCTCGTCGCGCACCTGGGCGGCGCGCTCGAACTCCTCGCGCTCGACGGCCCGCTGCAGCTCGTCGTGCAGGCGCTGGATCGCTCGTGTGCTCGGCACGGTCTCCTGTCCGCGCGTGGGCGCTTTGCCGCGGTGGTGGGTGTCGCCGTGGATGCGGCGCAGGAGCGGGCGCAACTGGAACTGGAACGCGGTGTAGCAGTCGGCGCAGCCCAGACGTCCGGTCTCCTTGAACGACGAGTACAGCATGCCGCAACGCGGGCACTGCACGTGCCCGACACGCTCTTCTTCCGTGTGCGTCATCGAATCGACCATGCCCGCGAGCAGGTCGGCGATCTCGAACTTGTGCTGCTGAGCGGGCGTGTGCATGCCCTTCTCCTCGGCACACCGTTCGCACACGTGGATCTCCGACATCTTGTTGTCGTGGATCTCGGTGAAGTGCACGCTGGCGGGGTTCTTCCCGCAGATCTGGCAGAGCATGGGGCCCTCTAGCTCGTCGCGACCGGGTTCAGGCGTCCGTCCTCGAGCCGCAGGACGCGGTCCGCCATGCCGGCGAGCCTAGCATCATGAGTCACCAACACAACCGTCTGATGCCGGTCGCGGGCCAGCGAGTTCAGGAGACTGTGAAGTTGCGCCGCGGATGCCAAGTCGAGGTTGCCCGATGGCTCATCCGCGAGCAACAGGGCGGGCTCGGGCGCCAGGGCGCGGCCGACCGCGACGCGCTGCGCTTCGCCACCCGAAAGCTGGGACGGGACGTGATCGCGACGCGCGTCGAGCCCGACCGCGGACAGCACCTCGCGGGCACGCTTGCGCGCGTCCTCGAACGGCGTCCCGGCGACGAGCAGCGGCATCATGATGTTCTCCTCGGCAGTGAACTCCGGCAGCAGGTGGTGGAACTGGAACACGAATCCCAGCTTCGCCAGCCGCAGCGCACATCGACCGTTCTCATCCAGCCCCGCCACTGCCTGTCCGGCCAGCTCCAGCACGCCCGCATCCGGGCGGTCCAGCGTCCCGAGGACGTTCAGGAGCGTGCTCTTCCCCGAGCCCGACGCGCCGACTATCGCCAGAAGCATGCCACGCGGGACCTCGAGATCGACGCCACGCAGGACCTCGAGACGCCCCCCCGGAGTCTCATAGGACTTCGTCAGCCCGCGCGCCATAAGCGCCAGCGGAGCACTCGCATCTGTCGTACTGGCAGTGGTTTCGGCGGCGAAGTTCGAGTTCATACTCAGACCTGCTGCCGGATGGCTTCGATCGGGTCGAGCTTGGAAGCGCGCCAGGCGGGATACCAGGCAGCGGCCAGACACAGTACCAAGGCGGCCAGAATCACGGCAGCGAAGTCGCCGGTCTCCGGGCGAAGCGGCAGCGTCTCGATGAAGTAGACGTCCCCCGGTAGGTGAACGAATGGGTACTTCTGGAGCAGCCAGATCAGCGCGGAGCCGAGCAGCGCCCCTGTCGCCGTTCCGAACACGCCGATCAGCAGCCCCTCACCCAGGAAGATGGTGAGCACCAGGCGTGGTGTCGCCCCCATGGTGCGCAGCACACCGATGTCGCGGCGTTTCTCGAGCACCACCATGAACAGCGTGCTGACGATATTGAACGCCGCCACGAGCACGATGAGCGCCAGGATCAGGAACATCACCGTCTTCTCGAGTTTCATCCAGGTGAACAGATTTCGATTCAGGTCGATCCAGTTGTTGGAGCGCAGGTCGCTGCGTCCGGCAGCACGCCGAAGCCGCTCGGCCTCGACCGGAGCCGCCATCATGTCGCTCAGCTTGATCTCGACTCCAGTGACACGGTCGCCGAGCGCGAAGAAGCGCTGCGATGCCCCCACCGAGGTGAACCCGAAGCTCGAGTCATACGTGTACAGCCCGGAAGTGAACAACCCCACCACGCGGAACGGCCGCAACTTGGGCGCATAGCCGAACGCCGAAGCGGCGTCCCCTTGGAGCGTGGCCAGCAGCACGCGATCCCCGGGGCGCGCGGCGAGCTTGGCCGCCAGCTCGGAGCCGAGCACGATGCCGGGTTCGCCCGACAACGTCACGTTCGGGATCGAGTCGAGCCGCGGACTGATCGTGCTGCCGAGCGTGGTCACTTCGCGTTCGTGCACCAGATCCACGCCCTTGACCACGACGCCCTCGGACAACCCTTCATGGAACACCATCGCCTTGGCGTATGTGAACGCCGATGCCCCGAGCACGCCCTTCTCCTGCGCCAGTTGCCGCGCCAGGCCCTCACCATCGGTGACGCCGTCGGTCGTGGCCCCGAGCAACACGACATGCGCGTCGGTGCCGGCGATGCGGGACTGCACCTCGCCCTCGAAGCCGTTCATGACCGCCAGCACGACGAGCAACGCGGTGACCCCCACCGCCACGCCGGCGATGCTGATGCCGGTGAGCAGGCGCACGAATCCGGTGCGGGGCCGAGCCTTGAGGTAGCGGCCGGCGATCCACAGCGGCAGGTTCACTTCGGGCCCGCGCCCTCTGGACTCACGGCCACGTCCTCGGGCTTGTCGTCCTCGACCGGCCGGCCCTCCTCGGGCCGCAGTTGCGGGAACAGCAGCACGTCGCGGATCGAGCGCGAGTCGGTGGCCAGCATCACCAGCCGGTCGATGCCGATGCCGACGCCGCCGGTGGGCGGCATGCCGTATTCCAGCGCCCGCAAGTAGTCCTCATCGAGTTGCTGGGCCTCGTCATCGCCCCGTTCGCGCGCCGAGCCCTGGGCTTCGAACGCCGCACGCTGCGCATCGGCGTCGCACTGCTCGCTGAACGAGTTCGCGAGTTCCATCCCGGCGGCGAACAACTCGAAGCGCTCGACCACCTTGGGGTTGGTGCGCGAGACACGCGCCAGTGGCGAGACCGCGACGGGGTAGTCGATCACGAACGCCGGGTTCTGCAGATCCGGCTGCACCAGTTCCGAGAACAACTCGTCGAGCATGCCGCCCGCGCCAGTTCCCTGTCGCGGGTGCAGGTTCAGTCGCGAGATGTGCCTGCCGAGCACCGCCTCATCGAGCGCATGGATGCTCTCACCGACCTTTTCACTGACCGCGTCGAGCATCGAGACGCGCGGCCACGGCGGTGTGAAGTCCAGGACACGGTCGCCGTACGGGATGTGGAGCGTGCCGCAGGCATGCTGCAGCGCGTCACACACCAGCTGCTCGGTGAGCGTCATCATGTCGTGCACGTCGGCGAACGCCTGATAGTACTCGAGCAGCGTGAACTCGGGATTGTGCGAGCGGTCCATGCCCTCGTTGCGAAAGTCGCGCGAGAACTCATAGACGCGCTCGAGCCCGCCGACGATGAGGCGCTTCAGGTAGAGCTCGTTGGAGACACGCAGATACAGGTCGATGTCGAGTGCGTTGTGCTTCGTCACGAATGGCCGCGCGAAGGCACCGCCGTACATCGGTTGCAGCACCGGGGTCTCGACCTCGAGGTAGCGCCGGTCGTCCAGGAACCGCCGGATGCATGAGATGACCGCGGCACGGCGGCGGAACACGTCGCGCACGCCGAGGTTCACGAACAGGTCGGCGTAGCGCTGGCGGAACCGCGTCTCGGGGTCGGTGAGCCCGTGCCACTTCTCGGGCAGGGGCCGGATCGACTTGGACAGCAGTTCGACCTGTTCGGCACGGATCGTGATCTCGCCGGTGCGCGTCCGGAACAGCGCCCCCGAGACCCCGATCCAGTCACCGATCTCGAGCAGTTCGTAGCGCGCGAACGCCTCGCCCATGACGTCGCTGCGGAAGTACACCTGGATCCGGCCGGAGCCATCGAGCACATGACCGAATCCGGCCTTGCCGTGCCCGCGGCGTGCCATGAGGCGGCCCGCGACCCTGACTTGTTCGCCAGGCTCCTCCGTGACGGCGTCACCCTTCGCGAGCAGCTCGGTCGCGTGATGGGTGACGTCGTACCGGTAGGCGTACGGCTCGCAGCCGAGTGAGCGCCAATCCTCGATCTTGGCCCGTCGCTGGGCCATCAGCTGTCGCAGGGACATTCGCCTTCCCTTGGGGGGCCCCGAGCGCGTCCATCGCGAGGGGAATGAGCGAATGTAGGGAGCGCTTCGGACCACTGTCAAACTCGTGGACGTGCGTCCTCCCGCCGCATGCACGCGACTGAACCCGTCCACGACGGGTTCCTGAGGACGGGCACAGCGCTCAGCGTCGCGGCAGGGACCCGCGCTCCATGTGCTCGATCGCCAGCTTGCTGGTGCCGGGATCGACCGGCACCGGGTAGGCGCCGGTGAAGCAGGCCCGGCAGAAGCGCGCGGGCTCGCGTTCGGCAGCCAGCATGCCTTCGAGCGACAGGTAGCCGAGGGTTTCCACGCCGAGGTAGTCGCGGATCTCGTCGACTGTCTTCAACGCTCCGATCAACTCGCGGCGGCTCGGTGTGTCGATGCCGTAGAAGCACGGGTGCGTCACGGGTGGCGAGCCGACCCGGAAGTGCACTTCCCTGGCGCCGGCGCGACGCAACAACCGCACCAGCTTCCGACTCGTCGTGCCGCGCACGATCGAGTCGTCGACCACCACGACGCGCTTGCCCTCGAGCACTTCCTTGACCGGATTGAACTTCACGCGCACGCCGAAGTCACGGCCAGCCTGATTCGGCTGGATGAAGGTGCGGCCCACGTAGTGATTGCGGATCAATCCCAGTTCGAACGCCACGCCGGACCCCTCCGCGAACCCCAGTGCGATGGAGTTGCTCGAATCGGGCACCGCGATCACCACATCGGCATCGGCGGGATGCTCCTTGGCCAGTTCGCGCCCCAGCCGCCGGCGCACCCGATCGACCGTGTCGCCGAACACCCGGCTGTCCGGGCGCGAGAAGTAGATGTGCTCGAAGATGCAGTGCTGGAGCGGTTCGGCGGCCGGCAGGGCGCGACGGGAACGCAGCCCCTGCGGGTCGAGCGTCACCATCTCGCCGGGCTCGACCTCGCGAATGAACTCCGCGCCCACGAGATCGAACGCGCACGTTTCGCTGGCGACCACGTATCCGTCGCCCAATCGGCCGATGCACAGCGGCCGGAAGCCGTGCGGGTCGCGCAGTGCGATGACGGTGTGCTCGGTGAGAACGACGATGGAGTACGCCCCGCGCACCTGGCGCGCGGCCTCGGTCAGCGCCTCCTCGACATCGTTCGTGCCGCTCAGTGCCATCAGGTGCAGGAACACCTCGGTATCCAAAGTGGTCTGGAAGATGCTGCCCGATTCCTCGAGCCCGGAGCGCACCTCCCGCGCGTTGGTGAGATTGCCGTTGTGCCCGAGTGCCAGCGAACCGCCGCGATACACCACGCGGAGCGGCTGAGTGTTCTCGAGCGTCAGCCCGCCCGCGGTCGAATAGCGGTTGTGCCCGATGGCCATGTTCCCCGGCATGTGCTCGAGGTCGGCATCGCGATAGACATCGGACACCAGCCCGATGCCTTTGTGGGAATGGAACCGCCCGGCGTCGCATGCCACCACACCGGTCGCTTCCTGTCCGCGGTGCTGGAGCGCGTGCAGCCCGAGTGCGGTGATGGCCGCGGCCTGGGGCACACCCACACAACCGAATACCCCGCACTCCTCGTTCCAACCCTTGAGGTGGTGCCATGCGGTCATGACGGGCCCCCTTTCGCCGTGCGCTTCGGAGTCGAGCGTGCTGCAGGCGCGCGCGCCGGCTTCGCCGCCACGGCGCGGCCGCCCAGCCAGGGCCACGGCGGCGCGGACCCATGGCCCGCCTTCCAGTCCTGGAAGTGCGGATTGCTGAGCAGCCCATGCGCGCGGTCGGTGACCGACGCCAGCGACGCGGCAGCGGCCGTGGCGTCGGTGCCGGCCTCGAACTCGAGCGCCCAGGCCGTGCCCTCACGCACCTCGACCTTGGCGCCGGTCTCCTGCTTCCACCAACGCTCAGCCGCGACGCGGCGCTCGAGCCCGCGATCGACGACCAGCACGAGTTCCTCCTGCGCGCGAAACGGTGCCGGGTCGGCGGGCTGCATGCGCACGGTGCAGCGTTCCTTCGCGGGATTGTAGAAACGCGTGGAACGATGCAGCAGGTCTTCCGACTGCTCGCGCGCCGGCAGCTCACCGCGCAACTCGAACACACGCACGCGGCGCAACGAGCGCAGCGTACACCCGGCGTCGAGGCGTGCACGTGCGACACCGAGCGCGCTCACCGCTTCCGGGTCCTCGGCGCGCAGTTCGACATAAACCTGCAGCAGAGACTTCGTCGGTGCGGTGGTCACGCGTCCCCCCGGGGCGAATCGAAATGGCGAGCCAGGCTGCGGAACAAGGTCATCCCGGGTCCGTCCGCGAATGCACTGCCGTCATGCGCGGCCAGTGCACGGTCGCGTTTCTGTCCCCACTCCCCGCCGATGCCGCGCGACACCTGCCCGAGCTCGGCAGCGCGTTCCGGGTGCGGCATCAGCGCCAGCACATTGCCGCGCGCGTTGCACAGCCCCGCCACCGCGGCATCGGCACCGTTCGGGTTGTCGGGGAAGTCCTGAGCCGGTTCTCCGTCCGCCCGCGTGTATCGCAAGGGGGCCTGCCCCGCGGCGACGAGATCGGCGAGCCGGCCCTGCTTGCGCGACGTGAAGCGCCCTTCCCCGTGCGCGATGGGCAACGGCAACAGCATCCCGGGTTCGAGACCGCGCGTGAACACGCACGCCGACTCCTCGATGCGGCACCACACCCAGCGGGTGTAGTAGCCGGCGCGGTCCGGCATGAGGTTGCGCGCCAGCGCCACGTCCACGCTGCCGCGGCCGGGCACGAGCCCCGCTTCGACCAGCACCTGTGCTCCGTTACAGATCCCCAGAACCGGCGCACCCGCCTCGGCCCGCTCCGCGAGCTGCTCGAGCAATGGGTCCTTGGCTGCAAGTGCACCTGCACGCACGCGATCCTGGTACGAGAAGCCGCCCGGCAGCACGAAGGCATCGAAAGCCGCCAGCTCGTGCGCCGGTCGCGTCCACCGGAACACCTCGGCATCGAGGCCGGCGCGCTGCACCGCACGTGCAGTCTCGGCTTCGCAGTTCACGCCCGGGAACTGCAGCACCGCGACTCGTGCTGCGCTCATACGCCCTCCTCGTTCCAGACCTTGCGTAACGCCAACGAACGCGCGGTCGTCAGTGCGGCGCGCTCCCACGTCACGCTCTCGCCGCCCGCGAAACCCACGCGCAGGCTCGGATGCAGGCTCACCGTGCCGACGGGCCACGCGACGAACCCACGGTCACGGGCGGCCTGCGACAACCGGGCCATGCGCTCGAACGGCACTTCGTAGAGGATCGCCGGCCGCTCGGAGAACAGCGCCACAGCGGCTTCGACCTCGAACGAAGCCAGGTCGATCTCGAACCCGAGCGGCGCGTCATCCGCGGACCCGAGCATCATCTCGGTGAGCGCCACGCCGAGCCCGCCCTCGGACACGTCGTGCGCCGCGACCGCCCAGCCCCCCTCGGCGATGGCCACTGCCAGTTCGTGCAGCCGTGCTTCGAGCGCCAGGTCCAGCGGTGGCGGCGCCCCGCCGCGCTCACGCAGCACTTCGCGCCGGTAGGCCGAACCCTCGAGGCCATCGCGGTCGTCCCCGATCAGCAACAACGCGTGTCCGGCGCTGCGCACACCCAACCCGAGTGCTTGCGTCACGTCGGTGATGACACCCGCGCACATCACGATCGGTGAAGGCGGGATGGCCTGACGACCGACCTGATTGTACAGACTGACGTTGCCGCTCACGAAGGGCAGCGGATGTCCGGGCGCGGCCAGCGCCCCCAGCGAACGGGCCGCCGCCGCGAGTCCGTCGATCGTGGCCTCGAGATCCCCCATGACTTCCGCGTCCTCCGGATGGCCGAAGTTGAGACAGTCGGTGAGCGCCCACGGCCGGGCGCCGACCACCGCCACATTTCGCGCGGCTTCCGCCACCGCGTGTGCGGCGCCGGTCGCGGGATCGCCATCGCACCAATGCGGATTGCCGCCGACGCCGAACGCGATCCCCATGGGACGATCGGGATGCACGCGCAACACGCACGCATCCCCTTCCCCCGCACGCAACCACGTCCGGCCCTGCACGTCGCCGTCGTAGTGGCGCGTCAGGTACTCGCGCGATCCGAGGTGCAGTCCGCCGAGCAGCGTCAGCAAGGCCTTCTTGGTATCGGGCACCCGGCGGCGAGAACGCGGCGGGCGCGTCCGCACGCGGGTCTGTGCCGCCCGCTCGGCGCGCCGGCCCGTGGTGATGGCCTCGACGTCGCAATCGACAAGCGTCTGGCCTTCCCACGTGACGGTGTAGCGGCGCGAGCTCACCGCGCGCCCGATCACGCGAGCGCCAGCTCCCGGGTGCACCTGCCCGAGCGCGAACTCGCGTTCATAGATCGCGCACAACTCGGCAGCGAACGATTCCGGCACCACCCAGCAGTATCGTTCCTGGGTCTCGGCGCACAGCAGCACTTCGGGCGGCAGTCTCCGTTCGACGCGGTGCGCAAGCGTCAGGTCGATCTCGGCGCCGCACCCACCCGCCGCGGCGAGCTCGCTGGTCGCGCACGCGATGCCCCCTGCACCCAGGTCCTTGAATCCGCACAGGATGCCGCGCTCGCGAATACGCCGGAATACTTCATAGGTGGCGACATTGAGTACGCGCTTCAGGAACGGGTCCGGCAACTGCACCGCGCCACGCTGGTCCTCCTGCCCCAGTTCGCCGGATGCGAACGCCGCGCCGCCGAAACCACTCTCGTCGGTGGGCTTGCCGATCAGGACGAACACCCAGGGGCCGGGGCCCTCGGGCACCCGGCTGCGGAGCACGCCGCTCGCGGGCGCGAACCCGACCGCCATGGCGTTGACCAGGCAGTTCTGGTCGTAGCCCGCGTCGAATACGGTGTCGCCGCCCAGGTTCGGCACACCGAGCGCGTTGCCATAGGACGCCACGCCCTCGACCACGCCGCGCATGACATCGCGCTGGTGGACGCCGCTCGCGGGTTCCCCGAAGCGCAGGCAATCGAGTACGCCCACCACTTCCGCGCCCATGCAGATGATGTCGCGCACGATTCCCCCGACACCGGTCGCGGCGCCCTCGACGGGCAGGACCTGGCTCGGGTGATTGTGACTCTCGTGCCCCAACACCAGCACGGTGTCCTCGCAGGGCGCGGGCAGGCTCACGACTCCGGCATCCTCACCCGGCCCGATGACCACCTGGGGCGCTTGCGTGGGCAGGCGCTTCAGCAAGTGGCGCGTGCTCTTGTAGGAACAATGCTCACTCCACAGGATGCCGAACAGCACCGCCTCGGCCCAGCGCGGACTGCGACCGAGCAGTTGCTGGAGCAGTGCGACTTCTTCCGCGTCGAGCGAGACCCCGCGGGACTTCAGGCGGCGCGACACGGCCGCCGGGTCGTGCAGCTCGTCGGCGGTCCAGGCGTCGGGACTCACGGTCTGCACGCTCATGAACGGGGCTCCTCGGCGCGCGCGAAGATGGCATCGAC
>JANNWR010000125.1:0-13721 GCA_031408715.1 bacterium
AGCCGGCCGTCATGGGTCACGCCCGAGACGCTGGCCTACGTCATCTACACCTCGGGTACCACGGGCCATCCCAAGGGTGTGATGATCGAGCACCGAAACATCGCCAACCTCGTCACCGCGGATGCGAGCTACTTCGGCCTGCGACCCGGGGACCGCGTGGCGCAGACCACTTCGGCGGCGTACGACTCGTCGGTCGAGGAGATCTGGATGGCGTGGGGCACGGGTGCCACCGTCGTCGTGGTCGATGACGAACTCGTGCGCTCGGGCCCGGACCTGGTGCCGTGGTTGCGTGACGAGCACATCACCGTGTGGTGCCCGGCCCCCACATTGCTGCGCATGACCGGCTGCGAGGACCCGAGCCGCGAGCTACCCGGCCTTCGCCTACTGTACGTCGGCGGTGAGGAGCTGACGGCCGATGTGGCGCAGCGCTGGGCTCCCGGGCGCCGGCTCGAGAACGGCTACGGGCCCACCGAGTGCACGGTCACGGTCGTGCGTGCTCCGGTGCGCGCGGGTGAACCCGTGACGATCGGCAGACCGGTGAGCGGGAACCGTGGCTATATCGTCGACTCGGAACTTCGCGAAGTGGCGGAAGGCCACCCGGGCGAACTGGTGATCGCCGGCGCGGGCGTGGCACGCGGCTACCTGCATCGCGCCGACCTGACCGCCGAACGCTTCCTCTCGCATCCCGTCTTCGGTCGGATCTATCGGACGGGTGACCTCGTGCGCCGTTCACCCGGCGGCGACCTCCTCTATCTGGGCCGCGCCGACACGCAGGTGAAGGTGCGCGGGCACCGGATCGAACTCACGGCGGTCGAGAGCGAGCTGTGCCGCTGCCCCGGGATTCTCGAGGCCGCGTGCCGCATCCAGAAGAATGGCACCGGCCCCGAGCTGATCGCCTTCGTGGTCACTGAGACGGGCGCCGACCCGGATCGCGAACAGTTGCGTGACCAACTGCGCCGCACCCTGCCCGAGCCCATGCTGCCCGCGCGCATCGCTCGTCTCGATGCGCTGCCGCGCGGGACGCTCTCGGGCAAGCTCGACCGTCAAGCACTCCCGGAGCTGCCGCACGAGCATGCCGCGCACACCGTGTCTGGCCGCGCGCCGGCGGGTGAGCTCGAACGGAAGGTGGCAGCAGCGTTCTCACGCCACCTGAGCGCACCCGTCACCGCCGAGGCCGACTTCTTCCTGGACCTCGCCGGCAACTCGCTGCTCGCCGCCCAGGTCATCTCGTCGCTCCGGCGCGAGCCGAGCACCGCCGCACTCACCGTGCGCGACCTCTATGCACTGCGCACGGTCGCCGGATTGGCCGCACGGGCAGCCACGAACGCCGCGAGCACCCACCGCACCCGTGCTCCACGCGCGACGTCCACCGCAGCGCCGGCATGGCAGAGGCCTGCCGTGCAGGAGCGGCCACACGTCTCACCGCACGCCGCGTGGGGTGTCGCCGCGCAGGCACTGTTCCTTGCCGGAGCGCTGGTCGCAGTGGTGAATCTGGCGTGGCTCGTGGCGTTCCGCATCGTGCCCGTGCTCACCCAGTGGCTCGGAGCCACGCTGTTCGTACTGTTGCTGCCGACATTCGTGCTGGCGGGAGCCATCGGCTGGTCGGTGGTGGCAGCCGTGCTCACCGTGGCGGCCAAACGCGTGCTCATCGGGCGCTACACCGCCGGCCGGCACCCGTACCTGGGTTCGATGTACGTGCGGCACTGGATCGTGAACCAGTTCGCGCGCTCGCTGCCGTGGGGCCTGCTCGAGAGCACCGGCCTGCGCTCCCTCGTGCTGCGCGCGCTCGGCGCACGCATCGGCGAGGACGTGCACCTGCACCGCGGCGTGGCCCTGCATCACGGCGGTTGGGACCTGCTCGAGATCGGCGACGAGGCTGCACTGGGGCGCGATGTCTCGATCGGCCTCGTGAGCTACGACCAGCAGCAGCTGGTGTTCGCACCGATCACCATCGGGGCGCGCGCCACGCTCGACACCCGCTCGCGCATGGGTCCGGGCACTGTGATCGAACCCGAGGGCTTCCTATCGGCGCTGTCCTGGCTCGCCGATGGCGCGACTCTGAGGGCGGGCGAATGCTGGGACGGTGTGCCCGCACAGCGCGCTGGCACTACCCCGCCGTCGCCACCGCCCTCCGATGAGCCGCCGCGCCCGAGCGCGCTGCACTCGCTGGTGCTGCTGATCGCCAAAGCCGTGGTCGCACAGGTCGCCTTCCTGCCCGCGATGGTGCTGGCTGCGGTGGTGCTGTCGGCGTGGCGGAGCAGTGGCGCTGCCGCGACGTTCTGGAACCTGCCGTTGGGGGCACTCGCCGCGGCGGTCATGGGGGGCTACCTGCTGTCGCTGCCTTTGCAGGCGTTCCTGTGCCGAGTGCTGCCGCGCGTCGTGCCCGGTGTGTATCCGCTGCGTGGCGGTACCGCGCTCACGGTTCTCTTGAAGGAACGCCTGGTCGAAAGCGCGAACGTCGCGCTGTCCGGTACGCTGGCGTGGCCGATGTGGCTGCGCGCGGCGGGCATGCGCGTCGGGCGGCGCTGCGAGATCAGCACCATCATGGAAGTCACGCCGGAACTGCTCGAGATCGCCGACGACTGTTTCTTCGCCGACGGCATCTACCTGGGACGGCCACTGGTGCATCGCGGCCATCTGCACTGCGCACGTACCACGTTCAGCCGGCACACGTTCATCGGCAACCACGCGGTCATCCCTGCGGGTGCCGCACTGCCGCCCGACATCCTGCTCGGCGTGTGCACCGTGGCGGAGCCGGAGCGGATCCGCGCGGGTAGTGGCTGGTTCGGTCATCCCGCGTTCGAACTTCCGCGCCGCGAGCTGGTGGCCGCGCACGACAGCCTGACGTTCAGCCCGTCCGCCGTGCGCGTGCTGAATCGCGTCCTGTGGGAATCGATGCGGCTCACGCTGCCCGTGCTGCCTGCGTTCCTGCTGGTGTTCTGGGCGACGACCTTGCCAGGACTCGCGACCGGATTGAGCGGCACCGCGCTGCACCTGGGGCTCCTGCCGCTCGCGGCGGTCGGCACGGGGGTGTTCCTGTGCGTGCTCACGCTCGCCACCAAGTGGCTGTTGCTCGGGCGCATGCGGCCCGGCCACCATGTGCTGTGGTCGTGCTGGTGCTGCCGCTGGGACTTCGTCTACGAGATCTGGTCGGCGTACGGCCGGCCGGTGATCGAATGCCTCGAGGGCACTCCAGCCGTGGCGTGGTGGCTGCGCGCCATGGGCGCACGCATCGGACATCGCGTCGTGCTGGGCACCAGCCTCGCGCAGCTCGTCGACCCCGACATGCTGGAGATCGACGACGACGCGACGGTGTCCTGCCATCTGCAGTTGCACAGCTTCGAGGACCGCGTGCTCAAGCTCGGCCACTCGCGCATCGGCGCGGGCAGCACCGTCGCCGCAGGCTCACTCCTACTGTATGGCGCCGAGATCGGCTCCCGGGCGACCGTGGCCGAACTGGGCGTGGTGATGAAGCACGAGCACCTGTCGCCAGCCCAGCGCTACGAGGGCGTCCCCACGCATCCGGCGCCGGGAGCGCACGCTTGATCCCGCTGACCCCGCGCACGGGCAGCGGCGCGCAAGCGCTGCCCGCCGGCGTCGTCGACGTGTGGCGCGTCTGCTCCGAGCCACTGCCGCTGCCGCGGCCGCAGCTCGACGTCACCCTGAGTGCGGCTGAGCACTCGCATGCCCTGCGCCTGGGCGCAAACGCCACGCCATGGGTGGTCGCGCGCACCGCACTGCGCATGATCCTCGCGGGCTATGCGGGCGTGAGCGCGGAGTCGCTGCGCTTCATCGAGGACCCTTCGGGAAAACCCCGGCTCGCTCCGCCGCACCAGCTGGAGTTCTCGCTCTCGCACAGCGGCATCATGACGTTGATCGCCGTGGCCAGCGACCGCGCCGTCGGCGTGGATCTCGAGCGCATGCGGGACGATGTCGACATCGACGAGGTGACGCGGGAGTTCCTGTCCGCGGCAGACGCCGCGGCACTCGCGTTCTCGCCCGCAGCCAAGCGCCGCGAGGAGTTCTTCCGCGCGTGGACGCGACGTGAGGCACGGCTCAAGCTCAGGGGCCAGCCCCTCGACACCGCGCTCGAGGAACCGGCGCTGCCTGCGAGCGGCCTCGTCGTCACGCGTCCGCTGGAGATCGCGCCGGGCTATGCCGCGACGATCGCCGCCGAGGGTGGCAGTTGGACCGTGCGTGTGCGTGACTTCTGCGAGGCGGCCGCCGCACTCTGAGTCCACGAGTGCGTGAGACGGACGTCTCATGCCGGGTCCGATTCGCGTTCGAAATAGGGCACCGGTTCTCCCATGGAAAACCTCGCGTGCTCAGGCTGGTGCTTCTCACGACATGTGTCACAACAGCCGTTCGTGCCCAGCGAACGAACGCGCAATGCGTATGAAATAAACGAGTTAGAGAACCTCCACAAGTAGAATTCGCGTGACGTCCCGTGGACACATTGGGAACATTGGTCCCGTCACTGGCCGTACTGCCTACGGACCCGTGGCACCACAACCCCCAGTGCCGGTGAACACCGGCGCAACGCTTCTGCCGGGTCCCCACGCGGCGGTTGGCGACCGATCTGTCCCCGAGCGTCCGGGGCCCCCTCCAGGGTCCTCGCGCTGGGCTTCGGTGAGCCATCCGTATCGAACGGCGGCCTCGGTCGTGGCAACGGGTTCCCCGACGGCCCCAACTCCACTGGTCGATCGCCCACTCCTCGGGCGACATCCGGTGATGCCGCCGGGGACCCGAAATCCCTAGCCAGACGGTCTCTCTCTGCCCGTCGGTGAGGTCTCTCTCATGCCGCAGCCGCATCGCAGCACCCCGCCCGTGCGTCCCACGGCCTGGACGCGTTCGCTTGTCACGACGCTCGCCTTTCTCCTGACGGCCGCCGCCGCCACCGCCCAGCCGGTGCCTCTGCCCGGTACTTCGATCCCGAAGTTCGTCGATGCGCTCCCGAAGCCCGCTCGGCTCGACGGCACGCATACGTTTCCTGGCAGCCCGATCGTCGTGCGCCTCGAGGAGTTCCAGCAGAAGGTGCTGCCGGCTTCGATCTACAGCGGGCTGGCGGCGCCGTATCGCGGCGGCACCTACGTGTGGAGCTACTGCATTCCCGGCAAAGCGCGCACCTACCCTGGTGCGACCATCGAAGCACGTCGCGGCCGGCCGACGTCGGTGAAGTTCGTGAACAATCTGCGGGGCGCCGGTGGCTCGCCGCCATTCCTGCAGAGCCTGATCAACGTCGACCAGACCATGCACTGGGCGGACCCGCTCGGCCAGCATGGTTCGATGGCGGCCTACGTGGGTCCCGTGCCCGCGGTCGCGCACTTGCATGGCGCCGAGACCCCCTCCAGCACGGATGGCGGTCCGGATGCCTGGTGGACGCCGGGGTTCGCGCAGAAGGGTCCGGGCTTCGTGACGGACACCTACACGTACCCGAACTCGCAGGAAGCCACGATGCTCTGGTACCATGACCACACGCTGGGCGCGACGCGCACCACGGTGTATGCCGGCCTCGCGGCGGCGTACCTGCTGCGTGACCCGTTCAACGAGCCCGGCAATCTTCCGGGCGGTCCGTTCGATCGCGACGCCGACAAGTTCGGCAATCCGTTCGAGCGCGAGATCATCCTGCAGGACCGTCAGTTCGACACGAACGGCCAGCTGCTGTTCCCCTCGGACGGCATCAACCCCGACGTGCACCCGTTCTGGGTCCCGGAGTTCTTCGGCGACGTCATCGTCGTGAACGGCAAGAGCTGGCCGTACATGCAGGTCGAGCCGCGCCGCTACCGCCTGCGTCTCGTGAACGGTTCGAACGCGCGCTTCTATGAGCTGCACCTGAACGACCCGCGCGTCGGCGCGCCCGAGCCGAAGATCTGGCAGATCGGCACTGACGGCGGGCTGCTCGACGCTCCGGTGGCGCTCAATGCCGGCGGCCCTGCGCTGCTGATCGCTCCGGGCGAGCGCATGGACCTCATCATCGACTTCTCGAGCCTGGCGGGTCAGAACGTCGTGATGACGAACCTCGCCAACGGCCCGTTCCCGGATGGCGATCCGGTCGACCCCGCCACGTCGGGCCAGATCATGCAGTTCCGCGTCAGCCGCCCGTCGCCGGGCGTCGTCGATGGCAGCCTCAACCCGGCACGCGTGACGCGCCTGCGCCGCAACCTCATCGAACGTCCGGCCGCGCCCGCGCAGATCACGCGCGCGCTGACGCTGAACGAGCAGATGGGCGTGAACGGCCCGCTGGCCGGCTTCGTCAACAACAGCATGTGGGAGCACGCCGCGACCGAGAACCTGACGGTCGGCAGCACCGAGATCTGGGAGATCATCAACCTGACCGGTGACACGCACCCGATCCACCTGCACCTCGTGCAGTTCCAGGTGCTGGGGCGGCAGGACTTCGATATCGATGGCTACATGGGCGTGTACGGCATGCCGATGGAAGGCATGGGCTCGCCACTGCCCTACAGCGAGAAGTCGGCGGCCACCGGCTTCAAGCTCGGCGGCAATCCGGATGTGACGCCGTTCCTGCTGGGTTCGTCGATGGCGGTGGATGCCAACGAGAACGGCTGGAAGGACACATTCCGCATGAACCCGGGCCAGGTGACGCGCGTGCTCGTGCGCGTTGCGCCGCAGGATGCCAACCGCCAGTCGGGCGGCACGCTCGTGGCGGGCATGAACCTGTTCGACTTCGATCCGTCGGCCGGCATGGACGTGGCGAATGACGGCTTCGGCTATCACGGCGGGCCGGGTTACGTCTGGCACTGCCATATTCTCGATCATGAAGACAACGACATGATGCGGCCGATGATGATCACCGGGACCGCCCCTGCGGCGGTTGCCGCTGCAGGTTCGGGCGTGGTGTCGGCGACGCCGCGGGCGTCCGTGCAGCTGGCGGCCGCGCAGCCCAACCCGGCGGTCGGTTCGGCTCGCATCAAGTTCTCGTTGGCCAGCGCCCAAGACGTCGAACTGACGGTGTTCGACCTCGCGGGCCGCGAAGTCGCCACTCTCGCCCAGGGCAAGTTCGCCGCGGGTGAGCACGTGGTGAGCTGGAACGGTGCCGATCGCGCCGGCCGTCTGGTGCCGAGCGGTGCCTACATGTACCGGCTGAAGACCGGCGACCAGGCGCAGGTGCGCAAGATGTTGTTCGTGCGCTGAGCCAGGGCCAGTTCCAAGACTGTGTGCGGGCCGGTCTCTCCACCGGACGCCACTCGCGGGGCCCCGTCCGTTCGCGGACGGGGCCTTTGCGTTGGAGCCCTGCGGAGCACTTCGACTTTCGACCAAGAGGCCCATCCAGTTCCGGGCACTTCCGACCGATACTGCCAAGGCTCGCGACCGGCTCCTGCCGGCCGCAGCGTCTCCATGGAAGGGAGTGCCCGGGTGATTTTCACACGCAGAACGCTCATTTTTGCATACGTCCTGCTGCTCGCCGGCTTGAGCGTGCCCCCCGCTCGGGCCCAGCTCATGAGCGCGCGCCGACTGGCGATGGGTGGCGTGACGCTGTCGCACGGCGGGCCCGGCGGTGATGCGGCCAACGTCGCCTATCGCGCCGTGCCACCCGCCGCGGAACATGGACCGCGCAGCCTGCTGCTGCCGCTGGGCCTGATACCGGTACTGCAGGATCCGCCGACGTTCGACACCAACGACTCGGCGTTCGACGCATTCAAGATCGCGAACCTGGCCATGCACCTGCCGTGGAACCTGCGCCTCGTCGATCCGGCCGAACCTGCGGGCGACATCACGCTCTCGGTCGGGCGCAATGCGCTCACCATCGACCTGGGCAGTGTGCGCGACATCATCCCCGATGAGCGCGTGCGCTTCTCCACCGCCATGCGCGGTCCCGGCGTCGTGCTCGGGGTGCGGCGCATGTTCGTCGGAGTCACACCGTTCGTGCAGGCACAGAATGACTTCGACCTGAACGACGCGCTGCGCGGCGCGCTGCACGACGGCGAGACGTTCCTGCCCAATACCGAATACGCGCTCAGCGACCGCGGACAGGCGCAGGCTGCGGTCCAGGCGCTCCTGGGTACGGCGTTCCCGGTGCTGCGCTCGGGCGGCGACGACGACCGCGGCGGGCTCTATGTGGGTGCGCGTGCACGGCTGTTGCGCGGGCTGGCCTACGCCGACGCCGACGAGCAGGTGGGCTTCGTCACCCCCGACACGCTGTTCGGCGACGTGCCGATGGACCTGCGCTTCCGCGGCCGCCAGCGCACCGCGCTGCCGGCGGACGGTGGCTGGGGGCATGGTTTCGATGCGGGCGCGGTGTTCGTCGTCGGCGCACTCGAGCTCGGACTCGCCGGCAACGACCTCGGCACGTCGATCGACTGGAAGGTCGAGGAGTCGGTCACGGCCAAGGACAGCGTGAGCGGCGACTACGTGACCCAGACCATCGGGCAGCAGCTACCGTTCACGAGCACGGTGCCCGCGAACTACGTGCTCACCGCCATGACCCGGCTGGGCGGCGTGCTGGTCGCCGCCGATGTGCAGCGCGACGCGCTCGAACAGATCAGCGGTCATGCCGGTGCCGAGGTTTGGGCCGGGCCGGTGGCTCTGCGCGCCGGTGCTTCGCTCGACGTACAGCAGCGCACACAGTTCGCGGGCGGCATCGGGTTGCGGCTCGGACGTCTGGGACTGGATGTCGCCGTCGCCACCAACCAGGCGAACCTCACGCACGAGCGCGCCGTCGATCTTGGCATCGGACTGTCGTTCTACCCCGCGAGGTCACGATGAGCACGAGAATGCAGGTTCGCCATCCGGTCGCACGCGTTGTTGCCACACTCGCACTGCTCTCGACCACGCTCGTGTGGCTCACCGGCTGCGGCGATCATGACCTGGTGCTACGCGTCGATCTCCTGAGCTTCACACCTGAGCTGCAGACGCCGTTCGTGATCCCGGCCGTGCCGGCCGCGCCCGGCGGGCTGGCGACCGGGGAGCAGGCGTTGGTCGCCGACCAGGACGTGAACCTGGTGGAGGGGTTGGGTGATGCCGTGGTGCTGAAGGACGCCAGCCTGCGCTTGCGCACGGTGGCGACCGGCACGACCGGCAGCGGCACGGACACGGTGCGCGTCTACCTGAGCGACGCCAGCACTTCACCCCGGACCACGCCCCCGGTGCTCACGCAGATCCTGACGTTCACGGCGGGAGTGTCCGACACGGTGACGAGCCAGACGTCGCAAGATGCGCGGATGACCGCGCTGTTCGCCAAGAAGCAGCTTCGCATCGCGGTCACGACGTCGGGCCGTGGGCCCAGCACGGGGGCTTCGCTGACGGGCAGCCTGAACGTCATCGCGCTCGACGTGGTGGTGGTGGCGGGACGCAAGTTGAACTGAGCCTGGGCGTGCTGGTCCCGGCGTCGCGCTACTCCGCGACGCCGTTGACCTGCTCCTCCAACTCGACCCAGCGCGCCATCGCGGTCTCGAGTGCCGACTCAGCCGCGGCAAGTGCCGTTTGCACGCGCGCGATTTCAGATTTGCCCTTCGAGTAGAAGTCCGGCGTCGACATGCTCTCGAACAGGTTGAAGCGTTCGAGTTCCAGCTTCTCGATGCGCGCGGGCAGCTCGGCCAGCTCGTGCTTGAGCTTGAACGACACCCGGCGGGGTGCTGCGGCCGCACCGCCGACCGCCCCACGGCCGCGCTTGCTGGCCCCAGGCGTGCTCACCGGCTCTGGCTTTCGCTGGCGCAACCAGTCGGCGTAGCCGCCGACGTACTCCTGCCACACGCCATCGCCTTCGAATGCCCACGTGCTGGTGACGACTTCGTCGAGGAACGCGCGGTCGTGCGAGACGACCAGCAGTGTGCCCGTGAAGCTCATGAGCCAGTCTTCCAGCATCTCGAGAGTCTCGAGGTCGAGATCGTTGGTCGGCTCGTCCAGCACCAGCACGTTGCACGGGCGCGCCAGGATGCGCGCCAGCTGCAGCCGGTTGCGCTCGCCGCCCGACAGCCGTGTGATCGGCCCGCGGATCTGCTCTTCGCTGAACAGGAAGTCGCGCAGGTAACCCACCACGTGCCGCTGGCCCTCGCCCACCTGGATGAACTCGCGGCCCTCGGCGACGTTCTCCGCCAGCGTGAGCGAAGGATCGAGCGTGTCGTGGAGCTGTGAGAAGAGCGAGACTTCGAGCTTGGTGCCGTGCGTGACCGTGCCTTCCGTGGGCGCCAGCTCACCCAGCAGCAGTCGCAACAGAGTCGTCTTACCGCAGCCGTTGGGCCCCAGGATGCCGATGCGGTCGCCGCGCATGACGGTGGCCTTGAAACCGCTCACGGTGGGTGGCGAATCGCCCCAGCGATAGCCGAGCCCGCGCGCACGGATCACCACGCGGCCCGAACGCTCGGAGTCTTGCAGTTGCGCCTTCACCACACCGGTCTCGTCACGACGTGCGGCGCGCTCGTTGCGCAACGCCTCGAGCGCGCGCACGCGGCCCTCGTTCCGGGTGCGGCGCGCCTTGATGCCCTGGCGCACCCAGGCTTCTTCTCCGGCCAGCTTCTTGTCGAACAGCGCATCGCGCGTGGCTTCGGCGTCGGCCTCCAACTCGCGCGTCACCAGATAGGCGTCATAGCCCGACGCATAGCTGCGCAGGGTTCCTCGATCCAAGTCCAGAATCCGCGTCGCGAGGCGTCGGAGAAAGTCTCTGTCATGCGTCACGAACAGGAGCGTGCCACGCCGGTCGAACAGCCGCTGTTCGAGGCGTTCGATGCTGCGCACGTCGAGATGATTGGTGGGCTCGTCGAGGATCAGCAACTCGGGCTCGCGCGAGAACGCCGCCGCCAGCAGCAGCCGGCGCTTGGAGCCCGCCGACAGTGCACTCACGTCGCCGTCCAGATCGACGCTGAACTCGCCCGCCGCACGTTCGATGCGGGTCTCCAGCTCCCAGGGCTTCTCGTGATCGGCGTGCCCGCAATGATGATGCAGCCAATCGCGGGCCGTGCCTTGGAGGTCGGTCGGGACATCTTGGGGCAACCCCGACACGGTCAGTCCAGGCGAGCGGATCATGGTCCCCGAGTCGAGCGGCAGCACGTTCTCGAGCACACGCAGCAGCGTCGACTTGCCTGCGCCGTTGCGCCCCAAGAGTCCAATGCGCTCGTTGGGTTCGATATTGAGCGTGACTTGATCAAGTAATCGCTGCCCTGCGATCTCGATCGTCGCGTCGGCAATGCTCAGAAGCGCCATGTCATTCCTTACCAGAGCGGCGGGCGAACCACAGGACGTGGCGGGTGCCTTTGCCGGCGTGAGCGCGCACCGTGGTGATCTCGGTGGCAAAGCCAGCGGTGTTGAGCCGCTTGGTGAACGCATCATCAGGTGCGACCGACCACACCGCAAGAATGCCGTGCGGCCGCAGCGATCGGAGGGTCGCTTTGAGGCCTTCAACCCCATACAGCCGTTCGTTCGTCTTGCGCGTCAGCGCGCTGGGTCCGTTGTCCACATCGAGCAATATCGCGTCGACCAGCTTGTTGGCACCGTGGATCATGGGAGCAACATCGCCGACCGCGACCGTGACGCGCTTGTCGTCGAGCGGCCGCCCGGCCAGCTCACCCAGCTCGCCGCGGTTCCATTCGACGATGGCGGGCACCAGTTCGGCGACCAGCACGTCGGCCGTGGGCGGGAGCGCACGCAGCGCCGCAGCAAGCGTGAAGCCCATGCCGAGCCCGCCCACGACGATGCGAGCAGTGTCGCGGTTCATGAGCCGCTGGCAAGCACCCTGGGCCAACGCATCTTCCGAGTCGTGCATGCGGCTGCTCATGAGCGGCGTGGGCCCGACGCGGATGATGAACTCGTCGCCGCGGCGCGCCAGGATCATGGGTGTTTCGTCGCCGGGCACGGTGGCGCGGCCGAGTTCGGTCCAAGGGAGCATGTTCGACAACCTGCCCGCTGGCGGGCGGATAGGCAAATGGCGCGGGGACGGAGGGCCGCGGGCCCCGGGGCCGCAGGGCAGGAACACGTTGACGACTCGATCCAGCCCGATGACAGGGTCCCGACGGCGCATTCGCCGAGAGCCCGACTGGGGCTCCTCGCTGCTGCCTCTGGTGGGAGCGTGTTTGGAATAGAATGCACAGCAAGGGCGTATCAAGCGCACACCTGTGTGCCGCGGAGGTATTACTTTCATGCGCAAGTCCACCGTTTTCGCTTCGCTGCTCGGCATCGTGCTCATCGCCGGGCCACCGTTGTCGTCGGCTGCGGTGCCCCTCGCGATGCGCCCGCCCGTGGAGTTCGTGCCGAGTCTGCCCAAAGACACGCTCCCACCTTGGACGTACGATGACATGACGCGAGTGGTCGTCGAGCTATCCGGTTCGTGGAGCCGGCGCGAAGTGCTCGCCGTGGAGCTGTTGGCATGGTACGCGGTGGTCGACGACCGCCCCTTGTACGTGAATGTCGCGCTCTTCGTTGTGCGCCTGAGCGGCGGGCGCTGGGCGCTCGTCCAACTGGCGCAGAACCCGATCCCGGGCCCGTTCGTTGCTGGTGGCAGCTCACAATTGCGCACTGGTTGGTCGCCCTATCTGATCTTCGACGTGGATTGGAATCCCGTCGCCGTGTTCAAGGGCAAGCCGTCGACGCTCGAGGTCGATGCGTTCTTGCGGTTCTGGTTCGAGCAGGGGGGCTGGCAGGTGCTGTCGCAGGGGTTTCGTACACAGACATGGCAGGCTTTTCTAGGCCTGCCCGCTCCTCCCAAGCTCGCAAGATTGAACGTCGATCGCGCGAAGTGAGCAACGGGGCTGCTGCTGGTTGAACGCTCAAGAGCATGCGGCTCCGAGGCTCCTGGACCGATGTTCAAAGTATTGTCACTTTCGAGCATGCGTGTGGATTGCATTTGACAGCGTGTTCGACCCGCACAGGCCTTGCCGCGAGGCGCACACAGTGAAAGCGCCGCAGGCTGCGTAGAACGGCAGCTGTTCGACTTCTGCGACGCGGGCGCTCGAAATTGTCGTCGCGCCTCGCCTTTCACGCTGTGCGGGCAGCGGTCGCAGCCCCGAACGCACATGCTAGAGTTCATATCTGCCCCCGCGACTGAGCCCCCGTTGCGGAGTCCCGTCATGAGTGACATGAAGTCGATCGCGTCGCCGTCGAGCGTCTCACAGAACTACGACCTGCAGTCCTGCATGCTCAACGCCCGCCGCGTGTCCAAGCTCTCGGCGGCGGCGTTGCTCAACGAGTTCGCAGCGACCGTCGCCCACGATCGCGGCACGACGGTCGAGCTGCTCATCCAGATCGGCGAGATCGAGGCGCGCAAGCTGTACCGAGCGCAGGCGTGTGCCGACATGTACGCGTACTGTTTCGACGTGCTGCACATGTCGGAGAGCACGGCGGCGCGGCGCACCCGTGTGGCACGAGCAGCGCGGCAGTTCCCGGTCATCCTGCCGATGGTGGCCGAAGGCAAGTTGCACCTGTCGGCGGTCTCGCTGCTGGCGACGCACCTGAAGCCGGAGAACGCCGCATCGTTGCTGGCGGAGGCGACGCACAAGAGCAAGGCCGAGGTCGAGCTGATCCTCGCACGCCGGTTTCCGAAGCCGGACGTGCCGGATTCGGTGCGCGCGCTGGGCGACCTGAACGCCTCTGCGTCGCCAACCGCGCAAGTCGTTGCGAACATTGCGGCCCAATTGTCACCGGTGACAGTTGTCCCAACAGATTCGAGAGAATCCGCGAAGTCCGAGGAACCACTTTGCGCGAGCGATGAGTCGCACAAGGTTCGCCAGGTCGTCTCGCAAGTGGTCGCCGCTGCCGCGGCCAAGTGCGGT
>JANNWR010000126.1:0-48836 GCA_031408715.1 bacterium
CAGGCGCGCCAGCAGTATGTCTGAGCAAGCTTCGCCCGCGACCGAGCTCCGGACCGGTGCGATGCTTTTCGAGCAGAGCGCGTCACATGCGGGCGTGCCACGTTCGACCTTCGCGGACGCTGCGCCCCGCGATCCGAGGCAGCCATGAGCACGCGCGGACGCCGCATCGCCATCATCGGGCATCTTGGCCGACCGCAAGTGCGCCGCGAGGCCGTGCGCATCCAGACACTGCTCGCCAAGAAGGGTGCGCTGGTAAGGCTCGAGCGCGAGCTCGCTGGTGCGGTGGGGCAGAGCGGTGACTCGATCGCCGTGCTCGCGCGCTGGTGCCAGGTCATGATCTCGCTGGGCGGCGACGGCACCGTACTCACCGCCGGCCGCGCGCTCGCAGGGCAGAAGGGCGTGCTGCTCGCCGTGAACATGGGCGGGCTCGGCTTCCTGGCCGCAGCCGAAGGCCGCGAGGTCGATCACGCGATCGAAGCGTCGCTCGGCGGCAAGTGGAAGACCGCCACGCGAGCCGGCGTCGAGACGCGCATGAGACGCGCGCGCGGCGGGCGGGCCCGACACGTGGGCTTTGCGTTGAACGACGCTGTGATCAGGAGTGCCACCAGCTACTCGGCGATCCACCTGCGAGTGGCCGCACTCGGACATGACCTGGGACATCTCGTCGCGGACGGCTTGATCGCGGCCAGCTCGAGTGGCTCGACCGCTTACTCGCTGTCGGCAGGCGGCCCGTTGGTCGCGCCCGACCTCGACTCGCTCGTCGTCACACCCGCCTGCGCGCACGCGCTCGGTAGCCGCTCTCTCGTACTGGCCCCAGGCTCGATCGTGAGCGTGCGTGTCATCAGCCCCGGCCCAGCGCTTCTGGTGATGGACGGCCACGAGACGGAAGATCTCGCCAAGGACGACGAGGTCGAACTGCAACTCGCCAAGGACCGCGTACGCGTGTTCGAGAACCCCGACCGGCCATTCCTGCGCACGCTACAGGCGAAGCTGGGCTGGCAGGGGAGCGAGCGAAGAAGCATGTGACACTTCGTCCCCTCACAGGGACGTTCATCGCGATCGTCGAGCGAGTCAGGAGGCATTCGATGCGCCGCACCTCACCGCTGCCTTGGAACGCCGCGCGTCTCACGCTGCTCGCAGCGACCCTGGTCGTTCACCTGTTCGCGCGGCCCGCCCTCGGCGCGACTCCTTCGGCCACACCGGACAGCGTCGTGGGCGTGTGGCGCAACGTGAACGACCGCCAGCAACTCATGATGGTGAACACGACCGCCGATGGTGGCGTCGAGTTCCTGTGCCAGGGGCGGTTCTTCGCCACGACCATGCGCCGCGAAAGTGGCTTTGTCGGCATCGCCCGGCAACCGGACCACCTGAACGTCGAGTCCAGTCTCTACAAGTACAGCATCATGCACGTAGCTCGCGTCGACCCGACCATGTTGCACATCTCGTTCTCGCGCATGGTCGATCAACCCGGCCCCGACGCTCAGTTGTGGGAGTTCGTGAACCGCTACGGCCGCGACGATCTGTCCAAGGGGGGAGTCGCCGACTCCACGCTCCCCAAGCTCGGCGAGCGCGTATATGTCGAGGAATTCCCCGTGGCCATCGAACGCGTGCCGCCCGACTACCCGGCGTGGGCGAAGGAGAAGGGCATCCAGGGCACCGTCATGGTGCAGGCCCTGGTCGGGAAGGATGGACTCGTGAAGGACGTGCATGTCGTCGCTTCGGTGTCCGGCCTGGACGACTACGCCGTCGGTGCCGTGCGCCAATGGCGATTCAAGCCCGCGATGGCCAGGGGCAAACCCGTTGCGGTGTGGGTGTCGCTGCCGGTCAAGTTCACGCTGCACTGACACGGAAGCCCGATTCAACGGGTGTTCCAGCCAGCTCCACCCCTTAGGTCACCGCCGCGCCGGTATCGACCCCGACTTCCTGCGGGTCAACCGCAGACGTGGGCTTGCGATAGCGCAGTCGCACTCGTCCAGCTGATGGCCGAATGCGGCTCGCCCATGCTGGCCCGTCTCTGACGCCCGGATGCGGCCACGGCTCTCCCGGGCTCTCGTGTGCGAGTTTCCTCTCAAGTCGGCAGGATTCCGGCAGACACTGGTACTGACGCAACTCATGGACACTCGTACACCACGGCGAAAGCCGTTCCTCCTGGGGAGTCCCGTGCCCGACCGTCGCAAGATCCTCGTCGTGCAGTCCGAGTCCGGGAGGGAGCTGTCAGACTCCCTGAGGCAGGCGGGCTACGAGGTTGTCCTCGCCTCCGATGCGGTGGGGGTGCTCACCATGGCGCTCCGGCACAAGCCGGATGCCGTGGTGCTTGGTGCCCGTCTCGCTGGGGGCGGGGCCCAGATCGCGTTGCGGCGCCTGCGTTCGTCGGTGCACACCGCCGGTATCGCCATCCTCGCGCTAGCCGATCACGGCCCGGAGCGACAGGCCCTGCTCACGGGCGGTGCCGAAGTCTGCCTCGACCTCCCGCTGGACTGCACCGAGTTGAACCGCGCGCTCCACGAACTCCTGCTCGTCCGACCGACGGTCGCTTCGGCGCCGGTGAGCATCCTGGCGGATCGCGACCGCCTCGCCGCGCTCGGGAAAACCGAGTTGCTCGACAGTGAACCGGACGAAGAGTTCGACATCCTGACGCGGCTCGCCGCGCGACTGCTCCATACGCCCGTCGCACTGGTCTCGCTGGTCGACGACCAGCGCCAGTTCTTCAAGAGCCAGGTCGGCCTGCCGCATCCATGGGACAAGAGCCGGCAGACCCCGCTCTCGCATTCGTTCTGCCAGTGGGTCGTGTCGAGTGACGAGGAGCTGTCCGTCCGCGACGCGCGCGAGCACGCGATCCTACGAACGAATGGCGCCATCTCAGATCTCGGGGTTGTGGCCTACGCGGGCGTACCGCTGTCCGCGGTCACCAATGAGACCATCGGGTCTTTCTGCGCCATCGATGACAAACCGCGCGACTGGACCAACGATGAACTCGCGACGCTGCGAGACCTGGGCCAGCTTGTGAACGCCCGTTCGGCCCTGAACCACGCGCGACCGGGTGGAAGCGGTGCTGATGCCGACGGGGCGTGGTTCCTGGCCATGGCTCGCGTCGCCGCGAGGGGATTCGTCGGAGCATCTCGGCTCCTCGCGCGACACGACGACAACGCCGAGGTGCGTTCGATACTCACCGGTATCATCGAGCGTCGTGCCCACGAACTGATCGAAGCCGCCGAAGCCCCACCGGCACGGAGCGCGGCAGCCTGAGCGCGGCAGCCTGAGCGCGGGGCTCAAGTCGCTGAGTGCTCGGGCCGCCACGGTGTTTCCTTGCGCGCCAGCCCGCGCGTGAGCGCCGTGAGCGCCACTCTCACGCGCGCCTCCGCACCCGCCTCGGCTGGCAACGTGGCTGCAGCCGACAGCCCGATGCTGACCAGGCCGCGGTTGTAGCCCAGCGTCGTGAGCGCCGCCCGCACGTCGTCCTCGTGCGGGGCCTTGAGCTGTTCTTTCTGCTCGCGCGACCGCAGGCGTCCGGACTGCTTCGGCTTGCGCCGTTGCTCCATGAAGCCTTTGCCGAAGCGCCGCTCAGCCTCGAGCTGATTATGAGCCGGGCACAGGAGCCTCAAATTCTCCACCGTCGACGCACCACCATCAGCCACTGGAATGACGTGGTCGTACTCGAGCGCGTGCCGACAGCCGCAGCGCTGCCCGTCATCGCTGACGAACGTGCACACGCCGCCATCGCGCTTGTACACCTCGGCGCGCACGTCAGCCGGGATGTGACGTGCGCGGCATGGCGCCTTTGCCCGCAGGCCGCGCGGCTTGCGGTGCAGCCCGTGCTTTCGTTTCTCGAGCGCGACGATGAGCTGGTCGAGCGCTCGGTCAATCACGTCGGCGATCGCTTCAGGAGCGACGGTATTGCCGAGCAGTTCCTGCGCGCGACGGATCTTCTCGCGCGTCGCGCGCGTCATCGTGACCGTGAGCGCGACGTGGTCCGCCGACAGCGGCTTGAGCGTTGCGGCCGGCACGGGAAGTGGTACCAACGAACTTGGCGATTTCGAGGCAGTCGATGGGCAAGCGGGCCCCGGGGCCCCTTCGAGTGATACTTGAAGTGAGGGCTCCGAAGTCGCTGCTGCGCATGCGTCGACCTCAAACGACAGCATTTCGGGCTGCGGACAGCGGCTGGCGATGAGCCACTCGACCTCCTCACGCGACCGGCCGACCGCGGCGGCGATCAGGTCGTCGTGAGTGCCCGATTCAAGCCACGGCCCGAGCGTGAGTACCGCGCTCACAGACAGCCGCCGGTCCGCGAGCATGTCGAATAGGACTGGCCGGTGCCGTGCGATGCGAGCGGCGCGCAGGTACTTCTTGGCGACGTCCTCGGTCAGGGCCAAGTCGCGCTTGCAATAGTCCAGCATGGACGAGTAGCCCAGGTCGGCGTGCGCCCGACGCTCGTCGAACACGGCGAGGCAGGCGAGGAGTCCCGCCGTGGCGCCGGACTCCTGGCGCGAGTGGTGGCGGGCTTCGGTGGCGATGACCGGATCGCGCTGGCTGCTGATGCGCTCGAACAACATGCTGCACGCTCGCTTCGGGGGCGAGGTGGCACGGGGGACGTGTGCAACGAGGTTAGCACGAGCGTTTTCGAGTGCTGAGGATCGCGTTGCGTAGCGCGGAAGCCGTCTGGACACGAACGCGCTCGGCCGCGCGTTTGAAACTCACACATGCGGCGTCCATGGGCCGATGGGCACAGGTCTGGGAGAGAGCCGCGGAGCGCAGGCATCAGGGCCCGCGAAGGCTGTCAATGACATTCTCGCTTTCACGTGAATGTTCGCAGCGCTAATATCGAGATTCCCGTTCGCTGTCTGCCCGCACTGATCGGAGGACACCACCGTGACCGAATCGAAAACGCAGGTCCGCTTCGATCCGTGGTATCTCGTGTTCGGGCTCGGCTGGGTGCTCCATCTGGTCAGCATCGACCTCGTCGCCAGCCAGGATCTCGCCGACCTGCTGGAGCGCTTCTCCGTCGGCCTCTACGCTGCTGCCGTGCCGATCGCGTGGTACCGGAAGGGTCGCGGCTGGGCGATCGGTTCCGCGGTCATGGCGATCGCACGCGCCGCCCTGGGTGGCGATACCGTGGGGCCCCACTCCACGATGCACTTGACCATGACGTGGTTGTTCATCGCTTTCTTCGCGGCTGCGGTCGGACTGAACCTGATGTTGCACCTCCGCTCGCGCCCCCCCGGGACTCCGGCTGTCGACGCAGCGAGCGTGCCTGCGAAGACAGGATGAAACTCGCGTCGGCTCGGAACATACATTGAAGGCCTCCGTCTTCGCAGCGTCCACGCAGCGAACGCTCGCCGTGCTCCTCATGCTCGCCATGCAGCCACGCGGAGCCGACTGCGCTGCTCGTCCCGGCGCCTGGCAACTCGCGGCCGAGCCGCACCAGCCGCTCGACGTCCGGTCGCGCGAGCTCGGCATCGGCACCTTCCACCCACCCGGCCGCTTCTTCGCGATCGGCTTCTGACAGGGCGACGACTTCACCGGGTTCGTGCGCCGTCCGAACGTGCCCGACAGTAGCGGCGGCACCGCGCCCGCGAAGATCCAACTCCTGCTCGCAGCCCAGCTCGACTCGACGCACATCGGCACGAGCACTCGGCTGGATGTGGATCCGCGCACCGCGGGCGCCACCTTGTGGGAATGGGTGAGTGAGGGGAGCACGCCAGCGGTGATGAGGAATCGCCCCGCATCGAGCACGCCGGCGACCGCGCATGCGCAACGGGAGTGGCGCTCGCAGTTCCATCCAGAACAGATCCTGCAGCTCAGCCCAGGCGATCACGGAGAGTCGGTGCTCTTGGTCCGCGGGCGATTCGCGGCGGCGGGGTTCTTCCACGGGGCGGAGTTCACGGGCCTGCTCGTCCCACTCAATGACCCGGCCACGACTCAGGCTCGTGGCCCCCGGACGATGAGCGCTCGCCTGACCAGTGACACGACCCTTGCGCTCAGCGCGAACCCTGACGTACCGCTCGACTCACCCCGGGCCGAGGTGTGGGAGCTCACGGACGAGAGTGCGATCACGTTCGGCGCGCGCACGCGTGCGGGGGCGCGTGATCAAGGCGGCGCGAACGGGCTGCCCCCGGCCGATGCGCGACTCCCCGAATACGGGGAGTACGTCTACGTCGAGGAGCTGCCGCAGGCGATCACGCGCGTCCCACCTGAGTATCCGGACCACGCCCGCGAATCGGGGGTCCAGGGCACGGTCATGATCCAGATGCTGGTCTCCACGAAAGGCACCGTCATGGATACGCGCGTCATCAAGTCGATCCCGATGCTCGACGAGGCCGCGACGCGCTCTGTGAAGCAGTGGGTATTCCGGCCAGGCATGGCCAGCGGCCAGCCGGTCGCCGTCTGGGTAGGCGTGCCCGTGAAGTTCAGCCTGCATTGAGGCCGGCCGCCGACCAGCCGGACAGGGTCACCGGCTCACATCAAGCCCCCGCCACCAATCCCACTTGCCACTGCACCCCGCCCCGCGCTACCTTACTGCACATCTGTTCACCTGCCGTCCGTCCCGCGTTCCCGGGCCTCCCGGCAGCCGAAGCTGACGCCACGCGCCTCCGGCAAGCTGGGCCTCTTGGGCCCGGTGGGAAGGACCCCATGCTCGAACGCCTCGTCATCCGAGACCTCGCCCTGGTCGAACGCGCCGAGATCGCGTTCGGCGACGGGCTGCATGCCGTCACCGGCGAGACCGGCTCCGGCAAATCGCTCACCGTCGATGCACTCGGGCTGCTCGTCGGAGATCGTGCGGACGCCGACATCGTGCGTGACGGTGCCAAGTGCTGCGTCGTCGAAGCGGAGTTCCGGCTCGACTCGCACGCCGCGCGTCGCGCAGGTGAACTCCTCCAATCATGGGGGCTCGAGTTCGACGGCGAGTTTCTGATCGTGCGCCGTGAAGTCAGCGCCGAAGGCCGTAGCCGCGCCAGCGTCAATCAATCGAGCATCACGCTCGCGAACCTGAAGCGCCTGGGCGAACAGCTGCTCGACCTGCATGGCCAGCACGAGCACCAGAGCCTGCTGCGAGACGGCGCCGCACTCGCCACGCTCGACCGGCTCGCGGGCCTCGAGCCCGAGCGCGCGAAGTTCGCGGACGTGCTCGCCGCACTGCGCGAAGCCGAAGGCGATCTCACGCGACTGCGCGAATCGCTCGCCACGTTCGCGGAGCGACGCGACTACCTGTCGGCAGCGGCGGCCGAACTGGATGACGCCGAACTGAGAGAAGGCGAGCTCGAGGAGCTCGCCGGCGAGGCCGCGCGCTTGGCACATGCCGACCGACTGCGCGAGCTCGCCACGCTCGCAGGCGATCGATTGTCAGAAGGGGAGGGCGCCGCGGTCGAAGGGCTCGGCGTCGCGCGCCATGCGATTCAACTGGCGGCCGAACTCGACCCGACGCTCGCCGAAGCGCTCGCGCAACTCAACGAGGCGAACATCGCGGCCCAGGAAGCAGCGCGCACATTGGGCGCCTACCTCGATCATCTCGAGGCGGATCCCGAGCGACTCGAAGCGGTCGAAGCGCGACGCGAGCTCTACACCCGTCTCACTCGCAAGTACCGCCGGCCACTCGCCGATCTGCTGACGTGGCGCAACGAGCTGGCGACCGAACTGGCGCAGGGCGGCGACGCCGAAGGCTCGCTGGCGCGTTCCGAAGGCCAGCGTGCGCGGGCCGAGGCGGCCTGCCTCACCGTGGGCAAGGCACTCAGCAAGAAGCGGCAAGCCGCCGCCAAGGAGTGGTCGATCGCCTTGACCAAGGAACTCAAGCCCCTGGGGTTCCCGCATGCCCGCGTGGCGTTCGAGGTCGCACACGTGCTCGATGGCAGGCCCTTGTCCACGGGGCTCGACGATGTGGCGCTGGTGTTCACCGCCAACCCGGGCGAGCCGCCCCGGCCGCTGGCGAAGATCGCCTCGGGGGGCGAGCTGTCCCGAGTCATGCTCGCGCTCAAGTGTGCGCTGCAAACCCGTGACCGCGTTGACCTTCTGGTGTTTGACGAAGTAGATTCCGGCATCGGTGGTGCTGTCGCTCAGGCGGTCGGGGAGCGTCTCCGGAGCCTGGCGGAGCATCGTCAGGTCATCTGTGTCACCCATCTGCCCATGATCGCAGCCATGGCGACTCACCATCTGGCGGTCTCCAAGCACGTCGCCAATGGTCGCACCACGGCGCGAGTGTCGGTCCTCGAACGGCCTGAGCGCGTCGAGGAACTGGCGCGTATGCTCGCGGGCGAGCGGGTCACCGAGACGACCCGACGGCAGGCGCGCGAGTTGCTCGCCGCACCGGCCACGAAGCCATGATTGAAGCCATGACGCAAGGCCGGCAACGGCGCTGAGCTTGCTCGCTCTGCCACAGAGAAGCGGTCGAGCCGGTTGAACCTCTGTCTTCACCACGCCGGAGGCGTGGCCCCACGCCCATGCTCGTCCCGACCCGCGCCGAGTTCCACGCCCTCGCCAAGACCGGTAAGCTCGTGCCCGTCTATCGCGAGGTGTTCGCGGACCACGACACGCCCGTGTCGGCGTTCCGCAAGATCGACGACGGCCCCTACGGGTTCTTGCTCGAGAGCGTCGAGGGCGGCGAAAAGTGGGGGCGCTACTCCATCCTGGGGAGCCGGCCGCAGAGCGTGTTCATCGCGCGCGGCGACAGCTGCGAACTGCACGCCGGTGGCAAGGTGCAGCAGCTCCCCGGCAAACCGACGGACGAACTCGCCAAACTTCTCAAGGCTCATCAGGCTGTGCCGCTGCCCGGCCTGCCGCGCTTCTGCGGTGGCGCGGTCGGCTACTTCTCTTACGACGCCGTGCGTTGGTTCGAGAAGCTGCCGCACGCCGCCAAGGACGAACTGCATCTGCCCGACGCCGTGTTCATGTTCGGCGACGTGGTGAGCGTGTTCGTCAACCTGACGCACACCATGAAGGTGGTCACGCACGAGCGCGGGGGAGACGACCCCGACAAGGCGTATGACGCCGCGGTGGCGCGCCTGAACGCCGAGGTCGAGCGACTGCGCAAGCCCTTGTCGTGGATCGAGCCACCATCGTGGGGCGAGGCGAGCGAGCCCAAGTCCACGGTGAGCCGCGAGCAGTTCATGGCCGCGGTCGACACCGCCAAGGAGCACATCCGCGCCGGCGACATCTTCCAGGTCGTGCTCGCCCATCGCATGAGTGCCGACGTCTCGCAGCCGCCGTTCGAGGGCTATCGCGCACTGCGCGTCACGAACCCATCGCCCTACATGTACTTCCTGCGCATGGGTGAGTTCGCCATCGTCGGCAGCTCGCCCGAAGTGCTGGTGCGCCGCACCGACAGCCTGATCGAAGTGCGACCCATCGCCGGCACCCGCCCGCGCGGTCGCAATGCGGATGAGGACCGCGCTCTTGGAGAAGAGTTGCTCGCCAACGAGAAAGAGCGCGCCGAGCACGTCATGCTCGTGGACCTCGGCCGCAACGATGTCGGCCGCGTCGCCGAGTTCGGCACCGTCGAGACCAACGAGTACATGAACATCGAACGCTACTCGCAGGTCATGCACCTGGTGAGCAACGTGCGCGGCCGGGTCAAGGGTGAGCTCGCCCCGCTCGATGCCGTGCGCGCGACGTTTCCCGCCGGCACCGTGTCCGGTGCCCCGAAAGTCCGCGCCATGGAGATCATTGACGCGCTGGAGCCCGTGCGCCGCGGCATCTACGCGGGTGCGGTGGGCCACTTCGATTATCACGGCAATCTCGACCTTGCGATCACCATCCGAACACTTGTGTATGCCAATGGCCGTGCTTACTGGGGCGTGGGTGCGGGCATCGTCGCCGACTCGGACCCGCAGGGTGAATGGGACGAGACCATGAACAAGGGCCGCGCACTGTGGCTGGCCGTGCAGCGCGCTGAGCGGGGGACACGGTGATTGCGGTCATCGACAACTACGACTCGTTCACCTACAACCTCGTGCAGTATCTGGGCACGCTCGGCGCTGAAGTCCTTGTGCGCCGGAACGACGCCATCACGGTGACCGAGTTGCTGGCGCTCAAGCCCGACGGCCTGCTCATCTCGCCCGGGCCCGGGGAGCCACGCGACGCCGGCGTCACAGAAGACGCCATCCGCGGGCTCGCGGGCAAGGTCCCGATCCTGGGTGTCTGCCTGGGGCATCAGGCGCTCGGTGAGGTGTATGGCGGCAAGGTCATCCGCGCGGCCAGGCTCATGCATGGCAAGACCAGCCCGATCCTGCACCGCGGTCGCGGTTTGTTCGCCGGGCTCGACAACCCGTTCGAGGCGACGCGCTACCACTCACTCATCGTGGAACGTGACACGCTGCCGGACGTGTTCGAGGTCATGGCGTGGACGCCCGAGAACGAGCTCATGGGCATCAAGCACAAGGAACACGAGACGTGGGGCGTACAGTTCCACCCCGAGTCCATCCTCACCGCCTCGGGGCTCCAGTTGATCGAGAACTTCCTGACCATCTGCCGTCATCAGGGGAGTGCGAAACCGTGATCGTCTCAGCCATCGCCCGAGCCGTTGCACGCGAGAACCTGTCGGCAGAGCTGGCGCGCGCCAGCATGGAACAGATCCTCGCCGGCGAGGCCACCGCCGCGCAGATCGCCGCGCTGGCGATCGCGCTGCGCATGAAGGGCGAGACCACGGAGGAGATCTCCGGCATGGCGCAGGCCATGCGCAACCGCGTGCCGCCGCTGCGCACGCGACGCTCGCCGCTGCTCGACACGTGTGGCACCGGCGGCGGCGACTCGGGCTCCAAGTTCAACATCTCGACCACGGTCGCCATCGTGACGGCATCCTGCGGCGTGGCCGTAGCCAAGCACGGCAACCGTGCGGTCACGAGCCGCACCGGCAGCGCCGACGTGCTCGAAGCCCTGGGCGTGCGGCTGGACCTGACGCCGGAGTCCGCCGGGCGCTCGATCGACAACCTCGGCATCACGTTCCTGTTCGCACCCAACTACCACAGCGCCATGCGAAACGCCGCCGGCGCGCGCAAGGAGATGGGCGTGCGCACGGTGTTCAACCTGCTGGGGCCGCTCACGAACCCGGCCGGCGCCAGCCGCCAGTTGCTCGGCGTGTACTCCGACGTCTACGTGCCGATCCTCGCCGAGGTGCTGCGCCAGTTGGGCAGCGAGCGCGCCATGATCGTACACGGCAGCGACGGCATGGACGAGTTGTCCGTGTTCGCCAAGAACCACGTCGCCGAGCTGCATGAGGGAATAGTGCGCGAGTACACGATCGACCCCAAGGACCTGGGACTGGCGCACACCGACCGAAGTGCGATCACGGGCGGCAACGCGCAGGAGAATGCAGCCCGTATCCGCGGCGTGCTCGCCGGCGAGCCGGGGCCGGCACGCGACATCGTCGTGCTTAATGCCGCCGCAGCATTGGTGGTGGGTGGCATCGCATCGGACGTGAAGGCCGGCGTCGAGCGCGTGCGCAAAGCACTCGACAGTGGCGAAGCGGCCCGCAAGCTCGAAGAGCTCGCGGCGTTCCGGGGCTAGCGTGTTCTGCGCCAAGTGCGGTACGCGTGTCGCGCCAGAGGCGGTGCAGTGCACGCTCTGTGGCACGCTCCTGCCGGGCCACGATGCCAGCGAGTTGCGCACGCCGGACCGCATGCTGGTGCTCGAGCCCGTGCGCTATGGCGGCTTCTGGCGCCGCTTTGTCGCGCTCTTGCTGGACACGCTGGTGCTGTACTTCCCGGCGGCGACGATCCGCGTGCTTCTGGGCTTGCCCGCGGTCAACCTGTTCAACACCATCAACGTCGACTCGTCGGCGACCATGCTGGCGTCGTCACTGGAGCTGTTCATCGACTGGTTTTACGCCGTGCTGTTCGTGACGTCGCCCGCGCGCGCCACGCTCGGCATGATGGTCATGGACCTGCAGCTCACCGGGCTTGCAGGCGAGCGTGTGTCTTTCGCGCGCGCCACCGGACGGTACTTCGCGCAGTTCCTGACGATCGCCACGGTCGGCATCGGTTACGTCATACAGCCGTTCACATCCCGGCGTCAGACACTGCATGACATGCTCTCGAGCACGGTCGTCGTGCGACCGGCACCCGCGCCTGCGCCGCTCGGGATGCCCGCCATCCGGACGATGTCGTGAGCCGCGGAGATGAGTTCCTCGCCAACATCGCCGACGACCGCCGCCGCCGCGTGGCCGAAATGAAGCTGGCGGCACCACCGCACACGCTGCGCGCCAAGCTGGCACGAGGCAAATCGAATGGCCGGCTCGAGCGCGCGTTGCGACGCGGCGGCCCCACCGGGGCACTCAAACTGCTGTGCGAGGTCAAGCGCGCCTCGCCATCCAAGGGCATGCTCAACGAGCATGTCGATCCGGTGGCACTCGCCAAGGTGTACGCAGCCGGGGGAGCCGCCGCTATCTCATTGGTCACCGAGCCGGACCACTTCAAGGGTGACCTGCGCTGGATGGACATGGTCCGCCCCGAGGTCGCGATCCCGCTGCTCTTGAAGGACTTCGTCATCGACAGCTATCAGCTGCTCGACGCCGCCGTGCGCGGCGCCGATGGCGTCCTGCTGCTGGCGGCCCTCCTGAGTGAGACCGAGATGCAGCGCCTGATCGGCGAAGCCAAGGTCATGGGACTCGATCCGCTGGTCGAGGTGCACACGGTGGAGGAGTTGCACGCCGCACTGCGCGCCGGCGCCACCATCGTCGGCATCAACCACCGCAACCTGCACACGTTCGAGCTCGACATGTCGCTGTCGGCGAAGCTGCTGCCGCTGATCCCGGCGCTGGTCACCGCGGTCGCCGAAAGCGGGCTGTCGCAGCCCGACGAACTGCGCAAGCTGCGCGCCACGCGCTGTGACGCCGTGCTCATGGGCGAGGTGTTCGCGACCACAGCGGACCCCGCGGCCAAGCTCGCCGAGTTGCTGGCCGCCGCGCGCGGCGAAGGCTGAGCGGGCTGCCCACGGTGCGCCCGCGCACGGTGGTCAAGGTGTGCGGTCTCACGCGCCGCGAGGACGCCGTGTTCGCGCTGGCTTGCGGTGCGGACTGGCTCGGATTCATCGTGCATGGCAAGAGCCCGCGGCTCGTCGAGCCGGAGGCCGTGGCACGCATCATGACCGCCGTGGGCGGCGGCGTGCTGGTGGCGGTGATGGTCGGTGTCACGCCGGCGCAAGCGCTCGATATGGCGCGACGTTCCGGTGCGCACCGCATCCAACTGCACCGCGTCGATCCGGCAAGCTGGCCGGCGGATTTCCCGCTGCCGGTGGCGTTCAGCATGGGGGTGACCCCTGAGGGTACGCTGGTGGGAGAGGAGCCGGCGTCCCAGCATCTGCTGTTGCTCGACACCTCGCACGCCGGTCTGGCCGGCGGCACCGGCCGCACCTGGCCGTGGCAGGTCGCGCGCGAGATCTCGGCACGTCGCGACGTCATGCTCGCAGGCGGCCTGAGTGGCGACAACGTGACCGAAGCCATCACCACATTGCAGCCTTTCGGGGTCGACGCCTCGTCTGCGCTGGAGTCCAGTCCCGGTATCAAGGACCACGTCCGGCTGCGACGCTTCGTCGAGGCCGCCCGCGCCGCAAGCACACTCACTCCCGGAACTCCCTGAGCTCCGTTTCACGCACACACGGTTGCCCTGACCTGACCCGCACCCCGAGCCCAATACCATGAGCCAGCCCGTCACCTTGCCCGATGCGACCGGCCACTTCGGCCCCTACGGCGGCCGCTTCGTACCCGAGACCCTGGTGGTCGCCCTCGACCAGCTCGAACGGGAGTACGAACGCGCCCAGGCCGATCCGGCGTTCCGCGAAGAGTTGCATGCCTGCCTGCGCGATTTCGCGGGCCGGCCCACGGCGGTCATCGAGGCCAAACGGCTGTCCGAGCAGGCGGGCTGCCGCGTGTACCTGAAGCGCGAAGACCTGCTGCACACCGGTGCGCACAAGATCAACAACACCATCGGCCAGTGCCTGCTCACGAAGCGCATGGGCAAGCCGCGCGTCATCGCCGAGACCGGCGCCGGCCAGCACGGCGTGGCCACGGCCGCCGCCGCCGCACGCTTCGGACTCGAGTGCCGCGTCTACATGGGTGCCGAGGACGCGCGCCGGCAGAAACTGAACGTCGAGCGCATGAAGCTGCTCGGCGCGGAGGTGGTCGAAGTCGACTCCGGCAGCCGCACGCTGAAGGACGCCATCAACGAGTCGCTGCGCGACTGGGTGACGCGCGTGCAGGACACGCACTACATCCTCGGCTCCGTGCTGGGCCCGCACCCGTTCCCGCGCATCGTGCGCGACTTCCATCGCGTCATCGGTATCGAGGCGCGCGAGCAGATCCAGCGTCTGGCGGGCCGGCTGCCCGACGTGCTGGTGGCGTGTGTGGGCGGCGGCAGCAACGCCATCGGGTTGTTCCACGCTTTCCTCGGGGATGCCGCCGTGCGGAAGGTCGGGGTGGAGGCCGGCGGCGAAGGGGTCGCCACCGGGCGACACGCCGCGCGCGTGCCCGAGCACTCGATCGGCGTGCTGCATGGCACTCGCACACTGATCCTCCAGGACGCCAACGGCATGATCCGTGAGACGCACTCGGTGTCGGCAGGACTGGACTACCCCGCACTCGGCCCGGAACACGCGTGGCTCAACGATCAGGGCATGGCGAGTTACGACAGCGTCACGGACGCCGAGGCACTGGCGGCGTTCGAAGCGACGTCGAGGCTGGAAGGCATCCTGCCCGCGCTCGAGTCCGCGCATGCCGTGGCATGGGTGTTGCGCGAGGGCAAGAAGCTCGGGCGGGACGCCGTCGTGCTCGTGAACATGTCGGGGCGTGGTGACAAAGATGTGGCGGAAGTACTGCGGGTGACCGGCCGCTCACTCTGAGGGGGACCTTCATGACCCGGCTCGAGGACCGTCTGCGTTCGTTCGGAATCGTGCTGCTGCTGACCGCCAGCGCGGTCGTCTTGTTGGTTTCGGACCACCGGGTTCATGCACGACACACCCCGGGCCCACTGCACGTCGCCTCGCTGTGGTGGTCGCCCGAGGCCATGCGCCAAGGCGTCCACTCGTTGCATGGCAGGGTCGTCAACACGACCGACACGACGTGGGAGAACGTGCAGGTCAGCATCGACTTCCGCGACGTGCACGGCGAGAGCCTGTTCGTGCGCACCGTGCCGCTCGGGCGAGTGCCCCCCGGAGAGCCCACGGAGTTCGCCACCGGCCCAGTGCCCATGGCGCCGCGCAGCTACGAGTTGATCGCCATCACCGGCACGATGCGCGAGGAGTGGCCACTCGACGTCACGCGCCGTGGCCGCCCGCGCACCCGATCTCGCGCGCACCGCCGTGCGCCGCCGCGATGCACGCGGCCCGATTCACGTTCATGCATGCCGCGATGCACGCGGCGAGCAGGGCACGCGCTCGCCGGACATTCCGACCGGCGCCCATGAACCACGAACCCTTCGTTCATCGCTTCGAGCCCGCACCCGCGGGTTCGACGGATGGCACGCTGCTGCTGCTGCACGGCACGGGGGGGAACGAGAACGACCTGCTGCCACTCGGACGCGCCGTGGCGCCACACACCGCGCTGCTGTCCCCGCGCGGTCAGGTGCTCGAACACGGCATGCCGCGCTTCTTCCGCCGGCTCGCCGAGGGTGTCTTCGACCACGACGATCTCGTGAGGCGCACCGCCGATCTCGCCGAGTTCGTGCAAACCTCCGCGCGTGAGTACGGCTTCGACGTCAAAGGCGTGTTCGCCGTCGGGTTCTCGAACGGCGCCAACATCGCCGCGGCCATGATGCTGCTGCACCCGGACGTGCTCGCGGGGGCGATCCTGCTGCGGCCCATGGTGCCGTTCGTGGCCGAGCAGATGCCATCGCTCGCGGGCCGTCGCGTACTGGTCGCGGCGGGACGGAGCGACCCGATCGTGCCCGCCCGGCAGAGCGAAGTGCTCGCCGAGATGCTGCGCCTTGCGGGAGCGGACGTGACACTGCACTGGTCCCCGGGCGCGCACGGGCTCGAGCGCGCCGACCTGGCGGCAGCTGCCACGTGGTGGGAGGCGGGCGGGCGAGCGAGGCCAGCCTGATCGCTCAGGGGACGTTCCCGTGACGCGGCAGCCCCACTGTGCTATAAAACGCCGCCGCTCGTGCGCCCGTAGCTCAACTGGATAGAGCGTCAGCCTCCGGAGCTGAAGGTTACAGGTTCGACCCCTGTCGGGCGCACCATTCCCCTCGCGGCACCCCTCGCGG
Source organism: bacterium (assembly GCA_031408715.1). GTDB lineage: Bacteria > Eisenbacteria > RBG-16-71-46 > RBG-16-71-46 > RBG-16-71-46 > JAIOPA01. The sequence goes on from JANNWR010000126.1 coordinate 16,179, forward strand.
GAACTTCGTGAACACTTCCGAACATCCATCAAGTGATCGCTTCAAGCCCAATGCTTCCAGTGAGATGGCGTCCATGTTCGACGACGTCTCCGGGCGCTACGACCTGCTCAACCGGGTCATGACGCTGGGGCAGGACACCGCCTGGCGGGAGGCGATGTGGCGCCGCGTGCCGACCACGGCACGCGCCGTACTCGACCTGTGCACGGGCAGTGGCGTGTCGCTCCCTGGGCTGCGCAGGGCAGGTCGAACCGTGATCGGCATCGACGTCAGCCTGGCCATGCTGCAGGTGGCCGCGCGGACACACGCGGAGGGCGGCTGGTCACCGCGGTTGGCGTGCGCGGACGGCTTCAAGCTGCCACTTCGTGACCATGCGCTCGATGCGGTCACGGTGGCGTTCGGCATCCGCAACCTGCGCCCACGTCGAGCCGCACTTGCCGAGATCGCCCGCGTGCTCGTGCCCGGCGGACGCCTAGTCGTGCTCGAGGCGGCAGCTCCGGCGCCCGGGCCGCTGGCGCCATTCGCGCGCTGGTGGATCCGCCATGCCATTCCGTTCGCGGGCCGGCTGTCGCCGGACCCCACGGCCTACCGTTACCTGAGCGAGAGCATCTTCGAGTTCGGTTCCGGTCCGGAGTTCGAAGCCGACCTGGCCGCGGCAGGTTTCCGGAAACTCGAGGGGCGCTCGTTCCTGTTCGGAGCGTCGCGGTTGTGGGTGGCCGAGAGCTTGCCGGCGGTTGGTCAAAAAGCCACCGAAGGGGCCGCGACATTGCAGGGCGCAACGCCCGCACCGGGCCAAGTGACGCACCCTGCTGCCGGGGCTTTCGCTGAACTGGACGCCGCGCGCGGCTGGTTGCTGGTGCGATCGTGCGTGAGCGTGGCGCTGGCAGCGGCCATGGCGTTGGCGTTGGCCATGTGGGTCAAAGTCCACGACCGCTTGCCGTTATCGCCGCCGCAGCAGGGAGTGGCCTGGCTGATGCTCGTCGGCGGGCTGGTGATCTTCGGAGGCCGGGGCGTTCTCCAACTGCTGCGCTGGTCGGCCTCGGGAGGCGGGGGAGCGTCGAATCGTTGACGGTGGCACGGCCGTTGCCTTGTTGGAGTGGGTTTTCACCCAACCTGCACAGGACGGATCCATGCCCGGACGCGAGAGACTGTTCGCATCACTCATCGAACTGACGAGCCGCTCGAGTGCGCGCACGCGCCCCGAAGTGCAGCACTCCGCACTTTCGTTGGCGTTGTCGCTCACCGAGGCGGACGGCGCCGTGCTGGTGCTGGGCAGCGCCAAAGTATTCGAGCGCAGCACCCTGCGGCGGGGTGAATCGGCGACGGCCGAGGCCACGACTTGGACGCCCGCTCCATTCGAGATGTCGCTCCTGCGAGCGCATCAGCCGCGCGCATTGGCTGAACTCGGACGCTCGGGTCTGTCGCCCGCGGCTGCGTGTCCTGGTGTCAGCCCGGGTCCCGCTCTGTATGTGCCGATCCGGCTCCAGGACCGCAAGAGCGGCTACCTGGCGGTGCATCGCCACGAGGGTGCGGCGCGCTTCACCGGGCGTGACGCGAGACAACTGGCACTGCTCGCGGCATGGGCGGCCGTCGCGCTCGACAACCTGCGCTTGTCCGAGAACATCGAGAAGCTCGCGGTGACCGACGATCTGACGGGCGTGTTCAACTATCGCTACCTGAAGTCAGCGCTGCGTCGCGAGGTCAAGCGCGCCAACCGATTCAAGCAGGACCTCGCCATCCTCATGGTCGACGTCGACAATCTGAAAGGCTACAACGACCGCAACGGGCACTTGCGCGGCAGCTTCCTGTTGCGCGAGATGGCTCAGTTGTTCACGACCCAGGTGCGCTCGTGGGACCTGGTCGCCAAGTACGGTGGCGACGAGTTCACCGTGATCCTGCCGCAGACCGACCGCATCGGCGCCGCGACGGTGGCCGAGCGCCTGCGTTCGGGGGTCGAGCAGCATCAGTTCCCGCTCGCGGACCGCGGCTCGATCACCGTGAGCACCGGGATCGCGCATTTCCCCGAGGACGGGGATTCGGTCACCACACTCATCGAAGCAGCCGACCGCGCCCTCTACCTGGCCAAGCGCAACGGACGAAACCGAGTGGAGGGGCAGGAACGACTCGCCGCCTGAGCAGTACGGGTGCCATTCCGGCCTCGCTTGGCGTGGCCCTGACATGCGCGTTGGACCGCGTTGACCACCCGGCGGGGGCTGGCTAACCTGCCTGCTTCGACCCACACCACCCGGCCGCTGGCTGGCCCCCCAGATTTCGCTGTCCATTGATCACGGAGGAGTCGCTTGTCGGATCGCATCGGCATCGCCGTCGTCGGCACAGGGGACTGGGGCGCGAACCTGGTTCGCAACTTCGCGAACCTGCCCGGAACGCGCCTGGTCAGTCTGTGTGACGCCGACCCGCAGCGGCTGGCCAAGTCAGCCGCCCAGTACCCCGGCGCGCGCGCCGTCGCCGACGTGGCCGACGTGGCAAGCGACCCCGAGGTGCAGGGCGTGGTCGTCTCGGCCTCCGCGGTGAGCCACTACCCGCTCGCCAAGGCCTTGCTCGAGGCGGGGAAGGACGTCTACGTCGAGAAGCCGCTGACGCTCGAAGTGGCGCACGCCGAGGAGCTCTGCCGGATCGCCAAGAAGAACGGCCGCGTGCTCATGGTCGGGCACCTGCTGCTGTACCACCCGGCCGTCCAGTACCTGAAGAAGATGGTCACCGGGGGAGACCTCGGCGACCTCCTCTACATCTACTGCCAGCGGGTCAACCTCGGGAAGGTCCGCAAAGACGAGAACGCGCTGTGGAGCTTCGCGCCGCACGACCTGTCGGTGATCCTGCACCTCATGGATCAGGAACCGGTCGACGTCGCCGCCCGCGGGGCCGCATTCCTGCAGCCGGGCGTCGAGGACGTGGTGTTCGTCGATCTGCGTTTCCCCGGCGGCCAGACCGCCCACGTGCACGTGTCGTGGCTCGACCCGCACAAGCTGCGCAAGTTCACGGTCGTCGGCAGCCAGAAGATGGTGGTGTTCGACGACATGGAAGCAAGCGAGAAGATCAAGATCTACGACAAAGCGATCGAGCGCGCCGGTCAGGTCGTCTCGTACGGTGACGCGCTCACCGTGCGCAGCGGCGACATCCTGATTCCCAAGATCTCGCTGCAGGAACCACTCCGTCTCGAGTGCCTGCACTTCGTCGAATGCGTGCGCGAGCGCAAGCGGCCGCTCACGGATGGATTGGGCGGGCTGCGCGTGGTCAAGGTGCTGGATGCCGCACAGCGCTCGCTCAAGGCGGGCGGCCAGCCGGTGGCCATCGAGCCGCTGCCGCAGGAGGTCGCGTGACCAGCGTCATCCACTCCAGCGCCAAAGTCGGTGCCGGCGTCACGATGGGCGAGTTCTGCGTCGTCGGCGCGAATGTCACGCTCGGAGAGGGCTGCAAGCTCGGGAACCACGTCGTCATCCATGCCGACACCGTCGTCGGCCTGAACGTCCGCATCGACGATCATGCCTCGCTCGGCAAGGTGCCGATGAAGGCCGCCAACTCGGCGACCACCAAGGAGCAGGAGTTGCCGCCGCTCACCATCGGCGACGTCAGTATCGTCGGCACCGGAGTCGTGCTCTACCGCGGTGCGGTGATCGACGGCAAGGTGCTGATGGCGGACCTGTGCACGGTCCGCGAGAACGTCACGGTGGGCCGCGGAACCATCGTCGGCCGCGGCGTGACGATCGAGAATTTCTGCAGTGTGGGGCGCTACTGCAAGCTGGAGAGCGAGTGCTACCTGTGTGCATACTCCACGCTCGAGGACCGCGTGTTCGTGGCCCCGGGTGTGGTGACGTCGAACGACAACTTCGTCGGCCGCACGCAGGAACGCTTCAAGCACTTCAAGGGCGTGACGGTGAAGAAGGGCGGGCGCATCGGCGCTGGCAGCGTGACGCTGCCGGGCGTGACCATCCACGAGGATGGTCTGGTCGCCGCCGGCTCCACCGTGACGCGCGACGTGCCGGCGCGCACCATCGTGGTGGGCAAGCCCGCGAAGCCGTGGCGGGACGTGCCCGTGGAACAGTGGCTCGAGAACCAGGGCTGGGTGGACGCTTAAGCCCCCAGCATCCGTATCCCCGGGATCCCCGGAGAAGAGAGTCCCAGCGATGACGACCAACACGACCGTGAAAGTTCCACTCCTCGACCTGCGTGCGCAGTACGACACCATCCGCGCCGAGGTCGACGATGCCGTGCGCCGCGTCATGGAGAGCTGTCACTTCATCGGCGGCCCGGAGATCGGCGCATTCGAGGAAGAAGTCGCGCGCTATTCCCACACGCCGCACGCCGTGGCGTGCGCGTCGGGTACCGACGCCCTGCTCATCGCCATGTGGGCGCTCGGCATCGGCCCGGGCGATGAAGTCATCTCGCCCGCGTATTCGTTCTTCGCCACGGCCGGCACGGTCGCCAACAATGGCGCCACGCCCGTGTTCGTGGACATCGACCCGCGCACGTACAACATCGACGTTCACCGGCTCGAGGCCGCGATCACGCCGCGCACCAAGGCGGTCGTCGCGGTGTCGCTGTACGGCCAGTGCTGCGACCTGCCGGCACTCAAGGCCATCTGCGACAAGCACCAGCTCTACCTGATCGAAGACGCTGCGCAGTCGATCGGATCGGAGTGGGAGGGCAAGCGCTCGGGGTCCCAGTGTGACTTCGGGACGTTCTCGTTCTTCCCGTCCAAGAACCTGGGCGGCGCCGGCGACGGCGGCATGATCGTCACGGGCAACGCCGAACTGGCCGAGAAGGCCCGGCTGCTGTGCAACCATGGCGCGAAACCCAAATACTACCACTCGCTCGTCGGCACGAACTCGCGCCTGGACGCACTGCAGGCCGCCATCCTGCGGGTGAAACTCAAGCACCTGGACCGCTGGAGCGAGAAGCGTGCGAAGAACGCCGCGCTCTACAACGCCCTGTTCGAGGGTTCGCGCGTCGGCCGGCCCTACCACGACCCCCGCACGCGCCACATCTACAACCAGTACGTCATCCGCGTGCCGAAGCGCGACGAGCTCAAGAAGCTGCTCGGCGAGCGCAACATCGGCTGCGAGATCTACTACCCGGTGCCGCTGCACATGCAGAAGTGCTTCTTGCACCTGGGCTCCAAGACCGGTGACATGCCGCACTCGGAAGCTGCGGCGCTCGAGACGATCGCGCTGCCGATCTACCCGGAACTCACCGAAGAGCAGATCCGCCATGTGGCCCACACGGTCCGGGAGTTCGTGGACCAGGCCTAGGAGCGGCAGTCGTCGCACGGCAGCAAGTCGCACCGCAGCAAGTCGCACGGCAGCATCGTGTCAACTGAACCGCATCGCCCACCCGCCCTGTCCGGCGGTGCGGTTCCGGTGGTCTCCAGCAGACCGCTCGTCCGGCCCCCTCCGGATGCGCGCGATACGGTCCCATGGCCGAATCGTACCGGGTACGCCTGTCCGCGCTGTTGCGGCGGGCCGAGGAAGTGCGTGGGTTGTCCCAGGGACACGGGACGCCTGCCATCGGCGCGCTCGATGAACCCGAAGCGCTGATCGGAGTGATGGGGCAGCTCGTGGATGACCTCGAGCTCTCCCATCGCCGCCTCATCGAATCCCACGTCCAGCTGGTGTCGTTGCGCGAAGTCGCGAGCTCGCTCGCGGGCACGCGCGACGCCGCCGATGCCACCCGTCTGGTGGCGCGCTACCTGCGCGGCGTGCTCGACTTCGATCAGGTCGGCCTGCTGCTGGTGGACCGTGCCCGCGGTGTACTCACCGGCACGTGGGCCCACGGCGGCACGCTCACCCCGGTCGAGGTTCCGCTCGTCGGTTCGGGCGGCGCGATACCCAGGACGCTGTGGCACGACCGCTCGGTGCAGCATCACGACCCCGCACGGCATCCCGCGCTCGTGCTGCCCACGGGGCATCCGCTGGCCCGCGTGTTCGCCGATCAAACCTGGTACGCGTGCGTCCCGCTCGAGCCGGCATCGGGCCCGCATGGCCACGCGCCGCATCCCGACTGCCAGCATTGCGTCGTCGGCCGCTCCCCGCTGGCACCACCGCCTGGGAGCGAGCCCGCGCACTGGCGCTCTTCCCAGGAGGATGCGCAGAGCCGATGTGTCGCGTGCGCGCACCTGCCGCTGCTCGGAGTGCTGGTCGCGGCGCGCGGGGAGCTCGCCGCGCCTCCGCCCGCCGGCGAGCAGGCCCGGCTCGAGTCGGTCGCGTTCGCGCTGGCGCCCATGGTCGAGAACACGCGGCTCGTGCACGACCTGGCGCGCAACCAACGTTTCCTCGCTGACGTGCTCGACTCGATGCCGAGCGCACTGGTGGCATTCGACCGGGCTGGCCAGACGCTCAGCCTGAACCGCACGGCCGAGGACCTGCTCGGGGTGTCGGAGGAAACCGCACGCGGCCTCGCCGTCGGCGAGCTGTTCGGCGAAGAAGGCGAACTGCACATCGCGGGCACGCTCGCTTCGGGCCAGCCGGTGGTCCGCCACGAGACCACGCTGCGCACGCCGACGGGCCGTCCGCTCACGGTGCGGCTCACGACCTCGCGCTTGCGCGACGAGAACGGGCACGCCTACGGCGCGCTGGCGACTTTCCTGGACCTGACGCCGCTCAAGGCGGCCGAGGAGCGCGCGCGGCAGATGGACCAGCTCGCGGCTCTCGGACGCTTCACCTCGAGTGTGGCGCACGAGATCCGCAATCCGCTCACCGGCATCGGCATGGGCGTGCGCCGGCTGTCCAAGGCGCTGGCGGCACAGCCCGAGGAGGCCGAGAACGTCGAGTTCGTCCTCGGCGAGATTCGCCGGCTCGACCGCATCGTCCAGGAGCTGTTCGACGTCACCCATCCGCGCAAGTTGAACCTGTCGCCCAAACCGATCGTGGACACGATCAAGCGCGCCGAGCAGTCCGTGGCCGGCGTGCTCGAGGAACACAGCGTGCGTGTGATCCACGACTCCAGCCCGGGCATGCCACCCGTGCCGCACGACGCCGACCAGATGCAGCAGGTGTTCATCAACCTGCTCAAGAACGCCGCCGAGGCTTCCCCAGCCGGCGCCCGGATCACCGTCCAGGTCTCGCACGCCGCCGGCCCCGCCGGCAGCGTTTTCGTGACGGTGAGCGATGCAGGTTCCGGGATCGATGCCGAGACTCAGAAGACGCTGTTCGAGCCGTTCTTCACGACCAAGCCCAAGGGCACCGGGCTCGGGCTGTACATCACCCAAGCAATCGTCAAACGCCATGGCGGCAGCCTCACGTTGCGCAGCGAGGCCGGCCAGGGCGCCACGTTCACCGTCGAGTTGCCGCTGGACCCGCAGGGAGGTATGCGATGAGCAAGGCCAACATCCTCGTGGTCGAGGATCAGGATTCCATCCGCCATTTTGTCGTCAAGGCGCTCGAGGACGAAGGACATGTCGTGCGCGGCGTGGACTCGATCCGCGAGGCCCGGGTCGCGATCGAACGGGACATGCCGGATCTGGCGTTCCTGGATCTCAAGCTGCCCGACGGCAGCGGGCTCGATCTGTTGCGCGAGATCAAGCGCATCCAGCCCGAGGTCTCGGTCGTGCTCATGACCGCATTCGGCGAACTGGAGACCGCCGTCGAAGCCATGAGTGCGGGAGCCTACTGGTTCATGAAGAAGCCGTTCGAACAGGAAGAACTCATCGCGCTGGCGGGGCGTGCGCTCGAGTCGCAGAAGATGTGGCTGGAGCTGCGCCGGCTGCGCCATCAGGCTTTCGCCGACGAGGACTTCCTGCACTCCAACTGCCCCGCGATGCAGGAGTCCTATGCCATCGCCGAGCAGGTCGCCCGCGGCGACACGACCAGCGTGCTGATCGATGGCGAGAGCGGCACCGGCAAGGAGTATTTCGCCAATCTGGTCCATCGCATGAGTGCGCGGCACTCGCAGGCGTTCGTCGAGATCAACTGCGCCGCGATTCCCTCGGAGCTGCTCGAATCCGAATTGTTCGGCCACGAGAAGGGCGCGTTCACGGATGCGCGCGCACAGAAGCTCGGGCTCATGGAGATGGCGCACGGCGGCACGCTGTTCCTGGACGAGATCGGGGAGCTGGCGCCCATGCTGCAGGTCAAGCTGTTGCGCGTGCTCGAGCGCCGCACGTTCCGGCGGGTCGGCGGCACCAAGGACATCGCGGTCAACCTGCGGGTCATCTCGGCCACGAACCAGGATCTGGAGCAGATGGTGAAGGAAGGCAGGTTCCGCGAGGACCTGTACTACCGCCTCAAGGTGGTGCCGCTGCGGGTACCGGCGCTGCGCGACCGCCGCGAGGACATCCTGCCGCTGGCAAGGTTGTTCCTGGAACGCTATTCCAAGCAGTTCAAGAAGCCGTTCCGGGGCATGGCGGAGTCGGCCGAACGCGTACTCGTCGATTACCCGTGGCCGGGCAACATCCGTGAGCTCAAGAACCTCATGGAGCGCACCGTCCTGCTCGAGCAGGCCGAGGTGCTGGAAGCCAGCCACCTGAAGCTCGTCGCCCGCACGCGCGGGCCGGAGGAAGCGTCGATCGGCGAGCGCATCGACGACGCCATCACCGGGATCATCCCCGGCTCGGGGATCGCGTTCGAGGCATTGGTCGAGGAAGTGGAGCGAGCCTTGATACTGCGTGCGTCGTATGCTACCAAGTGGAACCAGAGCCGCACCGCGGAGCTGCTGAACCTGAAACGGGACAAGCTCCGCTACCGCATGAAGCTCTACGAACTCCACCCCGACGAACAGGGGACACCCCGTCAACAGAACGCGCAGTGAGTCCGGGACCCGCGGTCGCTTCGCGGTCATGCTGGCCGCGATCGCGGCCGTGGGTCTTGCTTTATGCAGCGGGTGCGGTTACACGGCCAGTCCCGCGCTGCTGCCGCAACATCTCAAATCCGTCGCGATCCCGGTGTTCGAGAACGGCACACCGGAAGCCCAGCTCGAGCAGGAGATCACCACCGCCGTGATCGAACGCTTCGTGCGCGACAATCACCTGCGCATCGTCGACGAGAAGTCCGCGAATGCGGTCATCCGCGGCAAGGTGACGCAGTACAAGAACGCCGCATTCGGTTTCACGGCGAACACCACCAACGCGAACGAGTTCCGGGTCACGATCGGGGTCCAGGTCACGTTCAAGGACCTGGTCAAGAACCGCGAGCTGTGGAGCGACGAGCTGGTGAAGAGCGTGCAGTACTACGTGCAGAACGTTCCGGGGCAGGAGGCGAAGACCGAGCTGGATGGCCGCAAGGACGCCATTCTCAAGCTCGCGGACGAGATCCTGAGCCGTAGCGTCGAGGGCTGGTAGCGCGTGCCCCCGAAGAAACCGTCCACCCGGAAGACGGACGACGCCCCGGCCAAGCCGGCCGCGAAACGCACCGCACGCAGCAAGGTGGCGGGGAAGGCGGCAGTCGCGATTCGTCCACTGGCGCTGCTGGATCGCGCCGCCAAGGGCGAGTTCCCGGGCACGGTCTACATCGAGGGCCCCGACGAAGCCGTCAAGGCCGCGTGGCTCGCGGAGTGGCGGCGGCTGTGGGCGGCGGCGGTACCCGATGCCCCGCTCGCGCGTGTCCTGAACGCCGACGAGGCCGGTGTCGATGCGATCCTCGCCGCCTACCAGAACGTCTCGCTGTTCGCGCCACGAGAGCTGACGCTGGTGCTCGAACTCGAGAAGCTCGGCCGCAGCGAGAAGCGTGTCGAAGCGCTCGCGAGCGGCCTGTCCTCACCGGCGGGAGCGTCGTGCCTGGTGTTGGTCGAGCCCGCCGCCGAGTCCCCGCGCAAGACGCTCGAGCCCGTGCGCGCCGCCTGCCTTGTTCGGGTCGACGTGCAGCCGCCGAGCGAACAGGAGTTGCTCGAATGGGGCCGCCGCCGCCTCGCCGCCTCGGGCAACACCCCGGAGCCCGGCGCGCTCGAGGCGCTGCTCGACGATTGCGAACGCGACTCGATCGCGTTCCTGAACGAGAGTGGCAAGTTGGGTGTGCTGGCGGGCGAGAACGGCCGCGTCACGGTGGCGCATGTGAAGACGCTGACGGCACCGCGCGTGGGCGCCGACCTGCCGGACTACCTCACCGCGGTCGCCTCGGGCGATGCACCCAAAGCGGCGCAACAACTCGAACGCCTGCTCGCGGCGGGGGAGAACGAGGGCTCGGTGTTGTGGGCACTCGGGCATCTGGTGACCTCGGCGCTGACGCTGTCGACGAGCCCGTATGGCTGGGCGCGCTGGAAGCCGTTGTCGCAAGCACTCGGCCGGCGGCGTAACGCGCACAGCCTGGCGCGCGCGATCGACGCCGTCTACCGCGCCGAGAGTGCGTGGAAGGGCGGCCGCACCGACGCGCGCAGTGCGCTCGAGCAGGCCACCCGCGAGGTCGCGGCGCGCTGAGTGGGCCGCCGTGACGCCACCGGCGTGAGCCGCTATCTTCCACGGTCCACCACTCCTCACCGGGGATGTCCATGAGCAAGTACTACCCGTTCGCCGAAGCCGAGTCGCGCTGGCAGAAGTACTGGCTCGAGCACAAGACCTTCCGAGCCACGGACGACACCTCACGTCCCAAGTATTACTGCCTCGACATGTTCCCGTACCCTTCTGGCGCGGGGCTGCACGTCGGCCACCTCGAAGGCTACACGGCCACCGACATCGTGAGCCGGTACAAGCGCATGCGCGGCTTCAACGTGCTGCATGTGACCGGCTGGGATGCGTTCGGCCTGCCGGCGGAGCAGTACGCGGTCAAGACCGGTGTGCACCCGTCCATCACGACGAAGCAGAACATCGACAACTTCCGCCAGCAGATGCGGCGCGCCGGCCTGTCGCACGACTGGGATCGCGAGGTCGACACCACCGACCCCGAGTACTACCGCTGGACGCAATGGATCTTCCTCAAGCTGCACGAGCGCGGGCTGGCCTACGTCTCGGAGGTGCCGGTCAACTGGTGCCCCGAACTGGGCACGGTCCTGGCCAATGAAGAAGTCATCGACGGCAAGTCGGAAGTCGGCGGCTACGACGTCATCCGCAAGCCCATGCGCCAATGGGTGCTGCGTATCACCGAGTACGCCGACCGCCTGCTCGAGGACCTGAAGCTGGTCGAGTGGCCGCCGAGCACGTACGAGATGCAGAAGAACTGGATCGGCCGCTCGATCGGCGCCGAGGTCGACTTTGCGATCGACGGAGTGAACGCGAAGCTGCGCGTCTTCACGACCCGTCCCGACACGCTGTTCGGCGCCACCTACATGGTGCTGGCGCCCGAACACGCACTGGTCGATGTCGTCACCAGCGCGGCTCAGCGCGCCGCGGTGGACGCCTATCGCAAGGCCGCCACGTTCAAGAGCGACCTGGCGCGGCAGGAAGACAAGACGAAGTCCGGTGTGTTCACCGGCGGTCATGCCATCAATCCGGTGAACGGCGAGAAACTGCCGGTGTGGATCGCCGACTATGTGCTCATGGGCTATGGCACCGGCGCGATCATGGCGGTGCCCGGGCATGACGAGCGCGACTGGGAGTTCGCGCGCGTGTTCGGGCTGCCGATCCGCGAAGTGGTCGCGGGCGGCGACGTCACGCAAGCCGCGCACGTCGACAGCGAGACCGGCGCGATGGTGAACAGCGCGAGCGCCGACGGCTCCCTGTCGTTGAATGGCCTCGACCCCGAGACGGCCAAGACGAACATCTCCGCATGGCTGACCGAGCACGGGGTCGGCCAGCGAACGGTCAACTACAAGCTGCGCGACTGGTTGTTCTCACGCCAGCGTTACTGGGGCGAGCCGTTCCCGGTCATCTGGGTGGACGGCGTGCCGCAAGCACTGCCCGAGAACCAACTGCCGGTCCGGCTTCCAGAGTTAGAGGAGTTCAAGCCGTCGGGCACGGGGGAGAGCCCGCTCGCGAATGCCACCGAGTGGCTCGCGACCACCGACCCCGTCACCGGCAAGCCGGCGCGGCGCGAGACCAACACGATGCCGCAGTGGGCCGGGTCGTGCTGGTACTACCTGCGCTTCATCGATCCCAGGAACGCGAATGCGCTGGTCGATCCCGCCAAGGAGAAGTACTGGATGCCCGTCGACCTGTACGTCGGCGGCGCCGAACACGCGGTCCTGCATCTGCTGTACGCGCGATTCTGGCACAAGGTCCTGTACGACATCGGCGTGGTCAGCACACTCGAGCCGTTCAAGAAGCTCGTGCACCAGGGCATGATCCTCGGCGAGGACAACCGCAAGATGTCCAAGCGCTGGGGCAACGTCGTCGACCCGAACGACATGATCGACGAGTACGGCGCCGATGCGCTGCGCATCTACGAGATGTTCATGGGCCCGCTCGAGGCCATGAAGCCGTGGAGTTCCCAGAGCGTCGAAGGCATCTCGCGTTTCCTGGACCGCGTCTGGCGGCTGTTCATCCACGAGGATGGCTCGCTGGCGGTGACCGCGGATGCACCCTCCAAGGAAGCGCTGCGCGTGCTGCACCAGACCATCGCCAAGGTCACCGAGGACATCGAAGCCCTCAAGTTCAACACCGCCATCTCGCAGATGATGGTGTTCGTGAACGAGATGATGAAGCAGCCCGTGAAGCCGCGTGCCGTGCTCGAACCGTTCCTGCTCGTCCTGGCGCCGTTCGCGCCCCATCTGGGCGAAGAGTTGTGGAACCGGCTGGGCCATGCCGAGTCGCTCTCGCATGCGCCGTGGCCCGCGTACGACCCGGCACGGCTCGTCGAGGACACCGTGACGGTGGCCGTTCAAGTGAACGGTAAGCTTCGCGCGACACTTGAACTGCCGCGCGGCGGCGATCAAGCCGCGGTGCATGCGGCCGCGGCTGCCGACAAACGTGTCGCGCGCTATCTGGACGGCGTCACGATACGCAAGGCCATCTTCGTGCAGGACAAGCTGCTGAACCTCGTGGTCGCCTGACGAGCGTCGCTGCCGACTCCTGCGGACTCCGGCGGACTCCTGCCGATGTCGTCAGGCCGCATCCATCCAAGGTTGCCGGAATCAATAGCGCGCTCCCTGGCGCCAGACGATGCCCTGCGGCTGACCCGAGCCTGCAGCTGCCAGGCCCGAGGACGTGGCCCCGAGGCCATGGGCCACAGGCCTTGAGCCCCTGAGGCTGGGCCGTGGCCCAAAGCCCGGCGGCCCGAGGGGTTTGGCCTGAAGACGAGACTCCCGAGTCGGCTCGAGCGAACGACGGCAGCCCCAGCGGGATCGGACCGGAGGCCGAGGCGCACCAGCCGATCCGGTGGGAGTCCGGCACAGCACGAACCGGGCGGCACACGCGCGGACCAGTGGGGTGGGCGATGACGCGGACGTGGCGCTCGGAGCGCTTGAATCGAGGGCGCGAGGGTTCCAGGGGCGTAGGTTTACATAATATCTATTATGCGACATGGGCATCCAGGGTGACTGGGGCGCCCGGAACCCCTCTCGGGTCTCGAATGAACTTCGAGTTGGTCCGCTCTCGGACTCGCATGAGCGCACTCGCCCAAACTCGATCTGTCGAGCTGCCCGCACTCAGTCGAACTCGAACTTCACTTGCGGTGGCGTCTGCTCGATCCCGACGACACCGATGCGGATGTCGGCATATGCGTAGGCCTCGCCCTTCATCTTCACCCCGGCCAACCGCCGCAGCATGGCCAGCTGCCCCGTGTGCGTGATGGCGTCCGCCAGCACGCCCTGGAACAACGCCCCCGGGTCGCCCTGGATGGGCCCGCCGACCGCCAGTACGTCATCGGCGCGCTTCAAGGCAGCGAAGAAGCGGGCCACCTCGTGCTCCCAGGCCTGCGGCGTGGCCACGGCCCAGCGTGATTCGCCCTCGAGGCGCCTCGCCAGCGCCTCTATCAGGTCGCCCATGTGTGCGACGAGTTCGACCACCCGAGGCGACTCCGGTGACACGCGGTACTCGCCGAAGCTGGCCGGCGTGCCCCGCAGCGTCTTGGCGGCGCGATAAGCGAGCGTAGCGAGTGCATGGCGAAGAAACAGCCGCGTGGCGGGGTCTTGCGTGGGGATCTCGGACATGGCTGCGGGTTCCTTGCGAGAGAGACAACGGAAGTGACCAAGGGAGACGGAAACGCCGGAATTGACCGCAATCGACCGCGGTGCCGGACTTTGGCCGTCCCGGGGTCGGCAGTCTGGTGGGACGGCTCCGGCAAAGCATACTGCACATTTGTGCATCGTCGCAAGAGAGTGTAGAACTCTTCCGCATGAGCGCCGAACTCCGCCTCGAACCCTGCCGCAGTGCAATCAACCGCGTCACCGGCATGCCGTTCCGCTGGACGCTCAATCCGTACATGGGCTGCGCGCATCGCTGCACGTTCTGCTACGTGCGCGCGTTCGAGCGCCGGGCCGAACGTCCCTCCGATGACCGCTACGGACGCAGCATCCGGGTCAAGACCAACGTCGTCTCGGTACTGCGCGCCGAGTTGAGCCGTCCGTCGTGGCGCCGTGAACTCGTCCTCGTGGGCGCTGCCACCGACCCCTATCAGCCGATCGAGGGACGCTTCCGTCTCACCCGGGGCTGTCTGGAAGCGCTGGCCGAGCGTCGCACGGCGTTCTCGATCATCACGCGAGGGCCCATGGTCGTGCGTGACATCGACGTGCTGCAGGACGCCGCACGACGTGCGGTCGTGAGCGTGAGCGTGTCGATCCCAACGCTCGACCACGATATCTGGCGCGTCACCGAACCCGGCACCGCGCCACCTCGGCAGCGCTTGCGCGCGGTCCGTGCGCTGGCCGATTCCGGCGTCCGTGTCGGCGTCGCCATGGCGCCGATCCTGCCCGGGATCTCCGACAAGCCCGAACTGCTGCGTGACGCGGTGCGAGCCGCTCGTGACGCGGGTGCTGTGCGCATCTGGACCGAACTCTTGTACCTGAAGCCCGGCACGCGCGAGCACTTCCTCGACACGCTCGCAGCCGAATGGCCGGCGGAGGCTGAACGGCTGGCAGCGCTCTACGCGACGCGCGCCTACTTGCCGAAGCCGGTGAACGCCGCACACGTGGCGCGCTTGACCGCGCTCTCGGTCGCCCACCCGAGGCGTCCCGGCGCACCCGCCTGGATCATGCCGGAGCCCCCGAAGCTGGCGGTGCAGCTGGGGCTGGCGTTCGGCAGTTGAGCGGGCGTTTCGTGCTCTTGGACAACAGCTTGCGTGTGCGTGCTCAGGTTTAACGAGAGATTCCTGCTGCGTGCGAGCATGAGTATCGCGACGACGGTCGGCAGCACGTATCTCGTGAGCTTCTGGATGGCGGGCAATCCCGATCACTCGCGCGCACCGCATGATGGTCCGGCCATCAAGACCATGGACGTGACGTTCGGCCCGACGACCCAGTCGTTCGCCTTCGATGTGACCGGCCACGTTCATGCTGCGCCGGGCTGGGTGCCCTACCAGTTCCCGGTCGTCGCCACAGGCCCCGCGAGTGCGCTTCGGTTCCAGAGCACCATGTCCGGCTATGCCGGCCCGATCGTCGACAACGTCAGCGTGTCGTTGCAGAGCACGACGCCGGTCCGGAGCTCATCCTGGTCGAGAGTCAAGACGCTCTATCGTTGAGCGGTCAGGCTGCTTTCATGCAGCACTCGAACCTCCTGCAGTACGTGAACCCGCCGGCAGGCGAACGGGTCGACCACCACGTCGCGCACTCCCTCGCTCAGGCAACCGAACGGCTCAACCACAGCCGGGATGCAACTCGCGATCGGTCACGCCTGCCGCGCGCGCGATGCTTCCACCTGCGGCCACACGCACGAAGGCCCGGCTCCCTGTCGGGGGCGCCGGGCCTGCATGACTGCGTGCTGCCGTTGGCGGCTAGTTGATCATCGCCGGAGACAACCGTCCGAGTTCGATGCGCGCCTGCAGCTGGAAGCTCGCGTCCGGGAACTCGTCGACGATGCGCTGGAAGCGCTTCTTTGCATCATCCGGCTTGTTCGCCGCGACCAGGCAGCGTCCTGAAGCGAACAACAGTTCGCCACTCGACTCGCGGTCGAACACACCGACGAGCTTGTCGTACATCGCGGCGGCTTCCGCCGGCTGGCCGTTGCTCTCGAGCGAGTACGCGAGGCTCCGGCGCACGGCGTCCGCGACCAGCCCGCTGCCGTTCTTCTTCAGGTACTCTTGGTAGTCCGCGATCGCATCCTTCCAGTTGCCGCGCCAGTAGGCGTCGTCGCCTGCGATGCGAAGCGCATCGGCGCCACTCGGCGTACCCGCGAATTGCTTGGCCACATCCTTGGCGATGGTACGCGAGCGATCGTAGTCCGCGCGCCAGAACAGGTCGTTCGCTTCGGCCAGCTTCTCGGATGCCGTGTTCTCCTGGCGGGCCTGGCCCGACTGCCAGTAGTAGATGCCCACACCCGCGGCGACCACGACCAACAGCCCGATGAGCACGGCCTGTCCGTAGCGCGCCCAGATGCCCTGAGCCTGATCGAGCAGTTCCGCGCCCGGATCATCCATGACGGACTTCTTACCACTGGTTTCCAGCGACAAAGCGAACCTCCCGAGCGAACCCATTCCGAGCGTAGCACCGGGGCCAGAAAGGGCCCGCACAGCGCATCAGGACACAGGACTTTACGAGTCGCGGCTCATGAGCGTCAAGCGGGCGCGCACGCCGCACAGCAGGCGGTCCCGCGCGCCCGGACCAGCATCTCGGCCGGAGCGCCGCAGGTCGGGCAGCTCGGCAGTGCCGGCCGGCCCCGGGCCACGTCCACGGCCGCCTTGAGCTTGACGTGCATGGCCCCCGAACGCAGCTCCTGCTCGATCGACGCCACCGGCCACGACCACTCCTCGATGCCCCACAGCCGCACCTCGGTGCGCATCTCCCAGCGCTGGCGCACCTCGGCCGCGCGGCGTTCCCATTCGAGCTTGAGCGACGTGGCGTCGCCATGCTCCAACTCGTGCTCGTCATGCCCGGCGCGCCGGCGCTGGCGCTCTTCTTCCTCTTCGATGCGCGCGGCGAAGAACGCCCCCAGCCGGTCGAGCTCGTCGTCGCGCAGGCGGCCGACGGAGATCGCCCACTCCGCCTCACGTTCCTCCGCCAGCGCTTCGAGCTTGCCGCGCGCGGCCATGAGCCAGCGCTCGCGAAGCTCCGTCTCGAGTTCGTCGGGCATCTGGTAGAGCCCTTCTCGCGGCCGCACCTCGGTGACCTGAGCGGCCTGCTCCCGTTCGAGCACCTCACCGCCCTCACCCACCAGCACGACCCACTGCTCCTGCCACGGCAGCCCGCCCCAGCGTGTGATCACGGCATGGAACGCGACGCGCCGTTCGTAGTGCACCGGGCCCAGGCGCGGCGTCCCCCAGGTGAAGCCGCGCACGTGGCACACGCTGGCGAGCCCGTCTGCGGGAGCACCCGGGATCTGTGCGAGTGCCGTACGACGGGTGAAGATGGGCTCGGCGAGCGCGGCTTCGAGGATGCGGCGGCCGCCGGTGCTGCCGGGTGCGATGAACCATGCGCCGCGCGGCACCGTCGGCCGCGCTGGATCGAACACCAGCCGCACGCGTTGGCGGCGCCAGCGCTTCTGGAGCTCGGCCGAGAGTTCGACCTCCCAGTCGCCGCGCGGCGCGGATTCGATCTTGCAGTGATGCGTCTCGAGCCACTTACCCACGAAGCGGCGCCACTCCGGCGACTCCGCTGCGGTCTCGCCCCGCGGGATCTTGATGGCGTCCGCCGCGTGGCCGTTCTTGCCGGCCTTGCCGTTCGTGCCCGCGACCCGCTTGGCGGGCGCGCGCCTGGTCTTCACCGGGGCGCTCACGACGGTTCCTCTTCATGGTCGACCGCGCCGTGGAACAGCATGCTCTGGCTGTCGCGCTGCTGCTGGTAGAGCTTGCGGGCGGTGACCAGGTGCTGGGCGAGTTCCGTGAAGCGGCGTTTGCGGCCTGTCGGAGTGATCGACTCGGTCCAGCGCCGGAACACCTCGTCCTCGAACGAGCCCTGCATCTGCCAGGCGCCGAGGATCTCCTCCATCTCGCCCACGACCAACTCGAACATGCGGATCTTGCGATCGAGCACCTCGAGGACGTAGGCCTCGAGTGTGCCGCGACTGACGAGATTCACGACACGGACCGGGTGCTCCTGCCCCAGACGGTGGACACGGCCGATCCGCTGCTCCAGCCGCATCGGATTCCACGGCATGTCGAAGTTGATGACGATACGGGCGAACTGGAGATTGCGCCCTTCCCCGCCGGCCTCGGTGCTGACGAGCACCTGCTCGTGATGGCGGAACTGCTCCAGCGACTCTTCCTTCTCGCGCCACCCCATCTCGCCATGGAACACCGATACACCGTAATTTTCCGAGCGCAGCGCGCTGACGATGGCGTCCTGAGTGGCCCGGAACTGCGTGAAGATGATCGCCTTCTCGCCCTTCAGCGCGGCGATCGTCTTGAGCAGGGTGCGCAGCTTGCTGGCGTCGTCGGCCAGCGCGCGTGCCCGTTCGGCGAACTGCTTGATGCGCTTGGAATCGAACCCATCGGGGTGGCTCGACAGCTTCTCGAGCGTGCCCTGTGCCGACGCCCACGATGAGCCCATCTCCTTCTGCAGCACCATGAGCGTGAAGTAATGAGGCCGGCCGGGCAGGCCATGCTCGGCCTTCACGGAGTCCGCCACGAACTCGCTCACTTGCCGGTAGAGCAGGCGCTCGGCCGCGGTCTGCGGCACCCACACGGTCTCGACCTTGCGCGGCGCGAACGTCAGCGTCGTGTCGCTGCGGCGCGTGCGGATCATGACGCTTTGCAGCAGCCGGCGCAGGCGCGGAGTATTGCGCGGCGTGCGCTTGTCGTGCCCGGACAGGAAGTCACGCCGGAACTGCGAGAACGTGCCCACGGTACCGGGGCGCACGAGCGTGACCAGATTGTAAAGTTCGCGCAGGTCGTTCTGCACGGGTGTGGCGGTGAGCAACAGCAGATAGCGCGGATTCAACTCGTTCAGGAACTTCCAACCCAGCGTCAGGTGATTGCGCAGGCGGTGCGCCTCGTCGCACACCACCATGTCGTAGTCCGCGCCACGGACGCGCTTGCGGTGGCGTTCATGGCGTGCGGTCTCGAGTGACGAGATCACGAACGGGTGCCGCCCCCACTGCCCCGAGGGTCCGCGCGAGACCACGAAGTCGAGCTCGAACTTCTCCCACAGCTCGGCGCGCCACTGTTCGCACAGCGAGGCGGGCACCAGTACGAGCGCGGTGCGCACC
Organism: bacterium; assembly: GCA_031408715.1. Taxonomy (GTDB): domain Bacteria; phylum Eisenbacteria; class RBG-16-71-46; order RBG-16-71-46; family RBG-16-71-46; genus JAIOPA01. The sequence continues at coordinate 35,287 of JANNWR010000126.1, forward strand.
GCACCCCGCAGCACGTACTCTTTGAGGATGATGCCGGCTTCGACGGTCTTCCCCAGTCCCACTTCGTCGGCCAGGATGCCGCGGCCGCCGAAGTCGCGCAGCACCTTGAAGCACGCCGCCTCCTGGTGCGGGAAGCGCTCGACGCCGCGCAACGAATCGAGCGACACCAAGCGGTCGGCGCTCGCCCATCCGGCCCAGGCCTCGGCCTCGGCGCGCAGGTCGAACTGCGACTGCGGCTGCGAGGCGGAATCCAGCCAGGCGCGCAGCAGGCCGTCGCCCTGCGGATGCCAGTGGCGGCGCGACGTCGGCATCGGCCGCGTGAGGAGGGCTGGTTCATCGGCATCGCTGCTGTCGTCCTCGGCGAGGGCGTCATTCCCAAACCCATTGCCGCTCGAATGCGGTGCGGAGCGGTCGACGATCTCCCAATCGCGCATCGCCGACAGCCGGCGCAAGTCGCCGTCGAACACCACCTCGAGCACTTCCCGGCCACGATCGGTGTGGACCTCGACGATGAGGCCGTTGCCGAACTGCGGGTGGTGGAGTCGCTGGCCCACCTGGTAGCGGGACTCGGTCACGTCCACAGCTCGAACTCCTGGCCCTTCTCGGGCATGTGGACGGTGGCGCCGGTGCGTTCGCGCAACAGCGCCGCAAGCGTCTCCATCGGTCCGATCTCACCGTGCACCAGGAAGATGGTGCGCGGCATGGGGTCGAGCTTCGTGACCCAGCCGAGGATCTCGGCCTGGTCCGCGTGCGCGCTGAAGCCATCGAGCGCGGCGATCTCGGCGTGCACGTCGAACGGCTCGCCGAAGACGTTGACCGGCGTCTGGCCATCGCGGAGCCGGCGGCCGAGCGTGCCCTGTCCCTGATAGCCCACGAACAGGATGGTGTTGCGTTTGTCGCCCAGCGAGTACTGCAAGTGATGCAGGATGCGGCCGCCCTCGCACATCCCCGATGCCGAGATCAGGATGTACGGCCCGGGGCGATCGTTCATGCTCCGGGATTCGTCGACCGTGGTGATGTAGCGCAGCCGGTCGAAACCGAACGGCGCACCCTGCTCGTCGCGGAACTTGCGCAGGGTCTCCGCGTCGAAACACTCCGGATGACGCCGGAACACCGCTGTGGTCTCGCGCGCCATGGGACTGTCCACGAAGATCGGCAGATCGGGGATCGCGTCGCGTTCGATCAACCGGTGCAGCACGGCGACCAACTCCTGGGTGCGGCCGACCGCGAAGGCCGGCACGATGAGCCGGCCACCGCGTGCGGCCGTGCGCTTCACTACGTCAACCAGCTGCTTCTCAGTGTGGGCGTCGTCGTCGTGAAGCCGGTCGCCATACGTGCTCTCGAGCACGAGCGCGTCCGGCCCCGGCGGGACTTCGGGATCGCGCAGGATCTCGCGGCCGGGCCGCCCCAGGTCACCGCCCATCAGCAGTCGGAAGCGCCGGCCGTCCTGCTCCAGGTCGAACGTCGTCATGGCCGAACCGAGGATGTGACCGGCGTCGTACCAAGTCGCGGTGACGCCTTGGAACAGTTCGAGCGGCTCGTGGTAGCGATGGCTCTCGAAGTGTTCGAGTGTGGTGTTCACATCCTCCAGCTCGTACAGCGGCTTGCGCTCCGGCCGGCTCTTGCGATGCCGGTTGACGTGCTCGACGTCCTTGGCCATGAGGTTCGCGCTGTCGGACAACATCACCTTGGCCAGATCCGCGGTCGGCGCCGTGAGATGGATCGGCCCGCGATACCCGTGCGCGGCCAGTGTCGGCAGATTACCGATGTGGTCGATGTGGGCGTGCGAGATGAGCACCGCGTCGAGCGACCTGGGTTCGAACTGAAACGTGCGATTGATGGCATCCGCCTCGTCGCGCCGACCCTGGTAGAGCCCACAGTCGTACAGCCAGCTGCGTTCCCCCCAGTGCAACAGGTGGCGCGAGCCGGTGACGGTGCGAGCGGCACCCTGAAACGAAATGCGAAGCGGAAGTGCCATGGTCAATACGCCGCGTAGAAGATGAGACCCACCTGAAGCTGCAGGTCGTGATTCATCTTGCCGTCATGGAAGATGGCCATGTAGCGCGCGCCCATGTCCCAGGCGACACTGCGGTACACGAAGCGTTCGAGTCCGGCGCCCGCGCTGATGAAGACGCCGTCGCCGGCGATCGGGTATTGCGTCTCACCGTTCGAAAGGTGGGCCGAGATCTGCGCGAGGCCGGCACCGGCCGACAGGTACTTGGTCGTTCGCATCCGCGTGTCGAACAACTGGTAGAACTCGATCCCCGCGGTGACGATCTTGACGCGGTCGCGCTGCACCGTGGCGGCATCCTGAAGCGAATCGAATGCCGTGTTCTTGAACGCGAACTTCTCGGCATCGCGGGCGGCCAACTGGTGCTGGTCGAACGTGAGCCCGATGGCGCGCTCGAAACGCATGCGGTAGCGCACGCGCACACCCAGCCCGCCGCCGGCCCCGAACTCCTCGCCGAGGTTCCCCCCCGAGAGCAGCGCACCCCCTTCGCCCTGCAGCCCCAGCCCGACCTGTCCGGCACGCGGCAGGATGATGGTGCTGGCGGCATGGGCGGCCCGGGCACCGAGAGCGCTGACCGTGAGCACCGCGAGCATGGCGATGAGGATTCCTTCCGAGTTGCGATGATTCATGATTCCTCCACGACCCCGGTCGTGAGAGCTCGTGCGGTTACGCACGAGGATGGAACTGCCGATGCACCTCGCGCAGGTAGCTGCGGTCGAGGTGGGTGTAGATGGCGGTGGTGGTGACATTGGCATGCCCGAGCAACTCTTGCACGACGCGCAGGTCGGCGCCGCCTTCGAGCAGGTGGGTGGCGAACGAATGACGCAACACGTGCGGATGGACCCGGGCGGTGACGCCGGCGCCGCGGGCGTGGCCGTGGAGGATCTTCCACCAGCCCATCCGCGACAGCGTGCCGCCGCGCGCGTTCACGAACACGGCGTCATGACGGGCGTGGGAAGCCAGCTGCGGCCGGCCGCGTTCGAGCCATGCGCACAGCGCGGCGTGGGCCATGCGGCCGAACGGCAGCACGCGTTGCTTGTCCCCCTTGCCGGTCACGGTCAGGGAACGCCCCGCGAGGTCGACGCTCGCACGAGGCAAGCCTACGAGTTCCGAGACGCGCAGCCCGGAGCCATACGCCAGTTCGAGCATCGCACGGTCGCGCAACGCCAGCGGCGAATCCCCTTGCGGATGCGCGATCAACGACTCGACCTGCCCGAGCGTCAGCACGCCCGGCAGCTTGCGCTCGCGCCGCGGTGCGGGCAGCAGCGCGACCGGGTCGTCGGACTTGTGCCCCATGCGCGCCAGGAATCCGTGGAAACCGCGCAGCGTGCTGCGCCGGCGCGAGACCGTGCTGCCCGCGAGCCCCCGGCGTTGTAGCGACGCGAAATATCCGTCGACGAACGTCAGCGACGCCTCCTCCCAACTGGCGAGCGTATGGCGTGCGGCGAACGCGACGTAATCCGCCAGGTCATGCGCATACGAGTCCACCGTGCGCGGAGACAACCGCCGGCCCTTGCGCAGCTCATCGAGCCAAGCGTCGATCGGGGCCACGAGCTTGCGCGCGGGGCTGGCGGTGACGGTGGCGCTCATGCCGCACCCTCCCGTGGCTGGGTCAAGCTCTCGTGCACGCGACGCGCCAGCGCCAGCGGCACGGCCGCTTGCTCGGCGATAGCCTCGGGCGTGGCGGCACGCAGCGCGTCGACGGAGCCGAATGCCTTGAGCATCGCGGCACGCCGGGCCGGTCCGACGCCCGTGATTCGATCGAGCACACTGCCGATGCGCGCACGCGAACGCAGCTTGCGGTGGTATTCGAGTCCGAAGCGATGCGCCTCGTCGCGCAACCGTTGCAGCGCGCGCAGTGCTTCGGACCGGCGCGGCAAGCGCAGGTCGGGCAGGCCCTCGCGCACGATCAACTCCTCCCGCTTCGCCAGCCCGATCAGGGCGACCGGCCGCGTGGCGATCTTGTCGAGCGAAGCGCGCGCCGCTCCGACCTGCCCCGCACCGCCGTCGATGACCACGAGATCGGGCCGCGGCAGCTCGTCGGACTCGACATGCGCCCAGTAGCGTTCGACCGCTTCGCCGATCATCGCGAAGTCGTCCGGGCCGGGCCGGCGCATGCGCATACGGCGGTACAGCGATCTGCGCGCGCGGCCGTCCTCGGATGCGACCACGGCCGCGACCGCCTGATCGCCGCCCGAGTTGGAGATGTCGAAGCACACCATGCGATGCGGCGGACTCGGCAGCCCGAGCTCCTTCTGCAGTCCGAGCACGGCGTCGCTGAACTTCGCACGCCGCCCTGCGGCGCGCGCGGCGAGATTCTCGAGCGCGGCCGCGGCATTGCGCTCGGCGACCTCGACCAGCCGCCGTGAGCGGCCGCGAGCGGGAGCCAGCAGCTCGACCGCCCGACCGGCACGGCTCGCCAGGGCAGCCGCGAGCACCGAATGCCCCTCGGGCAGCGAACTCACCAGCACGCGCCGCGGCAGATCGTCCCGCGTGAGGGCGTGCTGCGTCACCCAGGTCTCCAACAGCCCGCCGTCGCCCAGCCCCGCGGCGCGCTCCACGATGCGCGTCTCCTTGCCGATGACCCGGCCCTGGCGCACGAACAGCGTGGCGATGGCAGCGTGCGAACCGTGGTGTGCGAAACCCAGCACGTCGGTGTCGCGCGGATCGGCCGTGACCATGGTCTGCGGCACCCGCGCGCGTTCGAGCAGCGCGATCTGGTCGCGGCGCTGGCCCGCGACCTCGTAGCGGCGCTCCTCGGCGGCGCGCGACATCTCGCCCTTCAGCCTCGCCATCAGTTCGTCATTGCGTCCGGCGAGCAACAGCAGAAGCCCGTCGACCATGCTGCGATAACCCGCGCGGTCGACGCGAGCGCGCGAATAGCACGGACCCGCACAGCGGCGGATGTGGTAGTACAGGCACGGCCGGTCCTGCTTCTGGTAATCCGCGAAGTTCCGGCACGTACGCAGCGGGAAGATGCGGCGCAGGTCGCGCAATGTGCGGCGCAGCGCCTTGACGTCGGTGAACGGCCCGACGTAGCGCGCACCATCGTCGACCACCCGGCGCGTCACCGAGAGACGCGGCCACTCGTCCTGCACGCTGATCTTGACGAACGGGAAGCTCTTGTCGTCCTTGAGCAGGACGTTGTAATGCGGCCGGTGCTGGCGGATGAGCGTGGATTCCAGCAGCAGGGCCTCGACCTCGGTGCCGGTGATGATGGTGTCCAGTTCGGTCGCCCGCTCCATCATCTCGTCCATCTGGGGGCGCTGTGGGTCGTGCGACAAGTAGCTCCGGACGCGGCTCGCCAGGCTCAGCGCCTTACCCACATAGAGCACCTCCCCGCGCGGGTCCTTGAACAGATAGACCCCGGGAAGGGCGGGTAGATCGGCGATCTTGTCGCTCGAGACGCTCACGGACCCTCCGGTACGTACCCTCGGGGATACCCGAGGGAAGCAGATTACCCCCCTATTTGCCCGGCCACAACGGGGGATTCCGGGGTCCGCTTGACGAATTCCAGCCAGAAACCGTATCTTCCGTCGGCCTTTTAGACTGCACCCACCCTTCAGGAGGAAGTTCATGCCGCATCACAAGTCCGCTAAGAAGCGCGTCGGCACCAACGAGATCGCCCGCCAGCGGAACGTCGCCGCCACCACCCGCATGCGCTCGGCCTTGAAGTCCGTGCGCGGCGCCAAGACGCGCGCCACCGGTGAGGCCGCGCTCAAGACCACGGTCGCCATCCTCGACCGCACGGCCTCCAAGGGCATCATCAAGCGGGAGACCGCGAGCCGCCAGAAGTCGCGCCTCGCCAAGTTCGTCCAGGCCCTGCCCGCCTGACCGACAGTCCAGACATGCGCCCGCACCTCACCGGCCTGCTGCTGGCGGTGATGGTCGCTGGAGCGCTGACCCCGGCCGCCTGTGCTCACGCGCAGGCGGCTTCGGCTTTCGAAGTCATCCCCCGCCCCGAGCGCCCGCATCGCAGTGATCGCGCCGTGTGGCTGACGGCGTTCGCAGGAGCCGGACTCGTGGCCGCGTCGTTCCCGTTGGCGCACGAGAGCGACCGGCGTTACGAGCGCTACCTGACCGAGACCGACATCACGCGCATCGACTCGCGCTTCGCTGCCACCCGGCGCATGGATCGTGTCGCGTCGGCAGCATTGCTCACCGGCGAAGGACTGCTCGCCACGGCCGTGTGGCTGCGCTTCGTGCATCCGGCCACGCCGACCCGCCGCCTGGCCCTGGAAGTCGAGCCGTCTCGATGCGCCGTTTCGCTGCGCTTCTAGCCCTCGCCCTGCTGAGCCTGGCGAGCCCCGGGTGCAGCCGGCGGGAGCGCGCCAATCCGCTCGACGCCGCGAACCCGAGCAGCGGTGGCGCGCCCGAGGGCTTCAACGCCGTTGCCGACTTCATCTCGGTCCGGCTGGTATGGCGCGCACGCACGGACCTGCCCATCGACGGCTTCCAGTTGTTCCGGCTGTCGCCCGGGGACAGCCTGTACCGCACGGTCGACGGCGTGTTCCCGCCACGCTCGTCGACATTCCTGGACATCGGCACGCAGAACGGCGCCGAGGTGCGCTACCGCATCCATTATGTCGTGAACGGCGCGCTCTCGAGTCGCTTCGCCGAGGACGCCGCCGTGCCAGGCCCCGTGCGTGCGTATGTCGGGGACGTCGCAGGCGGGCGGCTGCTCCGGCTGTCGCCCGACGCGCGCGACATCGCCGCCACACGAAGCGGGCTGGGAGAGCCTTTTGCCGTCGCGGCCACACCCGACTTCGGGCCGGTGTGGGTCGCCGACCAATTCGCGGGCAAGGTGTTCATCATCGATCCGTCGACGACCACGAGTATCACGCTGCAGGGTCTCGGCGCGCCATTCACCATGGCACTCGACCCATTCGACGGCAGCGCCTGGATCTCGGACCTGCGCGGCAAGGTGCACCACTATCAGCCGAGCGGTGCCCCGGCCGCGGGCAATCCCATCGACCTGCTTGAGGGCCCTCGTGGCGTGGCCACCGACGCACGCGATGGCGCACTTTGGGTGGCCGAGACGCAGGGCTCGCGCGTGCGGCGTTACAACCGCGACGGCACTCCGCTTGGCGCGCTCACCACCCCGCTGCCGAGCCGCGTGGCAGTCGACTCGCTCACCGGTGTCGCGTGGGTGACATCATTCGACACCGACTGGATCCGGCGCGTCTCCCCCTCCATGACGCTGCTCGATTCGATCGCCTCGAACGGCCCCATCGGCATCGCGCTCGACTGGCGCCGGCGCATCGCCTGGGTCGCGGAAGCGCCCGCGGGCCGCGTGACCGCGATCGACATGGACACGCGCGCCGTGAAGTTCCGCATCACCGGTCTCGCCGGGCCGGTCGACGCCGCGGTCGATCTGGACCGCGGCGAAGCCTGGATCGTGGCGCACGATGCCGGCCGGGTCTACCGCTACTCCTCGACCGGCGCGCTGCTCGGCTCGGTCGGCGGCCTCGGCGAGCCGTGGGAAGTCCGCCTGGACCGCGGGGCGCGGTAGGCTTCACGCACGAGGTCCCGATGCCACGGATGACGTCTTGGAACCTCCGCAAGTGGTTCCACCACCTCGCTTGATCTGCCGAGTTACGTTGGGACAACTGTTTTCGAAAACACTTGTCCCATCCGAAGTGATGCTTCGCACTGGATGCGAGGAACCACTTCGATGCAGGCTTCATCGCCTTCATGGCGATGCCGCGCTGCGGAAAGCACTCGCGCGGATTGGCTCATTCCGGTCCCGGCGGCGGCGAGTAGCGCGTCTCCTCCCAAACATCGTCGCGGAGTTCACCGAGTTCCACCCGGCGACGCGACAATGCACCTTTCTTCAAATAGAACCGGGCCTCGTAGCCCGTCCCGGTCTCGCCCCCACGGATCACGAAACCCAGACCTTGAGTCACCGGCAGGAAGTCCAATGTTCGAGGTTGCCCCAGATCGGCGTAGGCGGACAGGGGGATCCACACCTGCTGCCCGTGCCGAGTGACCTCAATCGTCCCAACGTGCCGCGTGAGCCGATCTTCCTCGCCCCCACCCCACATCCGGTTCGCCCACAGCACAGACGTGTCCTGCAGCACGACAGTCACTGTCACGCGCAGGGTGTCCCCGCGGGACAGCACCCTCATCATGCTTACAGGCCCCAGGATGAGATCCTCGGTCGCGGAAGCGCGCACGACCGGACTCCATAACAGGCCGAGCACCCCGATCAGGAATACCCAAGCGGACGTCGCGTGCCGAACGCCGGTCTCGGACGCGCGATTGGCGGGTTGTCGGTGGCTCATCGAACCTCTTCCTCGAGGGGGTAGTTGCGCCGCGCCGTTACCCGGAACGATCCACTCGCATTCCGCGCTCAATACGCGAAGTCCAGCGTGAAGTAAGTCCCCGGCTTGCGGGACGTCAGCGTCTTGAAGTCGTTCGTGCGCCACACCCAGTTCCAGCGCAGTTGCGGATAGAAGCCCCCGCCCAGATAGAGCGCGAAGCCGCCATCGGCGACGCGGTCGATGTTGGCATCGCCGGAGCCCCAGGCGGCATCGGCGAACAGCGCACCGTGCAATGTTGGCAGCATCCATGGCGCGGGCACTGCGAGCACGATCTGGCGCAACAGCGGGAAGCGCGCTTCGACCTGCGAGTTCACCATGCGGCGTGCCGAGATCACCCGGCGCTGGTTGATGCGCAGTCGCATGGGGCCGCCCAGGTAGCTCTTCTGCGCGTCTTGACCAAAGCTGCCCACCACCTGTGTGCGCGTCGCGAGCACGATCCGGCGCACGGGCTGGCGATAGTGGCGCACCTCGGCGAGCCAGGTGCCGTAGTCGGCACGGCCGCTCGTCATGTCGCGCGTGAAGCCCGCCGTCACGTTGAAGCGCGTGCCACCCGTCGGGCCATCCCACCACCAGCGTGAGTCGTCATGGACGAAGCTCACGAAGTTGCTCACCAGGTCCACGGTCTGCGATGGGCCGTCACGCAGCAGGTGGTTCGTGGCGTGCCGCACCTGCATGGAGGCCTCGAGGCGCGTGAACAGGCTGATCGGATAACTCACCAGGCCTAACAGCCCGACACGTTTCTCGCGCCGGATGACATCGAAGTCGGGGTCGTAGAGCCTTGTGAGCCGGAACACGCCGAGCCCGTAGTTCAGTCGCCGGGACCGGTTGATGTAGGTGAGTCCACCCTCCCAGCCGTCCCAGAAGCTGCCGAACTGATCCGAGTCGTTCGCGATCGATAGCAAGAATTGTTCATTGCCCAGCAGGTCACTGACCGCGATCTGGCCCGCGCCGCCGCCGCCACCGAAGCCGGGATCGAAGAAGATGCCGTTCTGCACCAGATCCAGGCTCAGTCGGCGCTGGTAGGACAACGGGCTCGAAGCATCGGCGACGCTCGGCAGTGCCGGCTCACTCACCGGGTCGGTCTCGGGCTCGGGCGTGAGCGAGTCGGGCGCGAACGCCAGCGACCAGGTGCGGAACGTCACGCCCTCCTGTGCGGTGAACAGGACGCCGCGCCCGTCCGGCAGCCAGTCCGGATCGCTCGCCAGACCCTGCAGGCGCGTCACGCGGCGCGCTTCGCGGCTCGGCACCGCGGGACGCACCCACAGATCGCTGGTGCCGCCGCGCGTCGAGCGGTACACGAGCCAGCGGCCGTCGGGTGAGTACGCGGGCTGACGGTCCTCGCCCGAAGCCGGATGGCTGACCACCTCCGGTTCACCGCCCGAAAGGGACAGCCGCCACAACGCGTAGCGTCCGCCGTGGTTGCCACGGTCGGACGCCCAGGTGAGCCACTGGCCGTCAGGGGACAGCGCGGGCTCGACGTCGTCGTAGCCATCGTGTGTCAGCCGCTCCAGGCGCAGCGCCTCGTCGCCCCACGAGGCACGGAACAGGTCCTGCTGGCCGTCGTAGGCCTGGGCGGCGAACACCACGCTGCGGCCATCGGGGGCGAGCGCCGGGTCGTGGATGGCGACCAGTTCGGGGAAGTCGAGGCGTCGTAGCACCCGGCCGGAGGCCGGGTCCACCAAGTAGAGCGCATCTCTCCCGCCGCGCTTGGCGGACAGCGCGATGAGCCCCGAGCGTGAAGTGGAAGGCCGGTTCTGGAACAGGTGAAACGACTCGAACGCCGCGCTTGTGCCGCCGCGCAGCAGACGACGCACCCGGCGGGACGAATCGGCGTGCGGCTCGCTCAGCACCAGGTCGATCGAGCCCTCGGCTGCTTCGAACCAGCAGAACGTCAGTGCGGTGTCATCCGGAGTGCGCGGCGGCAGCGCGCGCGGCGCCAGGTTGAAGCGGCTGTCCTGCCGCCACGGCCGCGCGACTTCTTTCGCACGCACGGCGTGCGCGACGACCGGGAAGTAGCGTTTCTGCAGCCCCTCGAACCACTCGCGATCGGCATCCTCCAGCTTCACCCCGAAAGTGATCCGGAATGCGGTCGCGAACTCGTCCGTGCGCCACATGTTCTCGTACAGATCGAAAATGCGCGTGTCCCCGTAGCGCTGGCCCAGCCACAGCAGGAACGACTGGCCCTCCTTGTACATCATCACGCTGCCCGTGATGGGTTCGCTCTGCGTGAGCGGATAGGCAGTGCGTGTCAGCACCATGTCGCGCAGCAGGCCCTCGGCCTCGGCGTCCCACTCGGTGCCGCAGTACTCGGCGAACCCCTCGGTCCACCACAGGTCGGGCAGCCAGGTGACCGGCTTCTTGTGTGCCTTCATGACCGCGCTGATCTTGGCGAGCATGTACCAGTGCGCCAGTTCGTGACGCGTCACCCACGCGAGGCGTGACCAAGAGCCGTTATGAGGCACCAGCACGCGGCCCTTGATGAGCTCGGTGAGCCCGCCCACGGATTCGCTCAGCATGGACGGCGTCACGTTGGTCTGCTGGAACAAGTGGTGCGTGGAATACAGCAGCAGCGGCACTTGATGTTTCGGTGCGATCCGGAAGCGGCCGTCGTACTCCACGCACACGCTCTCGGCGAACGCCGCCAGCGAGCGCGCCAGGCTCTCTTCCTCGGCGTAGTAGTGCAGCCGCAGGTGCGGAGTCTCGAGGACGGACCACTCGAGCGTCTCGTAGTGCACCTTGTTCTTGCCGAACGACTGCGCGCGCACCGGCGCGACCAGACTGACACTCAGCGCGATCAGCGCGAGCGTCGCCCGCCAGCAAACGGTGCCGCGAGCGGCAGCGCTTGCTGGCATCACAACTGGCTTCGATGCTGTCTTCGAAGTACGTCCAGCACCCATGCGCTCTCCGGGTCCGGTCCTGATCAGTGGTGGTACGGGCCCGGTCCGCCCAGCACGTCCTCCAGTGTGTACCCCGCGGGCGCCGCTGTCGCCACGAATCTCACCGCCGCGAGCGCTCCGTGTGCGAACGCGGCGCGGTCCTGTGCCACATGCCGGAGTTCCAGCCACTCACCGTCCCCGGCCAGCAACACCTGATGGTCGCCCACCCAGGTGCCGCCACGCACGGCGTGCATGCCCAGTTCGCCCGCTGACCGCGGCCCCACGAGCCCCTCACGGCCGTGCCGGACCGCCGAAACCGGCAACGCCCGTGCCGCGCGGACATCGTCGGCAAGCGTCAAGGCGGTTCCGGACGGACTGTCCTTCTTCAAACGATGATGGCGTTCGACGATCTCGACGTCCCAACTGCCCGGCACGGCAGCCAGCGCGGCTCGCAGTGCCACACGGAGCGCAGCGACACCGAGGCTGAAGTTGCTGGCGCGCAGCACGGGCACACGCTCGGCCGCGCTCTGGAGCGCGGCTTCTTCCTCGGCGCCCAGACCGGTCGAGCCGGTCACCAGCGCCGCACCCGCCGCCGCACAAGTCACCGCGGCGAGCCGCGCGCCGGCGGGTCCGCTGAAGTCCACGACGACGTCGCCTTTCTGCACCACGGTGGCCAGGTCGTCGCTCCAGCCCGTGCCATCGCCGGGGATGTTGCCGCGCAGGTCGACGCGCGCGCCGATCGTCAGGTCGCTCGCACCCGCCGCCGCCGCTTCGACCGCACGGCCCATGCGGCCGGCCGCCCCCATCAGGACGACGCGGATCATGCGCGCGCCGCCGCTCCCGCCAGCGTGATGCCGACAGCCGCCGCCGCCTCGAGCATGGCCTTCTCGGTCGCGGGCTCGATCGGCACGAGCGGCAAGCGCAGTTCGTTCACGCACAGACCCATCTGCGCGAGCAGGTACTTGATCGGGCCCGGATTCGATTCCAGGAACGCCGCACGGAACAGCGGCATCAACAACTGGTGCGCCGCCAGTGCCTCGGCCGGCTTGCCGGCGCGCGACAGGTCCGACAACGCGCGCATCTGTCGCGGTGCCGCCTGGCCCACGACCGAGACGATGCCGGCCCCGCCCACCGCCGCGCTCGGCAGCGTCAGTGAGTCGTCGCCCGACAGAAGTGTGAGCTTGGTCTTCGTGCGCACCTGCGCCATCTGGTCCAGATTGCCGGAGGCCTCTTTCACCGCGACGATGTTGGGCAGGTCGTGCACCATGGCCAGGATGTCGGGCGTGGTGTTCGTGCCGGTTCGGCCGGGCACGTTGTACAGGATGATCGGGAGCTTGGTCGACTTGGCCACCGCCGTGAAGTGCGCGGCCTGCCCCTTCGCCGTGGGTTTGTTGTAGAACGGTGTCACGACCAGTGCGCCGTCGACACCGATGCTCTCGGCCATCTGGGTGAGCGCGATCGTCGCCGCGGTGTCGTTGGTGCCGGTACCGGCCACGATCCAGGCTCGGCCCCTGGCGCGTTCACGCACGAACTTCCACAGTTCACGGCGCTCTTCCACCGTGCACGTGGCGGCTTCCCCGGTGGAACCTGAGACGACGATGCCCTGCACGCCGCCTTCGATCATATGATCGACCAGCTTGGCGGTGGCATCCCAGTCCACCGCGCCCTTGTGGAACGGCGTCACCATCGCAACCGACAGTCCCTCGAACATCGGCATGGCTGGCTCCTTGTCGCGGCCGCGTTCCCTGCGGCCCGGCGGGTACGACTCTTGTGTGCGCGGCGAACCGTTCGCCGATGCGCGTGGTGCCAGACTAACCCAGACAGCCGTCCCGCGAGGCTGCGCGACGGCACGCCCGGTTCAATCGTCCTGCCACTCCCCCGTGAACACAGCAACGGCCGGGCCGACCAGCACGGCCGCTCGAGCGCCGTCCTGCACCACCAGTTCGACCACCAGATCGTCGCCACCCGCCGTGCGCACCGTCACCGGTGAGTTCCGGCCGCCATCGGCGACCGCCCACAGCGCGGTCGCGATCGCTCCACTGCCGCACGCCAGTGTCTCGCCTTCCACCCCGCGCTCCCAGGTGCGCATCGCCACGCGGCCATCGTCGCGCAGCTCGACGTAGTCCACGTTGGCACCTTCGGGACCGAGCGCGGCATGGGCGCGCAGCGCAGGCGACCAATCGGCGAATGGGATGCCCGCCAGACCGGTCACGGGCAGCACGAGGTGCGGCACACCGGTGCGCACATGGCGGCCCTCGAACGTCCGGCCGCAAGCGTCGAGCGTGATGCGCGTGCCGGGATCGACCGCGCCGAACTCGAGCGCGATGCGGCCATCGGCTC
>JANNWR010000127.1:0-19637 GCA_031408715.1 bacterium
CGCTTCGGCAAGGGCTTCATCGAGCAGCAGCGTGCGGCGTCCACGTCCGGCCGGCTGCATTCGCGCGAGCAGAAGGAGAAGCTCAAGGCCCCGCACGAGGACGACGTGCGCGCCGCGCTCACGACGCTGGGCTACAAACGCTCGGAGGTGAGCATCGGGCTCTCGGCGGCGGCGATGCTGCCGGTCGAAGCGAGTGCGGAGGCACGCGTCGTCGCGGCACTCGTGGCGTTGTCGCGCCGGATCGCGCACAAGGAGACGCCGAGCAGCCGCGAGCTGGCCGTGACGTGACGCACTCGCCTGGAGTATTCAGGAGCAGGATCCAGGTTTGCTGGGGACCGTGCAGCCGACCCGTCGTGAAGAGTCCATTCGACCTCGTCCGAAACGGGGAGTCGCCGCGAATACCGAAGCTCGCCGCTCGTGCGACTTGGCCACAGCTTCCGACCGCACGGCCAAACCTGCCCCCCCCCACGCAAGCACCGAGACCTCCGTACCGAACCGCCCCGCATTCGCGCGCTGGTCACAGGACCGCCCGCATTCGGGAGTCCGGGCTTGGGTCGCGTCGGGCCGCCAAGGTATGAATACGCGAGCCGCTGAACTGTGCTCCCCAGATCTGGTACGAGGCATCCGATGAATCGCCTGGTCCGCCGTGGTCGTACGGCACTGGCTGTACTGCTCACGACGCAATGCCTGCTCACTGTAAGTTCCTCGCAAGCCGCCGATGAGCGCTCACCGGCACTCGATGCGCGTGCTCGCGCCGAGATCATCGACGGTACCTGCGCCGAGTTGGAGCGCACGTACGTCGAGGCCGACACGGCGAAGCTCATCGCCAACGTGCTCCGGCGGAATCTCAAGTCGGGGGCGTACAACCGATTCGCGACTCGCGAACAGTTCGCCACTGCGGTGACCGCGGACCTGCGCAGCCTGAACGGCGACCTGCACTTGTCGTTGCGACCAGCGGGCGGCGGCGCTCGTGGTGGTGGCCAGAGGATCATCATGCACGGCTCCCCTGGCCCCGGTGCCGGGGCGGGTGCACTGGGTGCGGGCCCGGTCATCGTTCGAAGTGCCGGCGGCGGTCCGGGGGGACGCCCGATTCCGGGTCTGCCCGATGCGCGCGAGCACAACTTCGGGCTCGAGCGTGCCGAGATCCTGCCGGGGAACATCGGCTACCTCGAGGTCACCGGGTTCAACGAAGGGCCGGGGTCGGACGATGCGATGGTCGCAGCACTCAAGTTCCTCGAACGCACCGACGCCATGATCATCGACGTGCGCCGCAACCCCGGGGGCAGCGGTGAGATGAGCCACCTGCTTTTCAGTCACTTCCTGCCGGCGGAGTCGATTCCGACTCTTCGTGTGAAGAGTCGCGCGACGCCAGAGCCGACGCTTTTTCACAGCGTCGTCGAGGTGCCGGGGCCGCGCCGACCCGATGTGCCGCTCTACGTGCTGACGAGTCGTCGTACCGGATCGGCCGCCGAGGAGTTCTCGTTCGTGCTCCACAATCTCGGCCGGGCCACACTCGTCGGCGAGCGCACTGCGGGTGCCGGACACATGGTGGACTTCGTGGACGTGCCGCGTGACTTCGTGCTCGGCGTGTCGATCACGCGCGTGGCGGATCCACGCACGGGAGCCGAGTGGGAGGGCGTCGGTGTGCCGGTGGACGTGCCTGTCGAGGCGGACCGCGCGCTGGTCGCCGCGCAGGCGGAAGCACTCCAGCGGCTGGCCGCGCAGGCGACCGAGCCCGAACGCAAGCACCGGCTCGAGTGGCTGACGGATTGGCTGGCGGCGAACAATCACGCCCAGCCGGCGCCCGACGAGATGTCGCGCCTGACGGGTACGTTCGCGGACGACCGCGAGATCAGCGTGCGCGACGGCAAACTGCTGTATCGCCGCGGCACGATGACCGAGTTCCTGCGGCCATTGGGTGGGGATCGCTACATGCTCGCACCCGAGGCGCGCTTCGTGTTCGATCCGGGCAGCCCCGCACCCGGCTTCACGATCGAACGGCTCGACGGTTCGCGCACGCCCGTGACGCGACGGTAGCAAGCCCCCGCAGGTTCGCGCACGATCGAAGTCGGGAGTTCGTCACGCGGCGCGGGTGGGAGAGCCGCCTGCGTCGTGTGACGAGCACTCCGGCGCTCCCACGCGACCACTCACCGGACGACCGCCACTCGCCTCGCCGCCAGCGCCCGCCCGTTCACCCGCACACGCGCGAAGTACAGCCCGCCCGCCAGTGCACGCGGGGTCTCGCCGATGAGTTCGTGCGCACCCGCGACGAGCGCGCCGTGGAACAGCGTCGCGACGCGCCGGCCGGCGACGTCGTGCAGCGTCCAGTCGACGTCGGCCGAAGCCGGCAGTCGCAGCGCCTGACGCAACGTGCCGCGAACAGGGTTGGGCCACAACGGTCCCAGTTGTACGCCGTCAGCATGCGGGCCGCCGACGCCGGTCACCGCCTGATCGGGGAAGTGGATGCGCACCTGGTCGATCCACCAGCCGCCGTGCCCCACGAACAGGTCCGTGCTCATGCGGAAGCGCACGCGCACGGGCCCCGGCGCCCACGGCGACAGGTCGATGCTCTCCTGGCGCCATTCATTCTGGCGGCCGCTCCAACACATCGAGTTCTGCGGCAGGCCTTGATCGTTGATCGCCATGACGTGCGTGTAGTCCACGGCAGGCGTGGCGGGCTCCCAGATGCCGGACGGCCCGAACACCTCGACGCGTGCGCCGTCGAACGCCAGGTTGCCGGGGATCTCTTCCAGGTCATACCGATGCACGAACGACAACGTGCAACCGGGCACGATGTCGTACACGAGCCCGCTCGAGAGTGCGGCATCCTGATAGGGGCCGTACGGCAGGCCGTCGAGCCCGCAGTGCCATGCGCCCGAGCCGTTCGGGAATGCTGGCGACTCGACCTGGTGCCACTCGTCGCGACGGTTGAAGCGCACGTTCGTATGCAGCCACACGGCCGGGTTCCAGAAGTCGTCCACCCAGTCGTGCGAGACCTGAAGCGTGTCGAAGGTCGGGTTCGAGTAGCCCAGGTTGCCTGCAACAGAACGATCACGAGCCACGAACCGATAGGCGATCCGCGAGCCGCGCGGCGCGCCCGCGCCGAGCGACACGAGGAACGAGTCGCTTCCCACGCGCGTGACGGGACTGCTCTGGAGCGCGCCTGCATTCAGTGCCCATTCGACCCACACCGAGTCGAGCCCAAGGTTATCGGTGACGCGCGCCAGCAGCGGCTGCGGCATGCGCTCGCTCGACTGCTCGTACATGGGCCAGTGCGTGATGCGCGGCGCGGTCGAGTCGGGGCCGGTGCGATAGCTGAAACCCGGCAGGTCCCGCACATTGGGCAGGTCGGTGTACAGCCCAGGCAAGTCCGAGTTGGCGCGGATCCAGTACTCCACGGTGGTGCCCGCTGGCTGCGGCGGAATCGCGGCCGCGAACGAATCAGGTGCGACCTGTGGCATGTACGCGAACGTCCACCACACGCTGGGGTCCGTGCGCCAGCCGAGGTAGACGCCATTGGGCTGCACGTGGATGGGCAGCCCCGCCTCATCGACCCCGACGCGCACACCGATCGTGCGAGCCTCCGTGTCGTTCTCGGTATCCGCGAGCGCCACATGCTCGATGCGCAGCTTGCCGGGGCGCGAATCGAGCGAAGCGTCGAGCGTCATCCGGCCGGCCGTGTACGACTGGATGGTGTTCGGGAACTCCGCACGGATGGCCTCGAGCTTGGCGAGATCCGCAGCACTGGCGGCCGTACCGCGCGGCACGATCAGCACGAACGCCACGCGCACGGTGTGCGGTGCCGAGGCGGCGTCGGGGAAGCGCGGGCCGTTCACGGCCTCGAGTTGGTCGATCGCATAGCGCATCACGGGGCCCTTGGCGGTGATGCCGGCCACGGGATCGCTGATCGGGTAGTACGGGCCCGGCGGCGAGAACACTGCGGTGTCCGAGACCACGAGCATCGAGTCGAGCTCGTTCCGCCCGCGCACGCCCATCAGGTACTGGTCCAACGGGCCGAAGCGCACGATGGGCGGGGTCTGGAAGAAGCTGTCAGGGCCGGCGACGTTCCAGTCCGTGCCCTCCATGACCGAGCCGTCGGCGTCGAAGAAGAAGCCCCAGTGCTGACGGGCGCGCCCCAGTAATGCGGGCGATGCGCCCTGACCGTCGTCGACCAAAGGGTAGGCCAGCCACGCGTGCCCGAACTCGTGAGCGAGCACCTCTTGCGTGACGTAGTTGGGCAGTCCGACGACCGTGGCGAACGGATCGTCGGGATAACGCTGCAGGCCGTTCATCGTCAGCACGGTGCTCAAGCGCGGCGGCAGCCCGAGCGAGGTGTTGAAATCGAACAGGTTGAGCCCGATGCCGAACGTGTCGTTCTTGGTGAGCCACGCGGCCGCCAGCGCGCTGGGAGAGCCGAGCCAGTTCGACATGCCTGTCGACAGGAACATCGCGAGCTGGTCGTAGTCGTCGCCGTGCGTGCGGTAGAACGCGCGTCCGGCCGCCGCGACGTCGATGTTCACGTTGCCGCCCTTGTCGGTGAAGAAGAACGTGCCGTCATCCTCGAGCACCGCGATCTCGCCGACATCCGCCGAGTTCGGTGTCGGCAGGGGCGTGATGCCGTTGGTGGCGGTGAACTCCGCCTGGGCCGCGAACGCGGCGGGTAGCATGTCGATCGCGCTACCGCACGCGACGTCGATCGGCCGCACGGCCGCACTTGCCCCGAGCGGCGGCAGCGGCGGGAGCGCGCGCGTTCGCGGCAGTGGTGCGGCGAGCAACGCCGAAGCGGTACCCGCGCCGATCAGGGCGGGCAGCACGAGCTCACGGGCATGACGGAACCATGCCGGTCGCAGGAAGCTCCGGGGGGGCCAGTTCATCGTGCATCAATGGTAATGCTGCGGACGACCGCGCGGCCAGCCCGAAGGTACCCGGAACCGGGCCGGACAGCGGCAACCGTGCAAAATGCACGCCGTTGGGGCCCCGTGGCATGCTCCGCATGCTATAGTGCCGGTCCTTCCGGACACAGGGAGCCGCGCTTGAACCTCGATTGGCACCGCCTGAAGGCGGTCGTGCTCGAAAGTGATGACTGGGGATTGTGTGCGTGGGTGCCGGATGACCGCGCCCACCGCGCGCTGGCCCTGTTGCCGGCGTTCCGCTCCGCGCCGGGCCTGCGCTATGGCCGCTCCACGCTCGAGAGTGCCAGCGACGTGCAGGAACTGGCAGCCGCCCTGCTCGAGCTCCGTGGTGGTGATGGCTTTCCGCCGGTGTGGCAGGCCAACACCATTGTCGCCAACCCCGATTACGACAAGCTGCAGCCGCCGTTGTTCGAGTTCGAAGCGCTGCCGCTCGTGCGGGTGCCGGAGTTCCCGTCGCGCTGGGAACGCCCCGGCATGTGGGACGCCGTGCGCAAGGCCGAGGCCGATGGTGTGTGGTGGGCCGAGCTGCACGGGCTGCATCACCTGCCCGAGACGGCGTGGCTCACCGCATTGCGCCGCGGCCAGGACGACGTGCGCCGCGCGCACGAGCAGCACAGCCCGATCGGTGCCGCGGTCGAAGCGAGCGGCGAGTACGATCCGTCCGAGCCGCAGCAGGTGCGTGCGCGCAATCTACGGCTCGCGATCGACGGATTTCGGGCGTTGTTCGGCCGCATGCCCACCAGCTTCTGTCCGCCGGACTATCGGTCCGACGGCTGGCTCGAGCACGAGGCCGCCTCGCTCGGGCTCTCGACATTGCAGGGCAAGGCGGAGCAGGCCGGGCATGCGCTGCCGCCGCTGCGCCGGCGCTGGCTCGGACTGCAGTTCCCGCATCACGAGCACGGTTGCTTCTTCCTGCCGCCGAGGATCGCGTTCGAGCCGGGCGGCTCGGCCGATGCCCCGGGCCCGCGCGGCATCGAGGCCGCCGTCCGGCGCGCGCGCGACGCGTGGCACCAGGGGCAGCCCGCCATCGTCAGCTCCCACCGCATGAACTACGCGCATCTGGACGCAGCGTGGTCCGATGGCAGTCGTGCGGCTTTGCGCGTGCTGCTCGAACGGTTGTGCTTCGAAGGCGCGGTCTTCCTCACCGACCACGAGGTGCGCCAGTTGGTCGAACGCAACTGGTCGCTGCGCGAGATCGCCGGGCGCGGCGTGCTGCTGCGCCACTACGGCGTGCCGCGCGACACGCTGCGCTTCACCGCGCCCGATGGCGTCACCGGCGCGCAACTGCGCGGTCCGCATGACGACCCCAAGGCCGAGATCGTGGTCGAGCCCGGCGAGGTGCAGGTGCGCGTCAACAACGGTGAGTACGTGATCGAATGGACGCACTCATGAGCGGCACGAACACGCCCGGGCTGTGGCGAAGGCTGACAGGCGGGGCCACCGGCCACTTCACGCCGTGGAAGTTCAACTGGCTCGCCAATCACAAGATCATCGCGGCACTCGAACACGTGCGCACGCATGCGCGCGGCGAACTACTCGATATCGGATGTGGCTCCAAGCCGTTCGCCCCGGTGTTCGCTGGACGCGTCACGCGCTACTGGGGCAGTGACCTGGCGTCATCGCGCTACCTGGGGCAGGAGCACCCGGACGCGTTCGCGACCGCCGAGCAACAGCCATTCCGTGCGGGCACGTTCGACACCGTGCTGGGGCTGTCGATGCTCACGTACCTGCCCGAGCCGGGCCGTATGGTGGCCGAGGCGTACCGAGTACTCAAACCAGGCGGCATGTTGATCCTCGAGTTCACGCAGATGGTGCCGCTGCACGATGAGCCCTGGGACTTCTTCCGGTTCACGCGTTTCGGCGCCGAGCACCTGTTGCGCCAGGCGGGCTTCGAGCCGGTCGAGTACGTGCCGGTGGGGGGCCTTTGGTCCCGGGTCGGGCTCACCATGATCGCGGAACTCAACCGGCTGAACCGCGGCCCGGCGCGCGTGCTCACCGAGGTGCCGGTGCGCTTCCTGTATGTCGTGCTCCAGTTGTGGTTCGAGCTGCTCGACCGCGTGTTCTTCGACCCGCGCGAGGTCCTGGCGCACATCGTTGTGGCTCGCAAGCCCGGTTTACACTAGCCTCGAACCATGTCCCAGAGACTCCCGGCTCCGGCGCCTGTGGTCCGGCTCATCCCCGAGCTTGTCGAGTATGCCGCCGAGCGTTTCGGCGAGCGGCCGTTCCTGCTGCGCTACACATCCGGCACGTGGTCGGGCTACACGTTCATGGCGGCCGCACGGGCTGTGCGTGCTTTCGCCGCATTGCTGGAACGTGAGGGCGTCCGTCCGGGCGCTCGCGTCGCGCTGCAGAGCGACAACCGCCCCGAGTGGGGGCTGGCCTACCTCGCGGTGCTGGCCGCGGGCGCGGTGATCGTGCCGCTCGACGCGCTCCTGAAAGCGCAGGAAGTGGGCGAGATCCTGGCGGCCGCCGAAGCCACGCACGCCATCGGCGATGCGCGCCACCTGCCCATGCTCGCGGCGGCCAAGGCCGCACGCCTGCCCGTGCTGCGCTTGCTGTCGCTCGATGCCGACGCGGGCCTGCCGCATTGGGATCAAGCGCAGCGCGAGCACGCCGCCGCGCCGCCGCGGGTCTCGAAGGCGGGGCCACACGATCTGGCGGTGATCATCTTCACGTCGGGCACCACGGGACTGGCCAAGGGCGTCATGTTGTCGCACCACAACCTGCTCACGAACGTCGAATCGGTGGCGCGCACGTTCGAGTTCGGGCAGTCCGACCGGTTCCTGAGCATCCTGCCGTTGCACCACACCTTCGAATCGACGGGCGGGTTGTTGTGCCCCATGCGCGTGGGCGCGAGCGTGTGCTACGCACGCGGACTGGCGTCACGTGAGCTGCGCGAGGACATGGCTTCGAGCGGCGCGACGCTGTTCATCGGCGTGCCATTGCTCTACGAGAAGCTCATGACCGCGATCGACAAGGGCATCGACGACGCCCCACTGCCCGCACGTCTGTTCGCGCGCACGCTGCTCGGGCTGTCGCGCTGGACGCGCAAGCTGACCGGCATGCGCGTCGGCCGCACGCTAGTGCGGCCGTTGCGAAAAAAGGCCGGGCTCGACCGGCTGCGCATGTTCGTCACCGGGGCCGCACCCTTCGCGCCCTCGGTGTTCTGGCGCTACATCGATTTCGGCTGGCCGATGCTCGAGGGCTATGGCCTGACCGAGACCTCGCCCGTGGTGTGCGCGAACCGTCCGCCGCACCCGACGCCGGGTGCGGTGGGCTGGCCCATGCCGGGTATCGAGGTCAAGATCCACGAGCCCGACACCGAGGGCGACGGCGAGATCGCCGTGCGCGGCCCGAACATCATGCTCGGCTACTGGCGGAAGCCCGAGATGACGGCTGAAGTCATCCGCGACGGCTGGTTTCACACCGGCGACCTGGGCCGCGTGCAGCCGGATGGGCGCGTGCGCATCACGGGGCGGCTCAAGAACATGATCGCGACCGCCGCAGGCAAGAAGATCTACCCCGAGGAGATCGAGGTCCAGCTCATCAACTCGCCCTATGTGCTCGAGATCGTCGTGGTCGGCGGCCGCGACGCCCGCAGCGAGCGGGAAGAAGTGCACGCCCATATCTATCCCAACTTGCCCGCGCTCGAGGCCCATGCGCAATCCCAGGGGAAGACCTGCGACGATGCTTACATCGCGGCCGTGCTCAAGGCCGAGATCGAGCTGCGCTGCGAGGCCCTGGCGCCTTACAAGCGCGTCAAGAAGGTGCATGTGCGAAAAGCCGAGTTCCTGAAGACGACCACGGGCAAGATCCGCCGCGGTCCTGCGGCACTCGAGGGCGGATCCGTGCCGGCTTGAAGTCGTCTCGTGGCGGCCGATCGCTGGCCCGGGCGCGCCGCGCGCCCGGCCGTGGCGTTCAGTCCCCGCGCCCCCCGCGCCGACCGCGTCGCTCGGGCTTCAGCTCACTCGACCAGATGACGCCGTAGCCGCTCGTGAACTCGAAGCGGTGGCGCATCAGCACCGGGCCAGCCGTGAAGCCGCCGCCCTGCCAGTGCTTCTCGCCGTCGATGCCGCGAACCAGCCACTCCAGGCGGAACACGCCATCATGCTCGCAGCGCAGCGGAAGCTTGCCGCTGGCCCCGTTCTCGATCGCCTCCATCGCGAACGTCTGTCTACCGATGTGGATACGAAGTCGTTCGACCGCGCGTCCGGACCGGTTGAGCGCGATGATCTCGTGCGTCCCGCGATCGCGCCACACGTCCTGCTTGTTCCAGCCGTACCAGGCCGCGCCCACGACGAGCAGCAAGAGGAGTAGTCGTCCCATGGATCCCTCCGGGGTCGGACCCCATCCCGGGAGCCCGCGCGCATCATAGCGCTTGCCGCTGGGTGCGCCACTTCCGCGAGTGCGCTCCCTCAATCGGTGGATGTGCCGTCGCCGCGCAGGCCCTTGGCTTCCTCGGACAGCCGCAGTTCCTGGGCGGGCAGCTCGCGTGTGCCGCGGAACGCGCGATAGAACGTCAGCGCCGCGGTCGCATAGAGCACGGCGGTCAGGTAGAACGGCACGTCATAGCCGAAGCGGGTGATGATGGTGCCGGCGAGCGTGGCGCTCAACGCCCAACCCAGATTCCACAGCATGTTGTTCAAGCTGGTCGAACGCGCGCGTAGTTCGGGCGGCAGTACTTCCATGACGAACGCCTGCAGCAGCGGCGTGGACGCCTGCATGAACGTGGCGCGCAGCCAGAACGCGCCCACGGCCACGCTCAGGTTCTGCTCGCGCCCGAGCGTGATCAGGAACGGCAGCGACAGCAGCTCCGAGGCGACCGCGGTGCGCAGCTTGCCGAAGCGCCGCGCCAGCGCGGGGGCCGCGAGCGTGGCGAGCGCGGTGAACACCTGCGCTATGCTGAAGAACGTGCCGATCTGCGCGCTCGTGCATGCGAACCGGTGCTTGAAGTACAGGTTCATGAACGGGATGACGAGCCCGGCGCCCGAGCCGATGAGCAGGGCGTTGAGCGCGATGGGTGCCAGCTTGCGCGTCTCGTGCGCGGGCAATGCCGGGGCGTCGGCGCGCTGTCGGGTCTCGACCAATCCGCGCAGGCCCAACAGCGGCAGGGCCGCTGCGGCGGCACAGAGCCATCCGATCACGAGCACCACGCGATACGCCGAGAACAGCGTCAGTCCAGGGACCAGCGCGCGCGCCCACACCGGCAATGCGCCGCCCAGCGCGTTGCCGAACACGCCCGCGAGCAGAGCGCTCGCGAAGAACGCGCTGAACAAGTGCGTGCGTTCACGCGGTGTGGAGTGCTCGCTCAGGAACGGCGCGGCCGCGATCTGGAACAGCGACTGGCCGATGCCGGCGCCGAAGCCCGCTCCCAGGACGAGTCCCGGGTCGGTCGAGCTGGCGCGCAGCAGGTGGCCGACACCTTCCAGCACCGCCCCCAGCATGAGCGTGCGGCGGCGCCCCCAACGATCGGCCAGCCAGCCCGCGGGCAGTGCCGCCACCACCATGCCGATCGCGCTCGCGGCGATGGCGCGTCCGACCAGCACTTCGCTGGCGCCGGCCTCGACCAGGTAGAGGTTGAACAGCACGCCGAAGATGCCGTGCGCCGTCCACATCAGGAACTCGGCACCCAGATAGAGCCGTGCCGGTCGCGAGAACAACCGCGCGGCGTCGCGGAAGTCGCGGACGGCGCCCACGAACGCCGAGAGCGCCCCTGACAGCATGGCCGTGATCCGGTCCAACATCCTGAAGCCGCCTCCCGTCCGTGGTGACGTCCACGCGCCAGCCGGTCCACCCAGCGGAGCGAAGGGACACAATGCCACGCGGAGGCTCGGCGCGAAACTCACCCGTCGCGCCGCCACGTTCCCGGTGGTGCGCGCATGCGGCGCCGCGCGGCGCCGAGGAGACTGGCGGTCCGCGCACGAAGAAGGCGGCGACCCGTGGGGGGGCGCCGCCTCTTCAGCTGCTTGTGATGATTGCTTCGTGCTACGAGCTGAAGCTCAGCCGACCGTATCGAGGATGGCGGTATCCACCGTGTGACCGTTGGTGCCTTCACCCCGGGCCCGCATGAACGGCTCGAAAGCAGCCGGCGTGAGGGCGATCAGGATGCGGGCGGTGAGGTCCCCCGCGTTCTCGAGCGAATGCGGCACGCGTCCATCGAAGTGGCAGGAATCACCGGTTTCGAGGATGACGACATGCTCGCCACACGTGAGGCTCACGCGGCCTTCCAGACACAGCACGACTTCTTCGCCGTGGTGGAAGTGACGCTTGTCGCTCATCGCGACTCCCGGAGGGAGTTCGGCGTGCAGCAGTTCGAGATTGCGACGGGGCTGCGCGGACATCACCTCGACGCGCGAGGTGTTGCCATTGACGCTCATGTGCGGGCGCTCAGTACGGCGCACGACATAAGGGACCTGGTCCTCTTCGACCACCAGATAGGCGACCGAAGTCTCGAGCGACTTGGCCAGATCCGAGAGCGTTGCGAGCGACGGAGAGGTGCGGCCATTCTCCACCTGACTCACGAAACCTTTCGAGAGTCCTGTGGCTTCTGCCAACTGCTGTACCGTGAGACCGCGGCGCAGCCGCAAGTCACGGATCTTACGACCCAACTGCATGAGTCACCTCCGGAGAGAGAGAGAGGGAGAGCGGAGTGACACAACAGAGTTTAGTAAGATGGGGGGGCGACGTCAACGCCCATCGAACACCATGCGACCGCGCTTACCGACTTTTTCGCAGGCGGTGTTGCGTCCTGCAATACAAGTGGTCCGCTCAGGCAGCCGCGCTGGGATCTGGCAATGGTCCCGGGGGAGCTCCGAGATACTGAAGCTGCACCAGCCGGTGGTAGAGACCACCCAGGGCGATGAGCTCCACATGGGTTCCGGACTCACGGATACGACCATGGTGGAGTACCACGATGCGGTCGACATCGTGGATCGTCGAGAGCCGGTGCGCGATCACCAGCGACGTGCGCCCCGACATCAGACGGCGCAACGCCGTCTGGATAAGGCGCTCGGTGTGTGTGTCGACACTCGAGGTGGCCTCATCGAGAACCAGCAACTCGGGGTCGCGGGCCAGCGCGCGCGCGAACGCCAGCAGTTGCTTCTCGCCCGCCGAGAGCGTCGCGCCGCGCTCCCGCACTTCGGCCCCGAAACCGCCCGGCAGGTTGGCGACCAGCGCCTCGGCGTTGACCTCGGCGACCGCCCGATGCGCGCGTTCCCACGTGATCGCGGGGTCACCCAGCGTGAGATTGCCCTCGACCGTGCCCGAGAACAGGAACACGTCCTGCAGCACGAGCCCGATACGGCGGCGGAGCGCGACCGGGTCCCAGTCGGCGATGTTCCGGCCGTCGACGCGGATCTGGCCGCGCTGGGGGGCGTAGAAGCGCAGGAGCAGGCTGGTGAGCGTGGTCTTGCCGGAACCCGTCGCCCCGACCACCGCCACGCGCTCGCCGGGTGCCACCACGAACGACACGTCCTCCAGCACCCACTGTTCGCCCTGGTAGGCGAACCAGACGTGGTCGAACTCCACTCGCACGCCGGGACTGGCAGCTGCGGGGTCGCCCACGGTCACCTCGCGCCGATCCGCGACCGCGACGGCGGTGCCCGGGGCGGCCGGCCCGATGGCGAGCACGGCTGCCGAGTCCCCGCCGTGCGCCGTGAGCGGCACCGCGGCCGGGTCCACCGGCGTGTCGAGCAATTCGAAAATGCGCTCGGCCGAGGCCATGGCCTGCTGCAGGATGCCGTACTTCTCGGACAGGTCCGAGAGCGGCCGGAAGAAGCGCTGCGTGTATTGGATGAACGCCACCAGAGTGCCGAGCGTGATGCCCGTCCACATGACCTGGCGGCCGCCGTACCAGACGATCAGCGCCAGTGCCATGGCACTCACCAGTTCGAGCAGCGGGAAGAACACCGCGTGGTACTGGTTGGCGCGCAGGTTGGCGTCGCGATGGCCGGCGTTGACGTCGCGGAACTCCGCGAGGTTGCGTGCTTCGCGGCCGAGCAGTTGCACCGTGCTCATGCCACCCAGGTTCTCGTTCAGGAACGCGTTCAGTTGGGCGAGACAGGTGCGGACCGCGCGGAAGGCACCGCGCACTTTCGTGCGGAACGTCAGCGTGAGCAGCACCATCAGAGGCAGTACGGAGAACGTCACCACCAGCAACTCGACATTCAGCCGCGCCATCATGATGACGATGCCGATCAGGATGAACAGGTCGCCGAACAGCGCATCGATCCCGGCGGTGAACATCTCGTTGATGACATCGACGTCGTTGGTGACGCGGGTCATCAGCCGGCCGACCGGCTGCCGGTCGAAGTACGACACCGGGAGCTGCTGCAGGTGGCGGAAGATGCGCGCGCGCAGGTCGCGCATCAGGCTCTGGCCGACGCGCTGCATGATCTGCGTCTGCAGGTAGCCGAGCCCGAAGCCCATGGCCAGCGCGGCCAGGTAGGCGAGCGCGATGCGGTCGAGCACGTACGTGTCGCGGTGGCGGATGCCGAGGTCGATGGCCTCTTTCATGAGCCACGGGTAGGCCAACTGCACCGCTGCCGCCGCCAGCGTCACCACGACCGCCCAAGCGACCTGCATGCGGTACGGGCGCAGGTAGGCGAACAACCGCCGCGCCAGGCGGTGGTCGTAGACGCGGCCGTTGGCGCCGTCTTCCAGGTCGCCGGTGCTCATGACGCGGCGATCTCCTCTTCGAGTTGCTGGGCGCGGTGCAGGGCCGCGTAGTGCCCGTCGAGCGCCAGCAGTTCGGCGTGCTTGCCGCGTTCCACCACCTCGCCATGCTCGAACACCAGGATCAGGTCGGCGTCACGCACCGTGCTCACGCGGTGGGACACCAACAAGGTCGTGCGCCGGCGCATCTCGCCGCGCAGCTCGCCCAGGATGGCCTCTTCGGTGTGCGTGTCGACGTTGGACAGGCAGTCATCGAGCAGCAGGATGGGGGCGTCGCGCAGGATCGCGCGCGCGATCGCGGTGCGCTGCTTCTGGCCGCCCGACAGCGTGATGCCACGTTCGCCGACGCGCGTGTCGAAGCCGGCCGGGAAGCTGGCGATATCGGTCGCCAGGTGTGCGACTCCCGCGGCGCGCATGATCGCGTCACGGTCCTCGAGCGGCACGCCGTAGGCGATGTTCGCGGCCAGCGTGGCCGAGAACAGGAACGGTTCCTGCGGCACGCTGGCGATCTGCGCGCGCAGCCACGGCAGGTCCAGCGTGCGGATGTCGTGACCGTCCAGGAACACCGTGCCGCTCGGCGCGTCGAACAACCGCGGCACCAGCGACAGCACCGTGCTCTTGCCCGAGGCCGTGCGTCCCACCAGCGCGACGGTCGTGCCCGGCGCCGCCTCGAACGACAGCCCGCGAAGCGCCGGGCGTGCCGCGCCCGGATACGTGAAGGTCAGCCCGCGGAACTCGAGGTGGCCAGTGCTCGGACCATCCGGCCGGCTCGCACCCGGTACCGTGTCGATGACCGGCACTTCCTCGAGCAGTTTGTGGATGCGGCCGAACGACGCCGAGCCGCGCTGGAAGATGTTGATGACCCAGCCCAACGCGATCATCGGCCAGTTGAGCATGGTCAGGTACCAGGTGAACGCCACGAACTGCCCGAGCGTGATGTGCCCGGTGATCACGGAGCGGCCGCCGATCCAGATGGCGAGCACCGCGCCGACGCCACTCCAGAACGCCAGCGAGGGCTGGAACACACCCGACACCTTGATGAGGTCCAGGTGCCCGCGCCGGTAGTGCTCGCTCAGGTGGTCGAAGCGCGCCGCCTCGCGGTCCTCGGCGCCGAACGCGCGCACGACGCGCAGACCAGCGAGGTTCTCCTGCACCTGCGCCGACAACTGCGCCATGCGCTCCTGCACCTGTTCGAAGCGGCGGTGGATGCGGTCGCCGAACCACCACACCGACAGCGACACCAGCGGCAGCGGCAGCAGCGACAGCGCGGCCAGACGCGCGTCGATGGCGAACATGAACGACACCGACAGCAGACCCACCGTGAGCGTGTTCACGGTGTACATGACCGCCGGGCCGACCATCATGCGCACCGCGGCCATGTCGTTGGTGGCGATCGACATGAGCTCGCCCGTGCGCCGGCCCTGGAACCACTCGAGCGGCTGGCGCTGCAAGTGCGCGAACAGGTCGTTGCGCAGATCGAACTCGATGCGGCGCGAGATGCCGATGACCCAGTGCCGCATGCCGAACCGGAACAGCCCGGCCATGATCGAGATGCCGATGACGAGCAGGGCGTAACGCCCCAGTTTCTCGGCGGTCACACCCTTGTACAGGTCGTCGATGGCGTAGCGCAGCACTTGCGGCTGCGCCAGCTGGAAGATGTTCGCGCACGCCACGCATGCGATGCCCCACAGCAGGCCGCTGCGATAGCGCTCGGCCGAGCGGAGCAGTCGTGCGAGGTGGCTGGGGATCGTGGCTCCTGCCCTCGGTCGCTCCGGCGCGGCGGACCCTCGGTGGAGCGGGGTGCTGCGCGGAGCGGATGGGCGGGCCGGCGGTGTTCCGCCGGCCCGCGACGTCAGTGCGCCTTGGTACCGCCGAGCGAGCCGGCCAGTTTGTCGAGCGCGGTCTGCTTCCAGGCGATGCCGAAGTAGAACTCATCGGCGTGCAGCGTGTTCTTGCCCGACGGGTTGTGCCACGAGCCCGCGAACACATCCATCTTGTCGTCGATGCGATACGTGAAGCGCTCGCCCGCGCGCAGGCTCACCGACTGCAGCTCGGGGCCGTTCTTGCCCACGATCTTCGTGGAGCTGCGGTCATAGAAGTCGCCCTGCGAAACCTGCCACTCGCCGGCGAACTGGCCCGTGACGAGCAGGTTCGGCGACAGCCAGATGCCGAGCGAAGCGCCACCCGTGGCGAAGTCCGCATAGCGATCGTCGCTGGAGCGCGCTCCGATGGTGAGGTAGCGCGTGCGATAGCCGCCCGCGAGCGTGTAGTACGAGCGCTTGCCGACGGTGCCCGCCAGATCGAGCGATGCCGACAGCGTCTGCAGTCCGGTCGACAGGAACGAGCTCGTGTCGCGGCCCGAGCGATTCACCAGCGACGGCAGCGCCGCGCCATTCAAGCCGCCTTCACCACCGGTGCCGGGGAAGAGCCGGCGGTTGCCGCCGAGCGGGGTCGTCCAACCAAGGTTGAGCGCGATCGGGGCCTTGCCGAGGTGCATGCCGCGGCGCATGCCGAACTCGAAGTCGCCGAGGCCCGTCGAGGTCGCGTTGCTGCCGCCGGACACCCACGTGCGGCTCACGTAGGGCACGTCGAACCAGACCGAGGTGCGCTTCTTCCACCCCAGCTCGGTGTGCGAGCGCACCACCCGCTGCTGGAGCACGCCACCGAGTGCGGTGCGCGCTTCATTGACGTTGTCGTAGTAAGAGCGCGCCGCGAAGACGCTGCCTGAAAGTTCGGAGTAGAACTCGCCCGGCTTGAGCGCCCAGGGCGAGCCCCAGGCAGCAGACGCGAGCGAGATGGTCGCCACGGCCACAGCGGCGGCGACGGAACGGCGCAGGCTCATCGAGCCTCCTCGAGGCATGAAGGTGTACCCGGTGACGGACGGGCGAGAGTAAACGCCACCCGACAGGTGTTGCAAGGCGGCCCGGAGCCAGCACCGGCAGGAGCGGCCCGAGTGTGGCACGATGCCGCGCCATGCCTGCGAACTCCGCGAAGCCTGCCTTGCGCGTCATCGAATGGGTGCGCTACCCGACCGGTGTCTGGAACCTGCCGCGCGAACTGGCGGCGGGGCTGGCTGCAGCCGTACCCGGTGTCCAGGTGCACTGCCCCGAGACGCGCGCGGAGGCCGAAGCGCTTCTGCCCGAGGCCGATGTCGTCCTCGGCTTCCTCGTGCGCCCCGAGAACCTGGCAGCCGCCCGAAAGCTGCGCTGGATCCACTCGACCGCGGCCAGTGCGACACATGTGCTGTTCCCGGCGCTGGTCGAGAGCGACGTGGTGGTCACGAACGCCCGCGGGCTGCACGCCGACGCCATGGCCGAGCACGCGCTCGGCATGATGCTGGCGTTCGTCCGGCAGTTGCACCACGCACGCGACGCGCAGCGCTCGCGCGTGTGGGCGCAGGAGGACATGAGCACCCGCGGCTTCGGCACGCTCGGTGGCGCGACGCTCGGGCTTGTCGGCCTGGGTGCGATCGGCGGCGCGCTGGCGACGCGCGCCCGCGCACTCGGTATGCGCGTGCTCGCGGTGCGCCAGCATCCGGCGGCCGAGCCCGCGCCGGCGCATGCACAGTGGCCGGTATCGCGACTGCACGACATGCTCGAGCAATCGGACTTCGTGGTGGTGGTCGCGCCGCACACGAGCGCGACCGAACGGATGTTCGGCGCGGCCGAGTTCGCACGCATGAAGCCCGGCGCGCGCTTCGTGAACCTGGGCCGCGGCGCGCTCGCCGACGAAGCCGCGCTCGTGGACGCGTTGCGTTCCGGCAGGCTCGCGGGGGCGGCGCTCGACGTGTTCCAAGAAGAACCGCTGCCCAAGACGAGCCCGTTGTGGGACCTTCCGGAAGTGATCCTGACCCCACACATCTCGGGCCTTGGCCCGCGCTATTGGGAGCGCGCCATGCTGCAGTTCATCGAGAACTTGCGGCGCTACGTCGCGGGTGAGCCACTGCACAACGTGGTCGACAAGCGGGCGGGCTACTAGATGAGCACGCGTCCCACGCGCACGCTGGGTGTGCTGCTGGCCGGCGGGCAGGGCTCGCGACTGGGCGGCGAGCGTCCCAAAGCGCTCGCGGACTGCGGTGGGCGCACGTTGCTGGCGCGCGCCCTCGCCACACTCGAAGCGCTCACCGATCCGGTCATCGTGGTCGCACCGGCGCACGTGACGCTGCCCGTGCCCGGCGCCCAGCGCGTTACCGACATGCCGGGTGCGCAGGGCCCGTTCGCGGGCATGATCGCCGGGCTCGGCTCGCGCCGATTCGAAGAAGCACTGGTGCTGGCAGTCGACCTGCCGCTCGTGACCGCCGCCACGCTGGCTGCCTTGCGTGCGCTGCGCGGCGACGCGCTCGCGGTGGTGCCGGCCCCGGGCGGGATCCCGCAGCCGCTCGCGGCCTGGTTCGCCCCGCGGGCGTTCCTACCGCTTGCAGAATCGCTGCGGGCCGGGGAGCGCTCGGTCACACGCGCGGTGCTGGCGCTCGACCCGGTCGTGGTCGGTCCCGAGCAGTTGGCGGGACTCCCGGGCGGGCTCGAGGCGTGGCTCAACGTGAACACACCGGACGAACTGGCCGAGGCAGGCCGGCTCCTCGTGCACGGGAGTATCGCGTGAGGGCGAGCGCCGCACATTCGGCTGGCGCGCCCGCGTGCGGCGCGCACTCATGAACGCGGCCACCGACGCGCGCGCTCTCGCTCGCGCGCACGCCGCGCTCAATGCCATCGCACCGTGCTCGCGAGCGTTCTGGTTCTACGACGCCGACTTCATCCGCGCACATGCGATCGAGCTGGTGAGCGCCTTGTCCCCGCTCAAGCCGAGAATCGCTTACGCGCTCAAGGCCAATAGCTTGCCTCTTGTCGCTCGGGTGATGCGCGAAGCGGGATTGCACGCCGACGCCGGTTCGCTGGGCGAACTCGAGCTGGCGCGCGCCGCCGGCTTCGACGACGCCCACCGCACGCTGTCGGGAAACGGTCGCACGCCCGAAGAAGCAGCATGGGCGGCCGAGCATGGCGTGGCTTGCGTGAGCGCCGACCAGCCCGGCGAACTCGAGCTACTCGAGCACGCAGCGGCCGCAAACGGCAAGCGCCTCGAGGTCGCACTGCGCGTCAATCCCGGGATCATCGCCGGCGGCCATCGACACATCGCCACCGGCCACAGTGACAGCAAGTTCGGGATGTCGGCGAAGCAGGCACTCGAAGTGTTGGCGGCGCGTTCGCGATGGCCGCACCTGACGGTCGAAGGGTTGCACCTGCACGTCGGCTCGCAGGTGGATTCGGCTGAGCCATTGCTCGCTGCGGCGCGCAGCGCGCTGGAGCTGGCGGCCGAGTCGGCGCGACGTGGCGCCAAGGTCTCGAGCATCAATCTGGGCGGTGGTTTCGCGATCGACTATGCCGGCTCCGGCGCGACGCTCGACCTGGCCGGCTATGCACGCGCGATCGCCGCGTTGCCGGGGGCCGGTGCAGTGCGCTGGTGCTTCGAGCCCGGACGGTGGTTGGTCGGGCCGGCCGGAACACTTGTCTCCGAAGTGCTGTGGGACAAGCACCGCGACGACGCCGACGGCGCACACCGCTTCGTCGTCCTGGCCGCGGGCATGAACGACCTGCTGCGCCCGGCGCTCTACGGGGCACACCATCGCATCCTGTTGGTGGCCTGCGGGCAGCCCGATGCGGATGGCGCGGTCGTGTCGGGTGGCTCCACCGGACCGACCGGCGAGCCCGAGACAGCGCGGGTGGACCGGGGCACGGGTGCGCTCGGCGTGCGGTCGATCCCCGCCGACTGGAGCGCGGCCGACATCGTCGGGCCGGTGTGCGAGTCCTCGGACCAGTTCGCGCATTCGGTGCCGTTGCCGGCGCTCACAAGCGGTGCGTTGTTGGCCTTGCTCGATGCCGGGGCGTATGGTTCTGCCATGTCGTCCAACTACAATGGCCGTGGCCGCTTGGCCGAGGTCGCTCAGGTGAATGGCGAACTCGTGCTGGCGCGTCCGGCCGAGTCCCCGCGAGTCCGCGATGAGAGCGAACGCGAAGTGCCGCTCGGCGCGCCGGTCGCGGGCAGGGAGTCGAGACCACG
>JANNWR010000128.1:0-3405 GCA_031408715.1 bacterium
CATTATGCCGCACGCCGGATTATGCCGCATCAGGCCGGAGAAGTGGCCGAGTTCGGGCGGATCTCGCGGATGTCCGGGTGACGAACTCGGCATAATCAGAGCCTGCCGAGGAACGCCAGCAACCGATCGTCAGGCTTGAAGCGACGCTGCCTTTGCGCAAGCGGCTCCGTGCGAGCAAGGGCTTTCTCTTTGAGGGCGAGGTCCGCGTCGAGGTAGGTCTGTGTGGTCTCCATCGACTCGTGGCCGAGCCAGAGCGCGATGACCGATCGGTCGACCCCACTTCTCAGCAAAGTCATTGCCGTCGAATGCCTGAGGACGTGAGCGGAGAGCCGCTTCTTCGCAAGAGACGGGCACTGACGCCTCGCGGTAGCCGAGTGACGAGCGATGAGGTAGGCAACGGCGTCGCGACTCAGCGGGGTGCCGCGCACGCTGGGTAGCAAGGGGCTCTCGGGTCGTCCTCTGCCCTCGTGCATCCAGGCGCGCAGGACACGCACCGCATCACGACGCAGTGGCGTGCAGCGTTCCTTTCGTCCCTTGCCGCGACAGTGCACGTGCGCCGAGGGTCCGATCACGAGGTCCTCGCAGCGCAGGCCGACGAGTTCGGAGACTCGCAGGCCGGTCTGCAAGGCGAGAAGCAGGAGTGCGTGGTCACGGCGACCGATCCATGTCGCGCGGTCCGGCGCCGCGAGCAGGGCGGCCATCTCCGCCGGGTTCAGGAAGTCGACGGGCCGGCGAGGACACCGCTTGGTCGGCATGGCCAGTACGCGCTGGATGCCGGCCGCGTTCGAGGGCTCGTTCAGCGCGAGATAGCGGAAGAACGCATGAATCGCGGCGAGCCGGGCGTTGCGCGTCCGCGTCGCGTTGTGGCGGTCACGCTCGAGGTGATCGAGAAATGCGCCGATGAACGGCGCATCGAGCTCGGCGATGGTGAGTTCAGAGGGTGGCTTGGCGAGTCGACGCTGGGCGAAACCCAGCAGGAGTCGGAAGGTGTCCCGGTAGGAGGCGATGGTGTTCGGGCTGACACCTTGTTCGCGCAGCAGGCGTCGGGTGAAGAACGCCTCGAGTGGGCCCGCGATCCGTACGGGCGCGCTCATGATGACACCTTCGCATGTGCCTCGATGCGCTCGGTGGCCAAGCGCAACAACTCCGGCACGGCAGTCAGGTACCAGTAGGTGTCCGTCACGTGGCGGTGGCCGAGGAACGTGGAGAGCGTAGGTAGCCGTTGCTCGACATCGACGCCGTCTCGGTACCAGCCCAGGAGTGTGGTGACCGCGAAGCGGTGGCGGAAGTCATGCAAGCGTGGACCGAAACTATCGGACGGCCCTCTCAACCCGACCTGATGAGACAATCGGACGAACGTCCAGCGCGCCGCCCACTTCGTCAGCCGGCGACCGCGGTCGCCCGAGAAGAAACTGACCGTGGCCCGCTTGGGATGAATCCGGTCGCGCTTCTGTCGATAGCACCGCAGGGCGCGGGCGGTCGAGGGATGGACCGGCACGAGGCGTGACTTGCCGAACTTGCTCCGGCGGATGGTGAGCACACCTTCGGTAAGGTCGACGTCGGCATCATCCAGGGCGAGCGCTTCGCTGATCCGCAAGCCGGTCACGACGAGAAGGCCGATCAGGGTCGCTTGGGTAGCGGCGCGCAGCCCGTCGAAGGAGCGCAGCCCTCGGGTGGCACGCAGCAGCCGACTCACTTCCTTGTCCGAGTACAGGTAGGGCAA
This sequence comes from bacterium, assembly GCA_031408715.1. GTDB lineage: Bacteria > Eisenbacteria > RBG-16-71-46 > RBG-16-71-46 > RBG-16-71-46 > JAIOPA01. The sequence goes on from JANNWR010000128.1 coordinate 1,724, forward strand.
GCGGCGCGCGGGCCGATACGGCAGGAGGTCTGCGGGTGGGACCTCGGTGCGCGAGTCGGTGGCGCTGTGATGCAGCGCGAAGCGGCGCACGACGCTGAGCCGCCTCGCCCGCTCAGAAGGCTGGGCCGCAGTCGACTGGCAGGCCCACTCCAGGGCAAGTGCCGTCGTGACATGCGAGGCATGCTGTCGTTGGAGGAACCGTGCGAACCCACGCAGCAGGGACGCATGCCCATCCAACCTGGAGCCGAGGGTGTGGCGTAGCTCCAGGTAGTCATCCACAGCACTGCGGAGCGTGTTCATGCCGCACCTCCTGGCCAGGGGAGCGCAATCTCACGCATGGGCGGCAGATCGACCTTCGCGTACAGGAGGGTGGTGTCGGGACTACGATGGCGCAGGAGCGAACCGATCTCGGCGAGAGGCGCACCTCGTCGCAGAAGTGTGGTGGCGAGGCTGTGGCGCAGCAGGTGTGCCCCTCGACTCGGCGTGAGAAGGCCGGTGCGCTCGATCGCGCGTCGTACGATCGTCGACACGGTTGACGAGTTCGACAACCCTCGCCGCGGGGTGCGTGCGCAGAGGAATACCTGCCGGGAGGCGCCGTGTGGCCGCGCATCACGCAGATAGGCCACCAGTGCGTCGCCGACCTCGGATGGTAGCGGCAAGCGGTCGATCCGGGAGCCCTTGCCGCGGACGAGCAACTCGCCAGCCTTCCAGTCGAGATCGTCGAGGGTCAGCCGTACGACTTCACAGGCGCGCAGCCCGAGTCGGGCGATGATGAGCAGCATCGCGTAGTCACGCCGCCCCGCATGGCGTCGTCGGTCGCAACTGCGGATGAGGCGCTGCACGTCGGCTGCAGGGATGTACTTCGGCAATCCCGCGCGACGCCAGTCTGCAACCCTCGGCACGCACCGCGTGAGATCCTTCGACACCCGTCCTGTGACGTACAGGAATCGCAACAGCGACCGCAGTGCGGTCACCAACAGCTTTGTGCGGCCCGGTCCCAGACATCGCGCTTGTTGGACAACGAACTGCGTCACTGCCTTCGCGTCGACACGCGCGAGGGAGCGCGCGTGGGGCGCACCGCGCCTACTGATGAAGGGCCGGACAAGGCCCAGGTAGGCATCGATCGTCAGGTCAACCAACGCTCGTTCGCGGCGAAGGTACTCGGCGTAGGCTGCCTCGACGCGAGCCGCTGCTCCGCGGGGCGACGGGGTCGGCAGGCCAGGGACAACCGCGGTGGCTCGCAAGTGCCGCAGCAGATGCCGCGTCGTGGCGGCTGCTGCCGACGCCGACGCGTATCGACGACGCCGAGCACGAAGGAACTCGCGGACACGCGCCTCGTCCACCACCTCCAGTGGGAACCTGTGTCGTACCAACCAGCGTACGAACTGGACCACGATCGTGAGCTTCATGCGGATGCCCGCTGCACCGAAGCCCTGCTCGCGGAGCGCTCGGACGTAACTGGCCACGTGCTGCGCGAAGAGACCGGCGGACAATCGCCGTGCCGTGACCGACCCGACGTAATCTGGTGACATGGTCGCCTCCTCCTGGGCGGGCTCGGGATGAGTCGCCCGGGAAGAGGACGCCGGAATATGCCGCGTGGTTCAAGCAGCGAAAGGCTGGAAACCCTTGCTGAATCGCCCCTGCCGCGAGAGACTCGGCATAATCCGGCGTGCGGCATAATG
>JANNWR010000129.1:0-3067 GCA_031408715.1 bacterium
ACAACCAGGACAGCGGCATCGAGGTGCAGACGGGCTCCAACGACAACATCGTGCGCCAGAACATGTCGTGGTCGAACGGCGACCACGGCTTCGCGCAGCTCTACGCGACGGGCACCGTGCTCATCGGCAACGTGGCGTACAACAACTTGCACGAGGGGTTCTCGGTCGAAGGGGATGCCACGGGAACGCGGATCTACAACTGCATCGCGTACAACCCCGGGATCACGGTGAACACCTATTGCCTGTTGGTGGACTCCAGCTCCACGGCCGGTTTCAGCGCGGACTACAACATCCTGTGGAACGCTCTCGGAGCCGCGCCGGTCAAGTATGGGCTCGACATCTACGCCAGTGTGTCGGCGTTCCGGTCGGCGACCGGGATCGGATTGCACACGTTCGCTGCCGATCCGCGCTTCGTCGATGGCGGCAATGGCGACTTCCACTTGCGCCCGGAGTCTCCGGCGATCGACGCTGGCAGCAGTTCGGTCGCGGGCTGGGAGGTGACCGACGCCGAGGGCCGGGCAAGATTCGATGCACCAGGTACCCCCGACACCGGCGACGGCCCGGTGAGCTTCGGAGATCGCGGTGCCATCGAATTCCAGACTGGCGTGCTCGCCGTCGGGGGACGCTCGTCGTCGCCGGGACTGTCGCTGGCCAACGCGTTCCCGAACCCGAGCCGCCGCAGCGTGGAGTTCACGCTCGAGACCGCGACCGACGCCGACGTGAGCTGGGCGGTGTTCGACGTGCTGGGGCGTGAGGTGTTCAGCAGCCGGGCACGGTTCGCCGCTGGCCGTCAGCAGCTCCACTGGCCGCTCACCGATCGCAGCGGCGCGCGGGTGGCGAACGGTATCTACATGGTGCGCGTCGAGCGTGCTGGCGAGTCGTCATCGATGCGCTTCGTGGTGATGAAGTAGCGCTGCGAGGGGAGAGCGCGCGACGGGTGCGGCCCTGGCTTGGGGTGGCACCCGTTCGCGTCTCTGCCGGATTCCTCAGCCCACCTCGGGGTAGAGTCCGTGCGAGCGCCCGAATAGCCGCGTGAGCCCGAGCAGCGCGTCGATGTTCGGCGTCGCGACGCCCATACGCTCTCCGAGTTCGTGCACGGCGCCAACGATGGCGTCGAGTTCGAGCGTGCGGCCCGCTTCGGCGTCCTGCAGCATCGAACTGCGGAACGCGCCGAGCCGGGCGGTCACCTGATGGCGATCCTCGGGCGTCTGGTCGATGCGCACGCCGATGCGGGCGCCGATCTCCGCAGCCTCGAGCATAGCGGCGGACGCGAACGCACGGACGAGTGGATCCGCGAGCATGCGGTCACTGGTCGCGCCGGTGAGCGCGGTGATGGGATTCACGACCAGATTGCCCCACAGCTTGTACCAGATGTCGCTGCGGATGTGCGGCGACAGCGAGACGTCGAATCCCGCGCGGCTGAAGCGAGCGGCGAGGAGTTCGGCGCGAGCGCTCGTGCCACCGGTCGGTTCCCCCAGGATGAGCCCGCGCCCATTGCGGTGCTCGCACACCCCCGGTTCGGGGGCCGAGGCTGCCGCGTGCACCACGCCGCCCAGGACGTGCGTGAACGGGATGGCGGCGGCCGTGATGCCACCCGGATCGACGGTGGCGAGAGGCTCGCCGCCCACCTCGGGTCGGCCGTGCGCGAACCACCACGGCACTCCGTTCATTGCACTCAACACCACGGTGTCCGATCCGATGAGCGGCCGGAGCGCGGGAGCGAGCGCGGGCAGCACCTGTGCCTTGAGCGTGATCATGACGACGTCCTGCGGACCCAGCTCGCGCGCGTCGTCGGAGGCGAGCGCCGGCGCGGTCAGGAGTTGGCCTGCCTGGCGCAGCCGCCAGCCGTGCGTGCGCAGGGCGTCGAGCGTGGCGCCACGTGCCAGCGCGCTGACCCGGCCCTCATTCGCAGCGGCGAGTCGTGTGCCGAAGAACCCGCCGATCGCGCCGGCGCCGACGATGCAGATATTCATCGTTTGCAGCCTCGAAGGGGGCAGAGGTGGACGGCGGCGGGCACTCGCGTCGTGGAGCGGTGAAGGCTAGCACGATTGGCGTACTATGCGCGGCACTGACCGGCGGAGCAGCCGGAACCCGACTGGCCCTGGAGTGACTGTCACCGATGAGATCGCCTGACCCCGAGCCCATCCGTCCGCTGCCTGAGCTCACCCGCGAAGAACTGGTGCGCTACAGCCGTCATCTGGTGCTGCCCGAAGTGGGCATGGCGGGGCAGCGCCGGCTGAAGGCCGCGCGCGTGTTGGTGGTGGGCACCGGCGGGCTCGGAGCGCCGCTCGGGTTGTACCTTGCAGCGGCCGGCGTGGGCACGCTCGGCCTGGTCGACTTCGACAACGTCGATGCCTCCAACCTGCAGCGTCAGGTCATCCATGGCACCCGAGACGTGGGCCGGCCCAAGATCGCGTCGGCAGCCGATCGTCTGCACGACGTGAATCCGAACGTGACCCTGCGCACTTACGAGACGCGGCTCACGTCGGCAAACGCGCTCGAGATCCTGCGCGACTACGATATCGTGGTCGACGGCACGGACAACTTCCCGACGCGCTATCTGGTGAACGACGCCTGCGTGCTGTTGGGCAAGCCCAATGTGTACGGCAGCATCTTCCGCTTCGAGGGCCAGGCCAGCGTCTTCGGTCTGCCCGGTCAGCCGTGTTATCGCTGCCTGTACCCTGAGCCGCCGCCGCCCGGCCTGGTGCCGAGCTGCGCCGAGGGCGGCGTGCTGGGCGTGCTGCCCGGCATCGTGGGCACGATCCAGGCCACCGAGACGATCAAGCTCATCCTGGGCGGTGGGGAGTCGCTCGCCGGCCGGCTGCTGTTGTTCGATGCGTGGGGGATGACATTCCGTGAGCTCAAGCTGCGGCGCGACCCGGCGTGCCCGCTGTGCGGTGATGCGCGGACCATCCATGCGCTCATCGACTACGAGCAGTTCTGTGGGTTCGGTGCGCATGCCGCGCCCGTCGTGGGTGCGGAGATCAGTCCTCGCGACCTCAAACGCCGCATCGATGACGGCGAAGCGCTGCAGATCATCGATGTTCGCGAACCGTTCGAGCACGCC
>JANNWR010000130.1:0-23227 GCA_031408715.1 bacterium
TGATCAGCACCACGCGTGCGCGCTCGATACGTCGCAGGTCCGCGTAGAACGCTCTCACGTCCGGATAGCGCGCCGCGGGCAATCGCATCGCGCTTGTGTGCCAGCGTCGACGATACACGAACTCCGACCCGTCCATCGCCCACGTCGCATCGACGGCTCCGAGTTCCGTCTCGATGTGCTCCGGCTTCGGCATCTCGTCGACCAGCCAGCCGTCAGGTATTCGATAGCGCGCCTCCTCGTCGAGCGACTCCGCGTCGAGATCGAGTGGCTCCGTGCGCGCCGAATCGCTGAGCGGCGGGCGCGAAGTGCCGGACATCAGACAGGGCGCGAACGTCATGATGCGAGGGCCGCTGGTCTGCGCGAAGCCCGGCACCTGGATGCCGATGCGGCGGCGCATCACGAGCGAATCCGGGGACGTGAGTGCGGCCCAATCGGTCACGCCTGCGGTTCCGCGTGAACCCGAGAGCGTGCGCTGGTCGCGCTCGCGCAGTACCAGCTTGCCCTCGCGCAACAGACAGCGGTCGAGCGCAGCGGCAGAACCGCGGCTGGCTTCCTCCCACTCCCCGGCGAGCGCGCCGTCGGCCTGCAGACTGGCGCGAACGCGCCGCTGCACGCCAAAGGTGCCTTCGCCAGCGACGGGCAGGCGCACGAGCTGGCTGACCTGCGCGCTCTGCACCATGCCATACGAACCTTGCAGCGTGAGCGGAAGTTCGCCGAAGCTCGTGCACGGATCGGTGGGGTCGAAGAACATCAGCGGTCCCAGCGACGACGACGCATCGATGGCCTGTGCGGGAGTTCCCGTCGGGGGCCGCATCGCCACGATGCAGTGATTGAACTGGCGCACCGTGGGCCACTCGCTGCGCACGTAGTGACGGTCGCCGGAGTACACCGCGACCAGCCACGCCTCCTGCCCTGTCGCGCGCAGCAATGCGCGCATCAGATTCGCCTTGTCCTTGCAGTCGCCGTAGCCGGTGCGGAGCACTTCAGCGGCGGGGCGTGGACGATATCCGAATCCGAGGCCAAGCCCGAGATTCATGGCCACGTAGTTCGTGCGTTGCACGAACTCGCCGATGGCGCGAGCCTGCGCGTAGGGGTCGCGAAGCCCCGCAGTGAGTTCGCGCGCTTTGCCCCGCAAGTCGTCGTCGAGCTGCGCTTGGGACTCGGTGAGCCGCTCCGACCACGCTCCGACGTCGTTCCAGCGCGCGAACGCAGCACCCGCAGGATTGCGGCCGTCCCTCGTGCGCACCGAGACACGAAGCACGCGATCCGCACCCGGACGTTCGGGTCCGAGCGCCACGCGCACGAGCGCCGGGATGTGCTGCATCTCCCAGGACCAGCGGCTGCCGTCATGCGTGGTCTCGACCGATGCCGGCGCACCCACCGCCTCGACTTCCGCGTCCGTGGGCAGCGTGATCTCGAAGCGGGAGTGTCGCGAAGGAAACGGCGAGCCGAATAGCCACTGCCACTGAGCCACCAGAGGTTCGCTCTCGACCGCAGACTCCCACGCGAAGATCGCCCCGACCGGCGCATCCGGAGCGCGGATGGTCAGGCTCCGCTGGTCGCTCAGCAGCGCTCCCGACCCGAGGATCGCCTGATCGAGTGCATCCGAACGATCGAACTCGTCGACATGGCCATTGGGATGCCGCAGCCACGCGTGCAGCACTTTGACCTCAGCGGTCGCACGCTCGTAGTAGACCGCGCACCTCGCGGCGCTCGCGCCCGCTTTCTCGCGCACCAGGACCGCGCCGCGTTCGTACTCCTGAATGCGACCATGATCAGGCACGACGACGCGGGACTCGTCGAGCAGGAACTGCGCCGCCCCGCCCAGCGAATCGGCCCCGGCCGCAGTCAACTGCATCACCCACGCGGGCGGCTTGGCCGCCACTCCGTCACGCGCGGCCATGCACAGCAGCACGCTGACGAGGATGCCGCCCCGGAAAAGGGGGCTCATGGCAGGACCTTCGCCAGCGTCACAGTGTATTGATCCCGCTCTGCCACAGCGTCGAACGCCTGCTTCACCGTGGGATAGTTCGACCGCGAGTAAGTCAGGTGCTCCGAACTGCCACACTGGATGCGGCGCACGAACTCGAGAAGCGTGCCTTCCGCCTTCACTACGCCCAGCCAATGCCAGAGCAACGGCTCCGCCTCGAATGGCTCGAGCCTGTCACCACCCTCGAGCTTGTAGCCCGCCGGCAACTCGAACTGCACCGAGTCCCGCTCGGACCACACGAATGGCAGTTCCACCGAGGTCTGGCGCGTCTTCGCCGGGAACGTGGCCGGTTGCCGTGCAGACCAGATGGCGGGTTGTAACAAGATCCGCTTCTCGGTCACGGTCGCGTAGCCCGGCCAGCTGAACTTCGCCGACACCACCACCGTGTCACTGTCCGCACCCGATGCATGCGCGCTGACCTCGCGGAGTTTCGGCCCATCGGCGTTCCAGTGCACGAGCTGCGTGATCACCGAGTCCGGCGAGCCCTTGGCGGCCAGGCGGTCGAACCACTCCTCCGCCCAGTGCCGTTCCAGTCGCAGGGTCATGGCGCCGTCGAGGTCGCCGTTCGGGTGGACCGTCGCCTGAGCGATCCGCTGCATGAGAGAGGGTCCAGCGACCTGCGCGGTCATGAACCCGGAGGAGTCCTGCGAACACACGATGCCCTTCATGCCCTCGGCATCCCATGGCAATTCGTCCCATGCCACACCCTTGGCGCGCACTGAACACAGCCGGCTGGTGCCACCAACGTACGCCTGCACCGCAGCCACCAGTAACGGTGATGGGCTGAGCACGCCGCGCCGGAACGGCATGCCCGAGCGCGACTCGAGGAACACCACATCGGCTCGTATCCTGAGTGCACCTGCGAGCGAGGCCAGCGCTTGTGCCGCATCGGAATCCGTGCCCGTGCGAGACTCGAGCACTTCGGAGACCTTCAACTTGCCGCCGGTACGGCGCCAGCGTTGCAGGAACTCTTCGGGGGTCATGGGGCGGATCTCGCGCCTACACCAGCGCACCAGACGCTGCAGCTGCAGACTGTCGACCGTCGCATCGCCTGCGATCTCCTGAGCCAGCGCCTTCACATCCGCACTTCCGGCATCTTGCGGCGGCACGCGACCCGCGATCGCCGCTCCGAGTCCACCCCAGAACTTGTCGGGATCGGTATTCTCGACGTTCAGGTAGTACGCGAACAGGAATCCGCGCCGGCGGCGGCCGAGCGGCCCGAAGGGTTCCTCGGGCAGCCCTTTGACGTTCTCGGCGACACACTTGTACCAGCCCAGCACTGCATCCATCGGGACATTGGCGACCAACGAATACGGCATGATCTGCAGGCGGAAGGCGGAGAACGCCAGCGGCTTGATGTCGATCTCGGCGCGCTTGATCGGCACGGGGAGCTGCACGTCGATCTCCGCGCCATCCGTGAGATTGTCCACGATGGTGACGCGATAGCGGTATTCCATGATCGCGCCGGCCTGCAACCGGGGCATCGCAAACGCCAGCGCTTTGAGACCACGGCCTTCCTTGCGCGCCAGATTGATGGTCCTCATGTCCTTGGCGGCGACGTCGTACATGGAACCGTCGGCGAGGATCGTTCGCGCGGCGACGTCGGTGATGTGCACACCACGGTCGCCGTACGGGATCTGGACCTGCGTCAGCCCATTCGCGGCCAACGGGGTGAACACCTTGATCCGGATGTACTCGTCCCGGACCGACTTGAAGTTCGACTCATTGAACAAGTCCTCGATCTTGATGCGCCGGAAAAGCGCCTCGGCACCAGCGCTGGCATCGACCGTGCTCGCCGACTGCTGGCGATCGTCATCGGTGATGGGCTCCCAGGTCCATTGGGCGCGAGCCGCGCCGGCGGGCAGCAACAAGACAACCGCGTACAGCCACGCAACGATACGGCGCATGACCACGGCCTCCCGGTATCGACGGGCCCGCATCGCACCCCCGGACGGAGGCTGTGGCGCGTGCACGGCCATTCCAACATCGGCTCTCTCCAAGGAAGAACCGGCCTGATGGTCGGGGGGGAACCAGACCGAAATAGTGTAGCAGGGCGCACGAGCGTCGCTCCATGGCCATGTCCGAGCCAGCCCACCGACCGCCGAATGATACCGCGGCCGCTGCCCGTCGCCTGCGGGGTGCCTGACCCTTTCGCATGGCTGTAGCGCAAGCCGCGACACGCGCGCTATGGTGCCGCCGTGCCCCGACACTCACGCACCACGCCGCAGCCGCCGCGCACTACTTCATCGCCGCGACCCTCTCCCACTGCTCTGCCCGGGCTGTCCTGGCGCATGGGGCTCGTCGCGTCATTGCTCGTCGCGCTGGTCGTGGCTGCTGCATTCGCGCCCGTTCTGGACACACGTGCGCTGTCTCTGGACGACGACGACTACATCACCCACAACGAACTCGTGACGCGGCCCAGCGCTGCGCATGCCGCTCAGTTCTTCCGCGAGGCGGTGCGCCCCACGACCGTCGGCGGTTACTGGATGCCGCTCAGCATGACGTCGCTCATGCTCGATGTGGCGCAGGGTGGCAGTGCGTCGAACCCGGAACCGTTCCATCGCACCAGCCTCGCCCTGCATGTCGCAGCGACCGTGGAGTTGTTCTGGCTGCTGGCGCTGTTGTTCGGCGCCCCGGTGCCCGCACTGCTGGCCGCACTCGCATTCGGTCTGCATCCGCTGGCAGTCGAGCCGGTCGCGTGGATCGGCGAACGCAAGACCGTGCTGGCCGGCGCCCTGACGCTTTGTGCCGCTGCCATGCACGTGGCGTGGGTGCGATACGGGGGTCCATGGCGGCGGGTCGTGTCGTGGGTGGCGTTCGCGCTGGCGCTGCTCGCCAAACCCACCGCGACGCTGTTGCCGCTCATGCTGCTGCTGGTCGATCATTGGCCCTTGCGACGTCTCAGCAGGCGCGCCATCGCCGAGAAGTGGCCGTTCTTCCTGCTCGCGGCAGCTTCGGCCGCCATCACGCTGGTCTCGCACGCCCGCAGTGCGACGCTCGATATCGCGTCCGGTAGTGACCGCGTGTCGCTGCCGCTGCAGGCGTCCGCGCGACTGGTGTTCTACGCCGGCAAGCTGCTGTGGCCAGGTGCGCTGTCGTGCGTGTATCCACGCCTCGGACCATACAGCTGGACGAATCCGGAAGCCCTCGCGGCACTGTTCAGTGTGGTCGCGATGAGCGCATTGACCGTGCTCTGGGCCCGGCGGCGGCCCGCGCTGCTCATGGGCTGGGGCTGGTTCGTGCTGGCGCTGGCACCCGTGCTCGGATGGTTCGATTACAGCTGGGTGACGCTGTCCGACAAGTACTGCTATCTGGCGATCGCTGGTGTGGCGATCGTACTGACGGGTGCATTGGCGGCCGCCTGGCGTCAGACGGCCATCTGGCGCATGGCCACCGCAGGCCTGCTCGGCGCCTTGCTGTTCGCCGAAGCCGCGACTTCGCGCGCTGCGATCGCACACTGGTCGGACTCGCTGACGCTGTGGACGCACATCACGGCTGTGGCCCCCAACGAACCCGGTGCGCACAGTGGGCTCGGGGCCGTATTGGTGCGGGAACAGCGCTGGCCAGAAGCTCGCGTCGCATTCGAACGCGCGGCGGCGCTCGACCCCAAGTTCTGGGTCGCGCAGGTTAACGTCTCGCTTGCGGCGCTGCAGATGGGCGATCTACCCGTCGCCGAGACGGCAGCCACGCGCGCTGTGGCGCTGATGCCGCGCGGCGCCGATGCGCTTGTGCAAGCCGCGGCCGTGGCCCAGGCTGCGAATCGCCCCGCAGACGCCGAGCAGTATCTGCGCCGCGCTCTCGAGGTCCACCCGTTCGACGCGCAAGCGCGCGTGACGCTGGCGCAGATGCTCGAGGTGCAGGGCAAGCTCGACGAAAGCATGATCGAAGTCCGTCGCGCGCTCCAGATTCACCCCGGATTGCCGCTGGCGGAGTTCGGACTCGGGCATCTGCTCATCACGCGGCAAGGATTCAGTGCCGAGGCCCGCGCGCATCTCGAAGCGGCCGTGCGCGCACAACCCGACTGGTTGCCGCCGCTCAACGAACTCGCGTGGTGGCTGGCGGCGTCTCCGGATTCCGCGCTGCGCGATCCCGCTCGCGCACTCACGCTGGCCACCCATGCCAGTCAGCTTGCGGGCGACAGTTCGGCCGCCGTGCTCGACACTCGAGCCGTCGCCGAGGCAGGCGTCGGCCGGTTCGAGGATGCTCTGAGCACGGCTCGGCTCGCGATCGCGCGGGCTCACCGTGAGGGCGATGATGCCCTGGCGCGTGCACTCGTCGAACGGCAGGCCAGCTTTGCCAGACGACGGCCGTGGCGCGAACCGCCCCACGCGGTGAAACGCTGACACACTGCACGGTGGGCGACAGCGAGCAGCTCAGCGCAACCCCTCGAACAAGTCCGTCTCCCGCGTGCGGCCGCCGTTCACCGTGCTGAGTGCACGATAGAACGACTGCCAACCCCACAACCCCTCATGGCTCGCTGGCGACAGATGCTGGAGTCGCTCGTACGCGGTGACCTGCGATTCGTGACAACGGACCGCGCGCCACACCTGCTCCCAGTGCGCATGCGTGTCGATCACACAGCTCAGCATCCAGTCGGGCCAAGGCAGCGCCTCGCGCTCGACCCCGTCCACATGCGAGACCAGCTTGCGGAACGCTTCCTGGTACGCGGCCATGGCCGCGTGCGGCCACGCCAGGTAGTAGAGCTTGGCGACGGCGTGCGGGGCATGTGTGCGATCGAGCGCGGGTGACTCGAATCCGGGATCGGCGGCCGCCACCACCGCGGCATTCGTGAACTGGCTGATGGCGACGTGATCGGGATGTCCGTAGGCGCCATCGTGCGCGAACGTGACCACGACGTGCGGCCGCACGCGCCGCAGGTGCGTGACAATACGGCCGATCGCCTCGCGCGGGTCGGCGCGATCGAGCAGTTGGTCGCGATAACCCAGCAACGACAAGTCGCGCACGCCCAGTTCCGTGACGGCGGCGCGCAGTTCGCGCTCGCGGATCCGCGCCAGTTCTTCCGCACCGGGGTGGCCGGGAGCTCCCGGCGCGATGCCGTTGTATCGGCCGGCCTCACCCAGTGTCGCGGTGACGAGCGAGGTCTCGACCCCTTCGGTGGCGTACTTGGCGAGCGCGCCTCCGAAGCCAAGCGATTCGTCGTCCGGATGCGCGAGAACGCCCATGAGGCGCAATGGTTCATTCATTCAGGCGTTCTCCGGGAACACGCGCAGAAGCGGGGATGGCCGGTGAGACGATCCAGCCCGGCCGCACGATCACTTCATTGTGCGATCACGACCTGCTTCTGGTCCACTTCCGCACCAGAGACGAGCCGGCAGAAGTACACGCCGGGCGCGACCTGCCGCCCCGCATCGTCGTCGAGCTGCCATGTTGCCAGATGCCGGCCGGCAGCGAAGCGCTGCCGCAGCAGCGTTCGCACGCGGCGCCCGCTGGTGTCGTACAGCCGGATGAGCACTTCGCCTTCGCGTGCCACATCGAACACCAGTGCGGCTGAGCGCCGGGAAGGATGTTGTAGGGTTCGCTCCGGGCGGCCACATATCCGCTCGGTCCCAGGTACTCGAGCGAAGCGATGCCGTAGCGAAAATACAGCGGCTGGATCTGCAGGAAGAACGGATTCCCGCCGGTGACGAGCTGCAGGAAGATGGTGCCGGGATCTTCGTCCGGGACAACGTGCCATTGCACGGCGACGCGGCCGGCAAGCGGGTTGGCGATGGCCGCGAACGCCGGAGCATTGAGATCCAGCTCGCCGGCCGCGCACGACGGGCACAGATCGACGACGCGCACATCAACCGTGCCCAGGGGCCCGGTCACCCGCAGGATGCGCCCGCACATGCGACGGCCCTCGCCGTGGCGGGGGCCAGGATCTGGCCGAGCGCCATGAGCAGGAAGCAGAACGAGCGGGTGTTGGGCGTGAATCGCAAGAACCCCTCCGGGCGGATTCCGGCGAGGGTCGAAGCCTGCACCGGGAGCACGAATGTAACGCGCGCGGCCGGCGGTTCACGAGGGGGATTCCGCCACCCTTCGCCAGGACGGTCGCGTTGTTCAGGGTGGGTTCATGCCCACGGGCTTCCGTGACTCGCTCTACTACCGCGGCATCGGACTTCCCGTGGCGGTGGCGTCCGTGCCTGGCCCGCCCGAGAAGGGCGCGCGGCGGATGTCGCTGACGAAGTGAAGCCGGGCTGAGGCCGCACTCCTGTGCACACCGCCCCCCCCGACGTCCCGGCAACGCGCTTACGCGCCACCGGACGTCCGCCACATCCTCAGGCGCTGGCTTCCTGCACTTTGAATACGAGTGCTGCGACCACACCGCCGAGCAGCGGACCAAGAAGATAGAGCCACAGGCTCGAGTACCCGCCCGCGCCGGACATCGCATTCACCACGGTCGGGCCGATGCCGACGGCCGGATTGAAAGCGCCGCCCGAGATGGGACCTCCCGCGAAGGCGGCCACGACGATCGTGAAGCCGATCGCCAGGCCGTAGAACGAGTTGCCCTCGGTCTTCTTGGCGGTGGCGGTGTTCAGCACCACGAGGCAGAGCGCGAACGTGAACAGGAACTCGATGAGCAGCGCGGGAAGCGCGGCCACATCGGCACCGGGCGCGGGTGCGAACGTCTTTCCGGTCGCGAACCTCACGACCAGTGCTGCGACGAGCGCGCCAAGGATCTGCGAGACCCAATAGGGCACCAAGCGGGCGCCCGGTAGCGCGCCGCGGATCGTGGCGGCAAGCGACACGGCAGGATTGTAGTGCCCACCCGAGATGTGGCCGCCCATATACACCATGATCATCAGCGAGGCGCCGATCGCGAGCGGGGCGAACGGAGTTCCGACCGTGACCGTCAGACCTACGGTGAGGACAAGAAAGAATGTTCCGATGAATTCGGTGAGGTAGTTCTTCATGCTGGCGGCCCTCCTGTGCTCGGGAGACGAACGGGGCTGCGTGGAAACGCCACGCAGCTTGCCATGGAAGACGCCGGGCCTGCGAATCGGCCGTCCGCTCCGAAGGCCCGACCCGGCTTCAGGCAGGGGCCTGTCGGCGTCGCGAGTCACACCAAGACCGCGCGCGTTTCTCCTGCGTCCCCCGGCGCTGGTAACCTGCCTCTGGCGTTCCACACTTCAGAGTTCTGCCCCCAGCGACCGTCGGTCGCCTGCCCGGGGCGGTCGGAGCCAGTACCCCCGTCGCATCCGGAGTCATCGATTGAGCCCGTCTCCCGTTGAGAAAGGCAACACCCGAGGGCACATCTGCCCCATTGGTGGTGCCGAGGACAAAGTCGGCGACGAACTCATCCTTCGCCGCTTCGTCGAGTTGGCGGGCGGCAAGCGCGCTCACATCGCGATCATCCCCACGGCATCCGAGCTGAGCGACACCGGCCGACGTTACGAAAAACTGTTCCGCGACCTGCACGCGGGCGATGTCCAGGTCCAGGCGTTCGACACGCGCCAGGCATGCGAGGATCCGGGCGCGCTGCAAGCGCTCGACCACGCCACGGCGGTGTTCCTCACCGGCGGAAGCCAGATGCGGCTGTCGGCAACACTCGGCGGAACAGCAGTGGCCACGCAGTTGCGCCGCATGAATGCGCGCGGCGTGCACGTGGCCGGGACCTCGGCAGGAGCCGCGTTCACCAGCGAGCACATGATCGCCTATGGCGATGAAGGTCCTACGCCACGCGCGGGCATGGTGTCGCTGGCACCGGGCTTGGGACTCACGAACCGCGTCATCGTCGACCAGCACTTCCGTCAGCGCGATCGCATCGGCCGGCTGTTGGCGGCTCTCGCGTTCAATCCCTTCGCGGTCGGCGTGGGCGTGGATGAAGACACGGCCGCGTTCATCGGGCCCGACGAGACACTCGAAGTGGTGGGCAGCGGGGCGATCACCATCGTGGACCCGAAGAAGCTGGAGTTCTCCTCGATCGACGGCGCCAAGCGTGGCGAGCCGATCTGCATGACCGGAGTCACGCTGCACGTGTTGATCCACGGCGCCACATTCCAGCTGAGCACTCGCGAAGCGACTGCCCCGCGCATGAGTCGTCACTAGCCCCACAGGCGCAACAGGCGCCTTCGAGAGGACCGGCCACATGAAGCTGCTCGAGACCTCGGTCTATCTGGGCCCCAATGTGTATGCGTTGTTCCCGGTCATCCGCTTCACGCTCGATCTCCAGGAACTGGAGCAGTGGCCCACGATGAAGCTCGGGGCGGGCTTCGTGGCGGCGCTGGTGGCGGCGCTGCCGGGGTTGGCTGAACACGGCTGCTCGCACCGCGAACCGGGCGGCTTCATCCGCCGCATGACCGAGGATGAGGGCACCTGGATCGGGCACGTGCTCGAGCACTGTGCGATCGAAGTCCAGAACGTCGCCGGCGCCAAAGTCACCTTCGGGAAGACACGCGCGGCGGGCTCGCCCGGCCTGTACCATGTGGTCTACCAGTACGAAGAAGCCGAGGTGGGCCTGGAGGCGGGCAAGCTGGCGCTGGCGCTCCTGCGTTCGCTGTTGCCACCGGAGTTGCGCACCAAGGACAAGGACAACGAGCCGGGATGGAATTGGGAAGGCGCGCGCGATGAGTACATCCGCTCCGCGCAGCGCCGCGCACTGGGACCGAGCACGGCTTCATTGGTGCGCGCCGCCGAAGCGCGCGACATCCCGTGGCTGCGGCTCAACAACCAGAGCCTGATCCAGTTGGGACACGGCAAGTACCAACGCCGCATCCAGGCCACGGTCACGAGCGAGACACGCAACATCGCGGTCGAGATCGCTTCCGACAAAGAAGAAACCAATCGTATCCTGGGCGACCTTGGCCTGCCCGTGCCGCGCCAGGAACTGGTGTACACCGAAGCCGAATGCATCCGCTCGGCGCGACGTTTGGGATTCCCGGTCGTGACGAAGCCCTACAACGCCAATCATGGGCGCGGCGTGTCGCTCAACCTGATGAGCGACGAGCAGGTGGCTGCCGGTTTCTCGGCCGCCACCGAGCACAGCCGCGCGGTGGTCGTGGAAACGTTCATCACCGGGTTCGATCACCGCATGCTGGTCGTGAATGGCCAGCTCATCGCGGTCGCCAAGCGCGAGCCCGGACACGTGGTCGGCGATGGCCAGCACGACGTGACAGGCCTGGTCGAGATCGCGAATCGTGATCCGCGCCGTGGCATCGGGCACGAGAAGATCCTGACGCGGTTGGAGATCGATGCGCAGGCCGAACGCTGCCTCAAGGAGCTCCACATGACGGCCGCCTCGGTGCCGGCGGCGGGCGAGAAGATCTACCTGCGTTTGACCGGCAATCTCTCGACTGGCGGCACGGCGACCGATGTCACGAACATCGTCCACCCCGACAATGTCGAGATGGCGGTGCGGGCGGTCAATGCCATCGGGCTCGACGTGGCGGGAGTCGACTTCCTCACCGAGGACATCAGCATCTCGTATCGCGAATCGGGCGGGGCGATCTGCGAGGTGAATGCCGCGCCCGGGTTCCGCATGCACGTGGCCCCCAGCGAGGGCACGCCGCGCGACGTGGCGGGCCCGGTGATGGACATGCTGTTCCCGCCGGGTTCACCGGCGCGCATCCCGATCGCCTCGATCACGGGCACCAACGGCAAGACCACGACCGCACGCATGCTGGCGCACATCTTCAAACTGGCGGGACATCATGTCGGACTGACCACCACTGACGGTGTGTATATCGACGGCCAGCTCACCGTGAAGGGGGACATGACCGGCCCCGTGGCGGCGCGCATGGTGTTGCGCGACCCCATGGTCGACGTGGCCGTACTGGAGTCCGCCCGCGGCGGCATCATCCGCAGAGGGCTCGGCTACCGGAAGTGCGACGTCGGCGCGGTGCTCAACATCCAGAGTGATCACTTGGGGCTCAAGGGCGTCGACACGCTCGAACAGTTGGCCGAGATCAAACGCGTCGTGGTCGAGATCGCGCAGGACACGGCGGTACTGAATGCCGACGACGAGCACTGCCTGCGGATGGCCGACTACACCAAGGCCAAGCACATCTGCTACGTGACCATGGACCTGAACCACGCGCTCGTGAAGGAACACATCCGCGTTGGCGGGCGCGCTGTCGTGCTGGAACCGGGTGCGGGTGGCAACATGATCGCGATCTACGATCACGAATCGCACGTGGCGTTGTTGTGGGCGCACTTGATTCCCGCCACGCTCGAGGGCCGGGCGCTGCACAATGTGCAGAATGCGATGTTCGCTGCGGCGCTGGCGTACAGCATGGGCGTTCGGCTCGAGGCCATTCGCCACGGGCTGCGTACGTTCGACTCGACGTTCTTCCAGGCGCCGGGCCGCATGAACGTCTATCACGACCATCCGTTCAAGGTCATCATCGACTACGGCCACAATCCGGCCGCGATCAAGGCCGTCTGCGACACGGTGGACCGGCTCGAAGTGAAGGGACGCCGTCTGGTCGTGCTCGCGGCTCCGGGCGACCGGCGCGACGAGGACATCCGTGAGATCGGGCACATGGCGGCCAAGCACTTCGACTACTACGTCTGCCGGCGTGATGACGGACTGCGCGGTCGCGGTTCCGACGAAGTCCCGCGCATGCTGCGCAGCGCTCTGCTCGAAGCGGGCGTGTCGTTGGATCAGATCAACCTGATCAGCGAGGAGCAGCGCGCGGTGGATCACGCGCTCCATCAGGCGAAGCCGGGTGACCTCCTGCTGCTATTCGCAGACGACCTGCAACGCACCTGGAAGCAGGTCGAGGAGTTCGACTCGCGGGCCTCGCGCCCAGCCGATGAACGCTCGTCGCCGAACCGCGTTCCCGTGGAGTTGCCCCGCTCCGCCGTGTCGCTCGAAGACGCCCCAGCACTGATTCGCGACGAGCGCGGCGTGCGCTTGGCCGCGCGCGAACCCGAGATCGCGGATTGAGCCCCGAACAACGAGCCGGCTACGAATCCCTCATCGTGCTCGGGGACTCGCGCCGGCTCACCGGACGCAATCTCCTGCTCGACTCGGCCGGCGCGTTGATCGACGCGACGCTCGGACACCATGACGCGGCACGCTTTGCTGCAGCGTGGAGCAGCGCCCTCGACCGAGCGCTTGCGGTACTGGGCTGGCAGGGCGCCGCACGCGCGTTTCGCGCGTGGCCGGGTGGGGTGACGGTGGCCTTCGCCGCGCCCATCGACGCACTCTATGGTGCCACCGAGGTGGCCGAGTGGGCGTTCGCCGTGGCACGCGCGGCGCTCGATCCGCTGGCGCCCGCCGCACCGGAGTTCGAACCCGAGATGTCGCGCCTTCGCGCAGTGCTCGCCGAGGAAGCCAACCCCGCACTCCTGCGACTGCGCGCGGAAGGGATCAGGCGCAACCTGACGTTCCTGTCCGACGATCAGCGCGTTTCGCTGGGGCTGGGCATAGGGTCGAGATGGTGGCCGGTTCGCCGGCTGGGTGCGGATCCCGCGCGTATCCGCTGGAAAGGGCTGCACGATGTGCCGGTCGTGCTGGTGACGGGAACGAACGGCAAGACCACGACGGTGCGGCTACTTGGCGCCATCGCGCGGGCCGCGGGAATCGTCGCGGGTGCGACCAGCACCGATAGTCTTCAGATCGGCGAGCAAGTGATCGCGGAAGGAGACTACAGCGGCCCCAACGGCGCGCGCACGATCCTGCGCGATCGCCGGGTGCAACTGGGCATTCTCGAAGTGGCGCGAGGCGGCATCCTGCGGCGCGGATTGCCCATCGGCACGGTGGCTGCGGCCGTAGTCACCAACGTGGCGGAAGACCATCTGGGCGAGTACGGCATCTTCGATACGGACGCTCTCGCCGACACCAAGCTCGTGGTCGCCGGTGCTGTGGGTCCGCACGGCCGCGTCGTGCTCAACGCTGACGACTCGCATTTGTTGGCGCGTGGAAAGCGCCTGGCAGCACCCGTGCTGTGGTGCACGCTCGACGCCGGGCATGCTGAAGTCGTCGCGCACCGGGCCCGCGGCGGCGATGCCGCGTGGCTGGAAGGCAGCGCGTTGTGGCTCGCGGCCTCCGGTCAGGTCACGCGGATCGTGGATGTTCCAGACGTGCCCATCGGCTTTGGCGGCGCGGCGCGCTACAACCTGATGAACGCACTGGCCGCGATCGGCGCAGCGTCGGCGCTGGCGCTGCCGAGCGAGGCCATGCGCGAAGGGCTGCGTGCTTTCGCCCCCACGCCCGAGTCCAACCCCGGCCGGGCGAATGTCTGGCGCTTCGGCGCATGCAGCGCGATCGTGGACTTTGCCCACAACCCGCATGGCCTGCTGGCGCTGGCCGAGACGGCAGCCGCGATTCCCGCGGCACGGCGTGGCATCGTGCTCGGGCAAGCGGGCGATCGCGACGACGCCAGTATCCGCGCGCTGGCGCGAGGCGCCTTCGCGATGCACCCGGATCGGGTGTTCCTGAAGGACATGGAGGTCTACTGGCGCGGTCGCGGCGCGGGGGAGATTCCCGCCATACTCGAAGCCGAGTTCCTTGCGGCCGGGACCTCGCCCGCTTCGATCGAAGTGCATGCGGACGAGCTGTCGGCGATCCGTGCGGCGCTCGGCTGGGCGCGCGAGGGCGATCTGCTGCTGCTGACCACGCATGCCGATCGTGACGCGGTGTTCGCACTGATGCAGGCGTTGGTCGCGTCGAAATGGCGTCCGGGACGGCCGCTGCCCGACTGAATGCGGCCGCCCTCATGACGAGGACGGCCGCATGTTGCAATCAGAGCGAGCGGATTACCGGTAGAGCCCCTTGATCCGGCCCCAGCTTGTCGCTTTGACCGCGACCGGCCCGAACTGGTGCAGGTCGACGTTATCCACCTGCATGCTGGAGGTACTGCCCGTGACGGCGCCTGTTGGTGCCTCGAACTGGATCGTGAAGTGGTCCGTATTGACGGGGGCCACGAACGAACCGCTGAAATGCGCCCACCCCGCGGGCGAGTAATTGCCCTGCAAGCCGGCGTTGCCGATCACTCCACCGCCCGCGTTCTGGGCGAAGATCTCGACGAAGAACACACCACCGTTGGCGGTCGGGCCGCTCTTCAGATCGTAGGAATAGAACACCGTGCCCGGCGTGCCACTCGCAAGCGGAGTTGTCTGCGCCATGGTCAGACCATTCGCCTCGGCTCGGTTGTTCAGGAACGCGTGAAACGTGCCGGGCGCCGCCGGGCCGTTGTCAGGCGAACCGATCGTGATCGTGGAGATGGCGCTCAGGCCGGCGACTCCAGCCCAGGGGGCGAGCGCCCCGCTCTCGAAACCAGGATTCACGATCAGGTTCGCGGCTCCCGCGTGGCCAACGGCTGAGGCCACACACACGACCGCCAGTGCGACCGTGAACAGATTGCGCATCGCCTTTATGGAAGACCTGCTTTCCCTGGAACGTTCTTCTCCGTCCCCAATGTGGAGTTCCGCGGATCGGAAGCGGGGGCGCGGGCGCGCTGAGCGGCGCTTCGCGGCTGCGGAGAAGTCACAGCGCCGATGCGTCCGGCCCGGGGTCAGCGCCACATCGCGCGGTCGAGGGTCTGGCGTACGACCGCGACATTGTACGGCGGCCGAACAAAGTGGGCCAGCCCGAACATGGACGGAGTCGGGGTCGCCGGATTTCACGCACCGACTGCGGCCAGCCGAGCTCCGCGAAGACTCCCCGACCGCATCACCAAGCCCCGAACAGCTTTCGACCGACCAAGGCCCTCTCCGGGGCGTGTGCACCACCGCCGCTCGGGCCGAGCCGTCAGGCGGCGAGCTGCTCGGGCTCGTCGCCCAGCAGGAGGACCGGCCGCACGGTGGAGACCGCCGAGACCGGGAGCACGATGATGAACGTGGTCCCCGCCCCTTCCGCCGTCTCGACGCGGATCGTGCCCCCGTGCTCGCGAACGATCCCGAACGTGACCGACAGACCGAGGCCAGTGCCCTTTCCGGTCGGCTTCGTCGAGAAGAACGGCTCGAAGACACGGCGTGCGATGTGAGCCGGCATTCCCGGGCCGTCATCCTTGACGCGCAACTCGATCGAGTCCCCGCCAGTGGCGGCGGCATGGATCTCGACGACTCCGTTTCGCCCTGTTTCCGTGATCGCCTGTTCGGCGTTGAGCGCAAGATTCATCAGCACCTGCTGGAGCTGGTTCGCGCTGCCCATGAGCTTGGGCAACCCCTCGCTCACGTACGTCCGAAGTTCGACATCGTGAAGACTCATCTGGTGGCGCAGGATGGCGTCCGTGTCCGCGATGACTGCACCGATCTCCACGGGCTCGGTGGCGAGCTTCTCGGGGCGTGCGAATTTGAGAAGGTTGTCGATGATGGTCCGGCAGCGCTTCGTCTCCTTCTCGATGGTCGCCAGCGTGGTCATGAGCGGGTCCTCGGGCTTGAGCCCGCGCGCCGTCAGCTGCACGAGCCCCTGGATCCCGGCGAGCGGATTCTTCACTTCGTGTGCGATTCCCGCACCAAGCTGGCCGAACGCCGCCAACTTCTCAGACTGGATGAGTGCCATCTGCGCCTGCTGCAGCGCTTGCTCGCGTCCCAGCAGCTCTTCAGCCATCTGATTGAATGAGCCCGCCAGCTGACCCATCTCGTCGTTACCGGTGACCGCGACCCGCGCGCGGAAATCGCCGCGCCCGATGACCTGAGCGGCCTCCGCCAGGCGTTCGAGTGAGCGCGTGATGGTGCCGGACCACAACAGCGTGAGGACCGCGACCGCCATCAGCAGGCCCAGCGCAACGAGCATCAGATCGCGCAGGAGCCGCCGCGTCGCGAAGAACGCCGCGGATCGTGGGATCTGCGCTCCTGCGACCAGCTCTCCGATTCCGACGCGCGCGAAGCCCCCCACCATCTGAACGTCGTTGCGCGAGTAGGTCTTGACGACCGCGAGGCTTCCCTCCGTCAGTTGCGGTACCCAGGTGAAACGCGTGTGCGTGAACACCAGCTTGCTGTTGCCGTGGCTCACCACGTGCCCATCGGGTTCGGTCAAGAACACCTCGAAAGCCTTCGAAGCCCGCCCAAGCGACAAGACTCGGCCCTGATCGAAGACTCCGATGATCCGTCGCGCGGGGCCGCCCACTGTTCCATGCAATGCCACCGAGAACGTCAGCGTCGACAGTTTCGAGGACAGGGTCGAGTTCACGATGCGGGTCGTTCCCATCGCCATGTTCTCGCTGGCGAGTGCGTCTTCATCGAGTTGCTGCCGGAAGCGAGCCGGATCGACGCCGCCCTGCCTCACCGCGACGCTGTCGACGATCGATGTGGCGGTGCCCTTGCCGCCCTTGAACTGCACGGCCAGGAGTCCCTTGATGCCAGCCATCTCCCTGTACATCGTGGCGGCACTCCGGTCGGGCCCCTGACGCGCGTCGCCGAACTGTCGGTCGAATGCCACCAGACGGTCTCGGCAGCCTCCGAGGACGATGGATGCCTCCTCCGCCGCGTTCACGGCGATGATCGAAGCGAGGTCGGACACGTATGCCGCCTTGTCCTCCTGGAACATCTTCGCCATCGTGAACGTGATGAAACTCACGACCGCCGTCACCATGAACAGCACGGCGATCAGGATTCGCAGGCGGAATGGGATTCGCACGGACGTCGACATGATTGAGCGCTCCGAGTTTCAGGGTTTCAGGGCCACGACTTGGCTCCAGTACGAAGTCCGTCCCTCGTGGTCCACCGCTTCCACCACGAGCACGTTCGCACCGGGCTGCAAGTGAATCTCGATCTCGAATCGGCCATTGTCATCGACTCCGGCGGCGCGGCCCATGACGTAGACTCGCGCGCGTGGGTCTGCCTGGCCGGAAAGCAGCAGGAGCGGCGTTCGCACCACCGCAGGGGGCGGATTCAGGCTGAGGCTTGGAGGCAGCGCACCCTCCTGCACTCGGACCCTGCGTGCGGGAGCGGCCAGGCCTTCAACGCCCTGCGCCACGCCTGCCACTTGCCACCAGTAGACGCCTGGTCTCGCGCGGCCCCACGTCATGGCATCTGCGCTCACGAGCTCGTCGAGCAGGACGTCCTTGAACATCGCATCGCGTGCGACGCGCAGGCGATAGTTGTTCGCCGCCTCCACATGGCGCCAGGCGAACGTGATCCGGGGCGGCAGATCCACAAATGCGTACGCGGCATCCTCCGCCGGCGCCAGCAATGCCGGTGCGGCCGCGAGCGACAGCGGCGGCGAGACGTCGCCTTGTGCGTTCACGCTGCTGTACTGCTGTGGCCCAAGCGTGATGGCGCCCGAGCGGGACTCGAGCTGCAGATGACCACCCAGAACCGCGACCGTCGCAGAATGGTCCTTGCGCACCGTGACTCTGAATCGCGCTGGCAATCGCGAGGTCATGTCGGCAAGGCTTGCCACGAGATTGGGCATGACGAACTCGATCCGCGTGGAATCGTGCGGCTGCAAGTCGGCGGTCATCTCCCCTTCCATGAGCACCACCCTGCGCCGGCCCTGTGCAAGCTCGGACTCGCGATCGATTTCCCGTTGGAGCGGTTGAGAGGAAGCCGCGGAGACCGCACTCGCGGTGAGTGCCGACCGGGTCACCACGACGAATGAGTTCTCCTCGAGCCGGAGTTGGTTCTTGTGGTCGAACTGCACCAAGGCCCGACCATCGGGACCGGTCTGGATCGCGTCTCGATCACGCAGGGGTTCGCCATTGCGCGCCGGGGCCCAGGCGATCGTCCACGACGCACGACGATTGACGTCCGGCCGCAATACATCGAGCGATGCGATCACTTCGTTCTGGCGGGCAGCCAGCGCTTCCGCGCGACGCAGCACGGCCTCACCCGACCCGTCGATGGGGCGACGGCCATCCAGTGCGAGCGAGCGCAGGCTTTCGCCCTCGGGGAACGCGACGGCGAGCAGCAGGAGGAAGCACCCGAAGAACAGCAGTGTCAGCAGCACCGCCGTTGTGAGTTCGGCGGCGCCGCTTGCCAACCGGCCGATCGCGCGGCGAGCCAGGGGCGGAGCCGGCGCGGCCGGCGTGGAACCCGGGCGGGCGGGCAACGGGACGCTCATGGCGCGGTCAGTACCGGGTCTGGGCGCGGATGAACCAGCCATGCGCATCCTCCGTCCCACGGGACAACTCATCGCCCGAGACATGACTGAAGTTGAAGCCGCCACCCAGTCGCAGGTGTGGCTTCGGATCCCACGAGAGCTCCTGGAGCCAGCCGCCGAGGCGATCTCCGGATTCACGCTGGCTCGTGTTGCGGTACTCGACGCCCAGTCGCACGGGAGCTGCGATCCGGAAGTCGAGCCGGTTCACCCACAAGCCGCCGTGTGTGGTGGCGCTCGGGAGCCCGCCTTGGCTGGCGCGCAGCAGGCGTGCTGCGCCCTTCGCAGACCATTCGAGCATCGGAGTCAGTCGCAGGGTGCCTTCGAGCGCGACGACTCCGATCATGTTCTCCATCGCCATGGAGTCCGCAGCGCTCGCCGAACGTCTGTCCGTCAGTCGCGTCCAGCGCGCCAGAGCCACGACACGCTCCGAGCGGGGACGGAACGACAACCCGAATCGGCTCTCCTCGAATCGCAACGGGGTCGATGCGGTGGCCGCGTCGCGCGTCTGCCCCATGCGCCAGCCGCCGCGCAGCGACCACCCTTGCACCAGCCGAAGTTCCAGATCGGAGCTGGTCAGGAACTGTCGGTGCCCGGCGCCCGCGCCATCGAAGCGCCACTCTGCTCGCGTCGAACCGCGAAGCGGCGACTTCCCTTGGAATGAGGCGTCGGTCGCGACCGTGGATCGGCGGCCCGCCCCGTTCGCGGCCCCGCCGTCACCATGCTCACCGGAGATGCGCAGCGTCGCACCGGCCGCTGGCTGCCAGCCTTGTTCCATCCCCATGACGGAGATGCGTTGCGGAGTTCCCGCGGTGCGCAACCACTGGTACTCGGTATAGGCCCGGCTCATGGGTCCCAGTGGGGCCTGCAAACCGAACAGCGTACCGACGCGACGCGGTGCCACGCCCTCGCTGAGCTCCTGCCTGACGTATGCGGTCCGGCCCGCTGCGGTGATCGTTGCGCCCCCGCGCAGCGACCGCCCCAGACTCCCATTGGCGGCGCGAGCCTCGAGCGCGAGCGGCCCGATCACGCGCAGGTCGAGTCCGAGGGCGGTCTGTTCGGCACTCGGACCCGCGAATGACTGCTGATGGTCCAATAGCAGGTGCAGTCGCTGGATCGGTGACCACGACACGCGCGCCCCACCCGAGCTGGCGTTCTGCGATGCCACACCCATGCGGCTCTCGGTCTGCTGTTGGAGTCCAATCGTGTAGCCGAAGCGACCTGCGTCGCGACTCCACTGCACACCCAGAAGATCCCGGCCGCGCAGGGTTCCAGTGTCGCGAACGGTCGTATCGTTACGGGCGTCGCGATCATAGCGCGCGCTCAACTGTCCCCATCGCGTGCTGACCAGTGCGGTGCGCAGGCCCCAGCGGTCCAGGCCTCGCTCGTTCGTCAACGCCTCCGGAGCGAAACCCCGCTCGACACGTTTGAAGTATGCACTCGTGGTCGCGCGCCCGGGAGCACCGAACCACTCTCCGAGGTCGAGCTCCGCGGTAGCTTTGTACGCGCGGCCGGCGGCGCTGGCAGACGTGTCCGCGATCGACCAACCCACGCCGCCGTCGGTGCTCGTCCAGGTCCGCGACGCACTGCCGTCGCTGGACGAGAGCTCCCCGGTCAGCTTGGTGCCACGGGCCGGACGCAACTCCACATCCGTCCCGCCGACGCGATAGCGGCCGTCACCCGCGTCGTCACCGATCCATGTGCCGCCGACGGCGAGCCAGGGGGAGATGCGTTGATGCGCACGGATCCCGACAGCACCATGATCCCCGGCGGCACCGCGGGTCTCGTAACTCGCCTCGAGTGAGACCGGCTGGCCGTGGAGTCGTGCGTCACTCACCAGCGCACCGTCTTCCCATACGCTCGGGATCGGGCGCACGAACAGCAGCCGGCCTTCGAGTTCTTTCACCATGTAGTCGGCACCGAGCTGCTGCTGCACTCGCGCCAACACCAATCCGGTGCCCGCATCCCGTACGACCAGCGCCACCTGGACGCTGCCCTCGACGACGTCGGCGTGACTCAGGTAGTAGAGGCTGCCGCCGGTGGCGCGCATCTCGTCGCGGACGGGCACGTGGCGGTTCTGCGCGCCGAACACGTTCACCGTGGTCGGCGGCGGCGCGCCCGCCTCGGTCGCCGGACGTTCGAACCGGACCTGGGCGCCGTAGAGCGTGCGATGGAAGGTCGACAACTCGACATCGTCGAACGCAACCGGGAACTCGCCCACGGCGGCGTGCATGACATCGCTCTCGACGCCGAGGTAGAACCGCCCTGGATTCGTGCCCTCGCGTTCCACCGTGCTGGAGTCCCCGTAGACCGGATACAGCCGGTCCGAATCGAGATTCGACAGCAGACGATCACGCGTGCGCGGATCGAGACTGCGGAACAGGTCGCGGAACTCGCGGCGGCGCGAATCGTACGCCGACGTGACGAGGTAGCGTCCGGCGACCCAGCCTCGGAGCGAGTAAGCGACGCGGCCTTCCGTCCACACACCGTCCCCGGCATCCGCCGTGAGAAGTGTCCCGCCGGTTCCCTTGCCGACGACTCCGTCGGCCAGCGCCACCAGCGCCAGCCTCTTGGAGCGCACCTCGACTTCGCGCTCGATCTGCGTCCGGCGCCCATCGTCGTCGAAAGCCTCGGCACGCAGCGTGCTGACGCCCTCGGGCAGTGCGATCTCTCCCGAGAAAGAGCCGTCGCCGTCCACGCGCAACGTATCGCCGTTCACGACGACATGGAGCCCCGGAAGCGTGCGCCCTCGCAGTCGGAGCCATGGCGTCGTGAGCGGCAGGCCTTTCGCCGGCAGCACCAGTTCGAGAAGCGGCTGGTCCGGGCTCGCGAGCGCTGGGCTTCCGTCGGACTCTCGATCCGCGACGCGCACGACCACGTTCGCGACGCGCAGGGGACTCTGCCCACTTCGTGCAAGCACGCCGAAGGCGTTGTCGCCCGAATGCAAGGCCAACTCGGTGCGGAACGAACCGTCGGGCGCCACCCGGAGCGCTTGGCCGTCGATCTCGACGTGGTCGCCCGGCGACGCATGGCCCACGAGCTCCGCATGCGCGACGATCGAATCCGAACTGGTGGCCTCGAGACTCGCCAGGGCCCCGGTGGCACCGCGTGACGAAGAGCGCGGTTCGATGCGAAGCCCTTCCTCGCGAGCCCCGAACGGCAGCCGCACCAGCGCCCGACGCGTGTCGATCGCGAGCCTCGGCAGCGCCACCCGCAGCGTCTGAAAGCCGCCACGGCGATCGGCGAGCTGTACTTCGAGTGTGTCCTGCCCACGCAGAGGCACAGTGCACTCGAAACGGCCAACCGAGTCCACCACCGCCTCCACGCCAGCGACGCGCGCGGTGGCCGTCCCGCGCCACACGTCGAGGAGCCGAGCGCGCAGTAGCTCACTGCCCTCGCCATGGATCTCGACCCGGCGGTTCATCGCGCGACCCTCCGCCGTGGCGTTGCTGGCGATCGGACGCCGTGCGCCCCACGCCTCGGTCCGGAATTGCTCGCTCGGCAACCGCTCGTGATCCACGAGCCAAGCCAGCGCCGCTTTCGCACGCTGCGTGGAAAGCTGCAGATTCGCAGCAGTCGAGCCCACGTCATCCGTGTGCCCTTCGATCACCACCCCTTGGCCAGGCGAACGCCGCATCATCGCAGCGAGCTTCGACAACGACGCTCGGGCCGCCGGCGTCAGCTCCGCACGCCCGGTCACGAAGGCATCACCGGTCATGGTGAACGAGATCGCGGTCCGCCGATTGACCCCGAATGCATGCCGGGGACCCGAGGCCACCGAGCCGTCCATCCAGCGCGCGGAGGCCTGGTACTCGTAAACCGATCCACCACTCACGAGCGAGCCATCCGCGAGATGTCCGTCCCAGATCCACGGCTCACCCGGGGCGCCAAGGCCGCGGAACTTGCGGACGACGATTCCCTGCGCGTCCCGTACGTTCACTTCCCATGACGCGAGGCGTTCGGGCGCAGCCAGATCGAGCTTGAACCGCGGGGGCGCCGTGATGCGGTCGCCTTCAAGGCGCAATCCATCTTCGACCCCGCGCACCGTCATGCTGGCGTCGGCATGCCGCATGCCGACCGAACGGCCATTCACGACCAACTCCTCCTGTGCGACGTTGCCGGCCACGTGAATGACGTCCTGGACCGAGTCGGTCATCACGATGAGCCCCGGCATGCGCGGCAGCCCCACTTGCACCGTGTCGCGGGCAAACGCCACACCGAATCGTACGGTCGCCAGCAGTCCAGGCGAG
>JANNWR010000131.1:0-9029 GCA_031408715.1 bacterium
CTCGGGGCTGCCGGAGCGCCGCAGCAGCCGGTTCTCGTGCTCCAACCGCTGCCCCACGCGCAACGCGCGGCCCAACTCGATCTGCGTGTGCAGCGTCTGCAACAGCCGCGCGTTGTCCCACGGCTTCTGCACGTAGTCGCGCGCGCCGCGCCGCACGGCGGCCACGGCGCCCTCGACACTGCCCCAAGCGGTCATGACCACGACCGGCAGCGTCGCATCCAATGCGCGCAACTGTTCGACCAGCTCCAGCCCTTCCTTGCCGCTCGTGGTGTCACGCGCGTAGTTCAAGTCGAGCAGCGCGGCATCGAAGTCGCGCGACTCGAGTGCGGCCAGAGCCAGTGCGGGCGATGTCGCGGTCTCGACCTCGAGTCCTTCCGAACGCAGCAGCATCTTGAGCGCGGTCAGCACATCCGGGTCGTCATCGGCGACCAGCACGCGCGGGACACGCGCCTCGACCGGCGTCACGGCTTCACCCCTTCCGCCCAGCGGATGGTGTACCAGAACGCCGCGTCCGCACGCTCGCCGAACGCCCGCAGCGCCGACTGGGCATCGTCGAATGCAGCAGTACTTACCCCGCCCGTGGCGAGGATGGCGTCGCGAGCGCCGCTGAAGATCGACCCCAGGTTCGCCACGTACGCCATGAATGCGGGCTGCCCCGAGCACGCCCCGAACGGCAGTTGCTCGATGCGGCGCGGCTGCAGGCCCGCGGTCGCCAGCAGCTCCACGAGCCTGCGGCCGACGTACGGATCGTTCCCGAGCCGGTCGTAGGTGCGGATGTAGGCGCGCCAGACCGCCTCGACGCCGGGCGGTTCGGGCCACAGCCGCAACGCTTCGTGGTCGTCATCCTCGAGCACGACGCGGCCACCGGGGCGCACGGCGCGCGCCATGGCGTTCACGACTTCCTGTGGCGCGGGCACGTGCTCCAACAGAAAACGCGTGTGCGCGATCGCGAAGCTGCCCCATTCACTCGCCGCCAGCGGCATCGCCAGCGCATCGCCTACCCGGAAATCCACGAGCGTGCCTTCGCCCGCTTCGGCGGCCAGGGCCTCGGCACGCGCCAACTGCTCCGCCGAGCGCTCGATCGCGACCACGCGCACGCCGCTCGCACGCGCCAGATCGCGGGCGAACTGCCCGAGCCCGCTGCCCACATCGAGTGCATTCTCGCCCGGTTGGGGTGCGAGTGCCGCCAGCGACGCGCGATTGATGAGCGCATTGAGATCGGCGAGGCGGCGCTGCTCCTCGGGGTGGGTGCCGTGCACGTATCGGGATGTGGTGTTCATCCCGGGCAGGTTAGCACGAGCGCGACATCTACAGCCCGCAGGGCCGGGCCTGCGGGTCACAGCGCTCGCTTCACCTCGAACTTGCCGGGGTCGCCCAGGAACACGTCGTGCGTGGAGTCACTCACGAAGTAATACGGCCCGCCCACGAAGTACAGCCGCGGCGACCGGGTCGAGGGCACGAAGCGCAACCCGCTCACGGGGTCGCGCAGCAAGCCGCACCACAATTCGGGCTCGTGCCGGAAGCGGTCGAGCGTGCGCTCGGCCCCGAAGCGATACACCTCGCCGTTCACCCGGAACTGCATATCGGACGACAGCGAGCCCAACAGGTGTGGGTCGACCGGATCGTACAGCGCGCGTTGCAGGTGGAAGAGTGCGAACTCGGAGTCGGTGACAGGTCCCGACGGGACCTGGATCGCTTCTCAGGTGAAGCGCGACCTCGACGGGACCTCGGGCACGAGGCTCGACGCGTGCACGGGCAGCCACGCCAGTGCGACAGCGAGCGCACCGGCCGCCACGATGGGCGCGCGCATCAGCCGACGGGCGGCGATCCGGGCGTGTCTTGGCGTCGAGCGCATGCGGTCTCCAATCCTGTAAGTGCGGTAGTCCACGGGCGCTTCTCAAGTTACCAGAGCCGGGCCGGAGTTGGAGTCAGGGAATCGCCAGAAATCCACCCGCGGCGGGGCGGCGCCTCCATAAGAAGGGACATCGGCACTGGGGCCACGACGCTTCACCCGGCCGCTTCGGTTCCGCACGAGCGCGCTTGGTCAGCGCGGGGGCCGATCAGGCGTCCCCAACTGCCTCATCCCACGGTGGGCGTGTCAGCCTCGACCCAGCCATCTCGCAGTCGCACGATGCGGCGGCCGAGCTGGGCGTTGTCCTCGGAATGCGTCACCTGCACGATGGTCGTGCCGGCCGCATTCACCGTACGGAACAGCTCCATGATCTCGCGGGCCTGTTCGGAGTGCAGGTTCCCCGTCGGCTCGTCGGCGAGCAGCAGCTTCGGGCTCGCCACCAACGCGCGGGCGATCCCGACCAGTTGGCGCTGCCCACCCGACAGCTGGCGCGGGAAGAGCTTTGCACGCGCGGCGAGTCCGAAGCGGTCGAGCGCGGAAGCCACCATCGATTCGCGCTCGGACTTCTTCACGTCACGATAGGACAGCGGCACCTCGAGGTTCTCGGCCACGGTCAGGTCATCGAGCAGGTGATAATCTTGGAAGACGAACCCGATGTTCTCGTTGCGCAGCCGCGCACGTGCCTTGGCGTCGAGCTTGCCCACGGACGATCCCGCGAGCGTGTAGTCGCCGGTCCAGTCGCTGTCCTGAAGTCCGATCAGGTGCAACAGCGTCGACTTGCCCGCACCCGAGGGGCCCATGACCGACACGAACTCGCCCGGCCGCACGTCCAGTTCGATGCGGCGCAACACGAAGAACTTCCCGGCGCCATGATCGAACGACTTCTCGATATTCCGCAGGCTCACGATCGGGTCCTGCAGTTCGGGCGGCGTGGAACTCGCACCGGCCTGGGGCATGGTGTTCATCGGGTGATCCTCGGTGAGGGATGATGTGGAACGGTGATCAGCGCACCCGCTGTCACGACGTCAGCCGCGCAGGCGCTTCAGGTCCTTCTTCGCATCCTCGAGCTTGGGATCCTGCTTCACAGCCGCTTCGATCTCGGCGATCGCCTCGGTCTTCTTGCCCTGCTGTTCGAGAGCCTGCCCCAGTCGCCAGCGCGCCGCTGCCCACGATTGCGAGCCGATCTCGGGTTCCACGCTGAGATACCGTCGCAGATAGCGCTCGGCGCGCGCGGGGTCCTTCTTGCTGACGATGAGCTGCCGGGCGGCCTGATACCACGGCGACAGGTGAGTGGGCTCGGCCGCGAGCGACTTCTCGAGCACGGCATCGAGCTCCGCCCAGCGCTCCTGATACGAGTACAACGACGCCAGTACCTGCCAGCCTCCCGCGCGCCACGGCTCCAGTTCCACGACCTGCAGCGCGAGCTTCTCGCTCCGTGCGGGGTCGCGCCACTTAGGCGCCAGAAAGGAAGCGTACTGCACGAGCGCCTGGCCCGAGGCCGGCGTGACCGCCGCCGCACTCGCGTAACAGCGCGCCGCGAGTGTCGTGTCCTTGGCGCGCATCGCGTTCTGGGCCTTCTGCAGCCAACCGCGTGCGGCGTCCACCTGCGTCAGGCGTTCGACGTACTCGGCCGCCTGCTTCTTGTCGCCACCCATGAAGCCCGGTGCGAGCATGTGGAAGTCGACCAGGATATCGAGCGCGTCGGCATGGCGAGGATCGATCGCCAGTGCGGCCTCGGCCGCCTTGCGCATCTTGCCCGCGAAGCCGGCGGCCTTGAGCACACCCACCGCGCCGGCTTTGCGGCCATAGGCCTCGGACAGGCCGTACTGGGCGTCGGCGTCGTGCGGTGCCGCAGCCACGGCCGCTTCCGCGAGCTTGATGGCGTCGTCGTGCCGGCCTTGTTCGCTGCGCACGTGTGCCAGCACAGAGTTCGCCACGGCGTCAGCAGGGGAAGCTGCAAGGCGCTGCTCGCAGACCACCGCCGCACGCCGGTAGAGCCCGTGATCCAGAAGCGCGCGCGGGTCCTCGGCGGATACTGCGGCGGGAACGATCGAGGTCAGCAGGAACAGCGGACCGAGGCAACGCAGGACGTGCTTCATTGCGGGACTCCTGAGCGATTCAGCGCAACGGGGAGACTTCAGGGATTTCACTCGCGGCGCGGAGCCTCGACCGGGGCCAACGTCTTGCAACGCTCCTCCGGGCTAGTCTAGTCGCAGCGCAGAGCCCGCATCGGATCGACACGCGTCGCGCGGTAGGCCGGCACCCAGGCGGCGAGCACCGAAGACAGTGTCATGACGAGCACGACGCCGATCCATGTGGGCGGATCACTGGCCGAGATGCCGAACAGCTGGCTGGCGATCAAACGCGAGAGACCATATGCCGCGGCAAACCCGATGCCGGCTCCCAGCCCCATGAGCCGCAGCGCCTGCCCCACCACCAGGTTCACCACGTCGCGGCTCTGCGCGCCCAAGGCCATGCGGATGCCGATCTCCTGCGTACGCTGGGCGACCGAGTACGCCATCACGCCATACAACCCGACTGCGGCGATGATCAGCGCGAGCACCGCGAACACCGCCATGAGCGAGCCGAACAACCGCGACGTCCAGACTGCGAATTGCACAGCGTCGTGCATGCTGCGCACGTCCGTGAGCGGCACGTCGGAGGTCTGCCCGCGCATGAACCGGCGCATGACGCCGGCGAACGCCGCCGGATCGCCGTCCACCCGGATGACCCAGGTCATGGTCTGGTCGGGTTCCTGACGGTGCGGTACGAACAGGGCCGTCGCGACGCGTTCGTTGTCCTCGAGGTTCTGCGGCACGTCCGCCACTACGCCGACCACCGTGCGCCAGCCAAGCTTGCGGCCATCGCCCACCGGACTGAAGCGCTGTCCGAGCGGGTCCTTGCCGGGCCACAGCGCCCGGGCCAGCGATTCGTTCACGATCGCCACGGCGGGCGCGCCGGGGCCGTCGTCCATGGTGAAGTCGCGCCCTTTCACGAGCCGGATGCCGAGCGTCTGGAAGTACTCCGGATAGCACTCGGTGAAGTTCGTCCGCAGGCCGCGCTCTTTGTCGTTGCGCGTGCCGTTCTCGGTGTACACCTGTGTGCCGTTGCTGTTGCGATTGAGTGGCAGCAGATTCACGATCGAAGCCGAACGCACGCCCGGGAGCTGGCGTGCCAGCGGCACGACGCGATCGCAGAACACGCGGCGGGCCGAATCGTTCGGCCAGGTCGCGACCGGCAGCAGGAAGCGCGCCGTGTAGATGCCGTCGGTCTGCACGAGCCGTTCGCTGTCCATCATGGCGAACAGGCTGCGCACCATGAGCCCGGACGCCACCAGCAGCGCGAGTGACAACGCGACCTCGGCCACCACGAGCGCATTGCGCGCGCGACCGCGGTCGCGGCCCGTGCCGGCCTGCGCACTGCCCTCGCGCAGCGCCTCGGACAGCCGCGTGTCCGACGCGTTCATGGCGGGCAGCAGCCCGAAGACCACGGCCGACAGCGTCGCCACACCGACCGTGAACGCCAGCACGGGCGCGTCGATCTGGAACTTGAGCCAGAACGGGATCTCGAGCGGGATCATGCCGATCCAGATACGGTTGCCGGCGATGGCGAGCACGGTGCCGAGCGCGGCCCCCACCAGCGACAACAACACGCTCTCGGTGAGCATCTGGCGGATCACCCGTCCGCGCGAAGACCCCAGCGCCAGGCGCACGCTGATCTCGCGTTTGCGCGCGGCCGCGCGCGCCAGCATCAGGTTGGCGACGTTCGCACAAGCGATCAACAGCACGAGTCCCACCGCCACGGCCATGATCGTCATCATCACCACCATGCCATGGCGCGACTGGGTCGCGAAGCCGGTCACCTGCGCACTCCAGCCTTTCAGGTCGACCGGGTTCTCCTGGACGAGCCTGGTGTAGAGCGCTGCGACTTCTGCGTTCGCCTGCTGCATCGTGACACCGTCTTTCAGGCGCGCCACGATCTGCATGTTGTGGTCCTCACGGCGCGCCTTGTCCTCGTCCGAGATCGCGGTGGGGATCCAGTAGTCGGCGACCTCGGGCCAATGGAAGTCCTTCGGCAGTACACCCACGATGGTCCGGGTGCGGCCGTTGATGCGCAGCGTCTTGCCCAGCGCATCCGGCGTGCCGCCGAAACGATTGCGCCAGACGCGCTCGCTGATCAGCGCGACGGCCCAGTTCTGGCCGTACACCTCTTCTGTGCGCGTGAAGCCGCGGCCCAGCATGGGCTGCACTCCGAGCGCCGGCAGCACGCCAGAGGAGATGTTCGCGTACTGCATCTGCTCGGGCTCTTCGCCGATGGTGACGTTGCCGTGGCCGTCCCAGGACCCGCCGATGGCCGAGAACGACTTGCTGCGCGCGAGCAGGTCTTCGTAGTTGAGCCACGACACGCCGGCGTCCTTCGTGTCTTGTGACTTGTTCGACTCGGTCACGGTCATGACGCGGTCGAAGTCCGGCAGCGGCCACGGCCGCAGCATGACGCCGTACACCATGCTGAAGATCATGGTGTTCACACCGATGCCGAGTGCCAGCACCGCCACCACCACGGCTGTGAAGCCCGGTGTGCGCCGCAGTGAACGCAGCGCGAAACGCAGGTCCTGTATCAAGATCTCCATCGCGGCCTCTCCTATTCGTGGCGCAACGCCACTACGGGGTCCACTCGCACCGCCCGCGCCGTCGGCAGCCAAGCGGCCACCGCGGAGCTCAGGGCGAGGATCAGGGTGACGCCCACGAACGTGGGCGGGTCGTCGGGCCGGACCCCGAACAACATGTTCTGCATGAATCGCGTCACTCCAAAGGCGGCCGCCAGTCCGATGCCCGAACCGAGCAGCGTGAGCTGGATGGCGTGCCCGAGGATCAACTTCTGCACGTCGTTGCGTGCCGCACCCAGTGCCATGCGGATGCCGATCTCGCGCGTGCGCTGCGTGACCGAGTACGCCATGACGCCGTAGATGCCGAGCGCGGCGATGACGAGCGCAAGGGCGGCGAACACGCCCATGAGCTGCGCATAGATGCGCTGGCTCCATGTCGAGCGGGCGATGTTCTCCCCCAGCGTGCGCACGTTGGCGAGCGCGAGGTTCGCATCCTTGCTGCGCAGTGCCTGCCGCATCGCCGGTGCGACGACGGCCACCGGGCTGCTGCTGCGCACCGCCCAGTTGAGCATCTGGCTCGACCACTGTTCCTGCGGCACGACGATCTCACCGGTGCCGGACCCGGAGCTGCCGATGTGCTGCTGCACGTCACCGATGACGCCGACGACGGTGAACCAGCCGCGCGCGTCGTCGGGTCCGAAGCTCCAGCGCTTGCCGATCGCATCCGCCCCCGGCCACAGCTTGGCGGCCGCGGCCTGACTGACGAGCGCGACTTTCTCGCTCGTCGCGATGTCGCTGTCCCGGAAGTCCCGGCCCCGGACAAGCGGGATGCCGACCACGTCAAGATAGCCGGGCGTGAAGACGTTGAAGCCCACCTGCGGCAACTGGTGTTGGTCGTCCGCCACCAACCCCTCGGGCAGGATGCTCATCGACCAGTTGCTACGTCCGAGGTGCATGTTGAGCACGCCCCCGGCGGCATGCGCGCCGGGCAGCGCGAGCAGGGACTGCCGGAAGTCGCGGACGAAGGCGTTGCGGTCCGCGTCCTCCTTGTAGATCGCCCCGGGCAGCGTGACCTGCGCGGTGACGACCCCGTCGGTGCGCAACTGCAACCGCTGGTCCTGAAGCCGCAGGAAGCTGCGGATCATGAGGCCGGAGCCGATCAGCAGCACTACCGCCAGAGCGATCTCGGCAACCACGAGCGAATTGCGCATGCGGCGGCGCGCCGGTGAATCGCCACCACCGGGCGTGCCCTCGCGCAGCGGCGCCAGGATGTCACCCGAGGACGCCTGCAGCGCGGGCGCGAGCCCGAACAGCAGTCCCGACACGATCGCGGCACCGGCGACCGCCGCGACCACCTTGGGATCGAGTTCCAGGTGCATCCAGAACGGCAGTTCTTCGGGAATCGCCGCGAGCGTCAGCTTCATGCCCCATTGCCCGACGAGCACGCCGAGCGCACCACCCACGCCGGCGAGCAGCAGGCTCTCGGCCAGCAGCTGGCGGACGATGCGGCCGCGCGTCGCACCGAGCGCCATGCGCACACCCATCTCGCGGATGCGCCCGGTGGCGCGCGCCAACTGCAGGTTGGCGACGTTGGCGCACGCGATCGCAAGCACGAACGTGACCGCGAGCAGCAACATGAGCAGCACGGGGCGGATCTCGCGGCCCAGCGCCTCGGCGTACGGCGTGACGAGCAGGCGCAGGTGCCTGTTGGTGCCGGGGAAATCCTTCGACAAGCTGGCACTGAGCGCGTCGAGCTCGGCCTGCGCCTGCTGGCGCGTGACGCCGGGGGCGAGATGGGCGAACGTGTTGAGGTAGCGCCCGCCCCGGCCGTTCCCGGACGTGTCGTCGAGGGCGAACGGCACGAAGAAATCGGAGTTCTCGGGGAATCGGAAGCCCTGCGGCATCACACCGACGATGCTGCGGGTGCGGCCATTGATCACGAGCGGCCGGCCGAGCACGCCGGGTCCAGCCGCAAAGCGCTCGCGCCAGATCTTGTCGCTGATCACCACGGTGCCGAGCCCGGCCTGGCCGCTGCACTCCGCCGGCGTGAACCAGCGTCCCAGCGCCGGCGCCACCCCCAGTGCGCCCGGCAGCCCGGACGACGCCAGTGCACCCTCGAAGCGCTCGGTGTCGCCGCCGAAGTTCACGGTCGGCGACCAATCGAGCACGACCGTCACCGAAGTCAGCGACCGGATGTGCTCGGCGACGTCGCGGACATCGGGCAGCGACATATTGTCGGGCCCGTTGCCCTGGGCCGGGTTGAGCGACTGCACCAGCACGATGCGCTCGGGCTCGGGGAATGGCAGATCCGCGAACAGGATGCCGCGCACGACCGTGTAGATCATCGCGTTGACACCGATGCCCAGCGCCATCACAGCGACCACGGTGAACGTGAAGCCCGGTGTGCGCCGCAACGAACGGATCGCGTAGCGCAGGTCCTGCAGGATGCTGTCCATTGAAGTCTCTCCTAGTCCTGGCGCAGCGCGATCACGGGGTCGACAGCCGCCGCCCTTCGGGCAGGGAACCAACACGCCAGCAACGCGGAGCCCGCGAGCAGCGCGAGTACGACGG
>JANNWR010000132.1:0-16662 GCA_031408715.1 bacterium
GCCCGAATCGAGCGAGTTCGCCACGATCTCAGTGAGCACGGTCTCTTCGAGCGAGCCCGTGTAGGCGTCGCGCAGGTCCTCGAGCAGGTGCAGCAGATCGACGCGGGTCTCACCCATGGCGGCTCCTGGAATCCCAGCTACTGCAGTCAGGCGCGGGCGCGGGCGGCGCGCGGGCGCGCGCACAGCATCCAGCATCCGGGCACGGGAGCCAAGCGCGAGCACCAATGGCGGGCTGCTCATGGCCCGCCTGATCACGCCCCAAGAGACTCGCCTGCAGAAGTTCGACCTCATCCACTGATTAGGGGGAAGCCGTGGCGTGACGACGAAACGGGGTGGTGGCGCGACTCCGCCACCACCCCGAATACTTGCGTGAGGCTCGCGATCCCGCCTAAGGCCGCGACGTGATGCGTGTCGCCTTGATCACGCCTGTGGCCGAGACTGGTCCCTCGGCCTCGATGTGAGCGTTTGGCACCACCAGCCCCAGGCCGACCGTGGTCGCGCTGCTGCAGCTCACGTGCGTGCCGCTGAGCGTGAACGAGAAGTCGGGTGACGTGCCGGTGAGGCCGGTCACGAACCCCTCGACCGATGCCTTGCTCGCGCCGCGCACTTCGTTCTCGGGACTCTCGAAGTCGCCGCTCAGCCCTTCGAGGCGCGTCACCGTGAACGGTGAGGTGGTGGACTGCGTCTTCACCTCCACGAACGTCTCGGCTGCGAGCCCGCCCGCCAGGTCGCGCAGTTCGGTGCTGCTGTTCATCACGAAGTGAACGCCATTCACCTGAAACGTCTGGTTCGGGGCGGTACCCGCCACGTTGCTCACCTTGCCCTTGATCTCGAACGTGCGGCCGGCCGCCGAGGCGT
The DNA here is from genome assembly GCA_031408715.1 of bacterium. Lineage (GTDB taxonomy): Bacteria > Eisenbacteria > RBG-16-71-46 > RBG-16-71-46 > RBG-16-71-46 > JAIOPA01. Next base: position 859 of record JANNWR010000132.1, read on the forward strand.
GCCGGCCCTCGATGAACGTCGCGTGGAACACGCCCGCGGCATCGAGCAGGCCACTCAGTTCGATGACGTTCCCCACGGCCAGTCCGCCAAGCGTCAGGCCCGAGCCGCCGATCGAGTCATCGAAGTGCGTTTCGCCATCCACGAGCACTGGAACGCCGAGCACGTCGAACGTGGCGCCGGCGGTCGCGCTCGGCTTGGCGGTGATCGGTCCCTCGAGGTCGTTCATGTAGTGGATCTCGCGCGCACGGCTGCTGTCGGACGCGTGGAACACCTCGACCTTCATGCCGACCCGGAACATGGTGTTGTCGTCGCTGAGGCCGTTGTGGGTGATGCCGTCATCCAGCCGCTTGAGCGACGCCCCCTCGACCGTGAACACGCGCTCGTGGGCGCCATTGCCCAGATGCACGGTGCCGAACCGGGTGATGATCCCCTGCGTGTAACCGCTTGTTCCGACCGACGTGCCGCCGCCGCCGGGACCAGCCGCACCACTGCTGCCGCCGCAACCGGCGCTCGACAGACTCAGGCCCAGCGCGAGCCCCGACGCGAGAAGCAGGACGAAGCCGAGGACGTGTCGTGAGGTTCGCATGAGGGGACTCCTTAGTGAGCGGAACATGCCTGAATGAGGGGAACATGCCGAGAATGCGAGGCGGCCGGATGGCACCGAACATGCCTGCTTCGGGTCGTCCTGTCTGCTATCCCGAAGTCCCAGCCCGCGCCATCGAGCACCCCTGCTCTTTCCCCTTGCTTACCGAGGGGAGCCCGGGCTACGCTCCCCTTGGTCACCGAGAGGAAGCCCATCCACCGGAGAGTTCGTCGCCATGAGCAAGCCCACCGATCTCGTGCAGGGAACCCTCGACCTGCTCATCCTCAAGCTTCTCGCCATCGAGCCGCTGCACGGCTGGGCGGTCAGTCGCCGGCTGAAGGCGGTCTCGGGCGACGTGCTGCAGGTCAGCGAAGGATCGCTCTACCCCGCACTCCACAAGCTCGAACAAGAGGGCTGGATCAAGGCGGAGTGGAAGACCACCGAGAACAACCGGCGCGCCAAGTTCTATGAACTCACGCGCCTCGGCCGCCGCCAGCTCGAAACACAGGCCGCCGCGTGGGACCTGTTGTCGTCGGCCATCACGGCCGTCATCCGGTTGTCCGAGGCGTAGGCGAACATGCGCATCGAACACTGGTTCGCCACGCTGCCACTCAAGGCACGGTCGTTGTTCCGCCGCGGGCGCGTCGAGCGCGAGCTCGACGAAGAGATGCAGTTCCACCTCGATCAGTTGATCGCCGACGGGACCGCTCGCGGCCTGTCCTCCGCCCAAGCGCGCGCCGAGGCGCTGCGCACCATGGGCGGGCTCACGCAGCACCAAGAGGAGGCGCGCGACATGTGGGGCATGCGCTGGTTCACCGACTTCGCGGACGATGTGCAGTTCGCCTTCCGCAGCCTGCGCCGTACGCCGGGGCTGGCGCTGTTCGTGGTGCTGGCTCTGGCACTCGGCATCGGCATGACGGCAGCTTCGTACAGCATGCTGGACGCGCTGGTGTTCCGCCCCTACCCCGTGCCGAACTCCGAAAGCGTGCTGACGCTCGTGAGCACGTCGCACGAGAGTGCGTATGAGGGCTTCTCGTTCCGCGAGTATCGCGACATCCAGCAGGCCAGCACCAGCTACTCGGGTGTGATCGCCAGCGGCACGGTGCTGGGGGTCGGCTTCAGCGCCGACGCCAAGGCCACTCCGCGTGTGAAAGGCGGCACGCTCGTGTCAGGCAACTACTTCAGCTTGCTGGGCGTGGCTCCACAACTGGGGCGCGGCTTTCGCGCCGACGAAGATCAGGTCCCGGGGCGCGATGCCGTGGTGGTGCTCGCGCACGACTTCTGGCAGCGCGAGTTCGCCGGCGATGCATCCGTCTTGGGTCGTACCGTTCGCCTGAACGGAAGAGACTTCACGGTGATCGGCGTGGCGCCACAGTCCTTCCCGGGACTGTTCATGTTCTCGCGCACCGACTTCTTCTTGCCTCTCGCCATGGCGCGATTGTTCGTCGCCAATCCGGCCAAGGACTTCCTCGATTCGCGTGATGCCCGCGAACTGACGCTGCGTGCGCGATTGAAGCCCGGCGTCACACAGGCGCAGGCGCGCAATGAACTGGTCTCGCTCGTGGCTGGCTTCCGCCGCGCCGACCCCGTGCTCTACCGTGACCGCAGCGCCTCGGTGCACACGCGTCTCGAGATGCGCACGCAGGCCGACGACATCAACTGGAAGTTCGGCTTCATCTTCACGGTGCTCGGGCTCTCGACCCTGTTGGTGGCGTGCACGAACGTGGCCGGGCTGCTACTGAGTCGCGCGCGCGCCCGAACACGCGAGATCGCCGTGCGCTTGGCGCTGGGTGCCGGACGCGAGCGGCTCGTGTGGTTCCTGATGACCGAGAGCCTGCTCCTGGCGGGCGCCGGCGGACTCGTCGGCATCGGGGTGGGATACGGCGCGATCTCGTTGCTGCGCCGCTTCTCGATCCCCAGTGACCTGCCGGTCTTGGTGCCGTTCCGCATGGACGTGCGCGTGCTGCTGATGTGTGTGGCGCTGGCGGGAGTGAGCGCGGTGCTGTGCGGGCTCGCTCCGGCGCTGCAGAGCACGCGCGCCGATGTGGCAGCCGGACTGCGAAACGCCGACGTCGACCCACCCGGCAAGCGCCGCATGTGGGGGCGCAACTCACTCGTCGTCGCGCAAGTGGCCATGTCGCTGATGCTTCTCACCGCCAGCTTCCTGATGGCGCGGAGCTTCGAGGCCAGCGTCGGCGAGGCGTCCGGGTTCATCAAGGACCACATCCTGATGGTGCGACTGGATCCGAGGCTGCTCCAATACGACGTCCCGCGCACGCAGCAGTTCTACGAGCAGCTCGCGCAACGCCTGCGCGGCACCCCCGGCGTGACGGGCGTGGCCCTCACCACGAACCCTCCGCTGGGACTCGATGCGTTCGAACGGCTGACGTTCGTGCCCGATGGCTACGACCTGCCGCGCGGCCGCGACAACGTGAACGCGCTCATGGACACCATCGACGAAGGCTACTTCGCCACGCTGGACATCGCGCTCAAGCAGGGCCGGGCGTTCACCGCCGCCGACCGCGACAGCGCCCCGCGTGTGGCGATCGTGAACGAGCAGTTCGCCAGGCACTATTGGCCCAACAGCGACGCCGTCGGCAAGCTCATCCGGCTCGAGCGTCGCGGCGGGACGCCCGTGGAGATCGTGGGTGTGGCGCGCACGATCAAGTACAGCCAGACGGTCGAGAAGGCCACCGACTTCGTCTACCTGCCGTTGGCACAGCATCCGGTCGCGCGCATGGTGGTGCTGGTGCGGACCGATAGCGACCCACTTCAGCTGGTGGCCCCCTTCAACAACGTGTTGCACGGGCTCGATGCCGACCTGCCCGTGAGCGAGATGCGCACGTACGAGAACCTGATTCGCTACAGCACGGTGGAAGGCCCGCGGGTCGCGGTGAACATGGTCGGCACGATGGGCGCGGTCGCGGTGTTCCTGGCCATCGCCGGGCTCTATGGGCTGGTGGCCTACAACGTCACACGCCGCACGCGCGAGATCGGCATCCGCATGGCGATCGGTGCGCAGCCGGCCGACGTGCTGAAACTCGTGCTCGGCAAGGGACTCACGTTGGTGGCGGTGGGCACGGCGATCGGTCTGGTGCTGGGGTTCGCGATCGAGCGGCTGTTCAACGCCATGCTGTTCAATACTTCGGGCGTCGATATCGTGTCGTACCTGATCGTGGTGCCCGCGATCATCGTGGCCACGCTGCTGGCCGCCTACGTGCCCGCACGCCGCGCACTGCGCATCGCGCCGACGCAGGCGCTGAGGTGCGAGTAGCGGAGACCTCCGAAAGGCCGGCCAGATGGCGGGCAGGCGTCGGCTTGGGCGCCTACTCGCCGCCGCGCTTCGCCCGCAGTAGTTTCTCCACATGCTCACCCCCGCCCTGTTGCTCGCGGCCGCCCTCGCGGCTCCCGTCCACCACGCCCCCACCCCCGCCGAACTCGCGCGCTGGCAGCAGCACGCGCAGGCGGCCACCATCACGCGCGACGACTGGGGCATCGCGCACGTGCACGGGCGCACCGACGCCGATGCGGTCTTCGGCATGGAGTACGCGCAGGCCGAGGACGACTTCGCGCGCATCGAGCTGAACTATCTGCGCGCGCTGGGGCGCCGCGCCGAGGCCGATGGCGACACGGCGGTATTCGAGGATCTGCGCCAGCGGTTGTTCGTGGATCCGGTAGCACTGCGAACGCAGTATGAGACGAGCCCAGCCTGGCTCCAGCAACTCATGCGTGCGTTCGCCGACGGGCTCAATTACTATCTGCATCAACATCCCGAGGTGCATCCGCGCGTCATCCATCATTTCGAGCCATGGATGGCCTTGAGCTTCACCGAGGGAAGCATCGGCGGCGACGTCGAGCGTGTCAGCGTGCCCGAACTGGCGGCGTTCTATGGCGACAGCACCATTCAGCGTCCGGTGCGACGCAGCGGCGATGGCGAAGACCCGCTCGCCGAGCCGAGCGGCTCCAACGGCATCGCCATCGCTCCCGGCTTCACGCGCAGTGGCCATGCCATCCTGTGGATCAATCCGCACACGTCTTTCTACTTCCGTTCCGAGCTACAGATGTCGAGCGACGAGGGACTGAACGCCTACGGCGCTGTCACCTGGGGCCAGTTCTTCATCTACCAGGGCTTCAATGAGCGCGCAGGCTGGATGCACACGTCGTCGGGCGTCGACAACATCGACGAGTTCTTGGAGACCGTCGAGACCGTCGAGGCCGTCACTACGAGCCGAACCGGCTGGCAGTACCGGCACGGAGGCGTCACCAAGCCCTTGCGCACGCGCTCCGTCGTCATCCGCTCCCGCGCGACAGCAGGCATGAAGTCGCGCACGTTCACCGTGTACGCCACGCCCCACGGCCCGATCGTCCGCCGGCTCGGCGACAAGTGGGTGAGCGTGTGCCTCATGGTGAAACCGGTCGATGCGTTGATCCAGTCTTACAGCCGCACCAAGGTGCGCGATCTGGCCGAGTTCACGCGCATCATGGAGCGCCATGCGAACTCGTCCAACAACACGCTGTTCGCGGATGCGTCGGGCAACGTGGCCTACCTGCACTCCAACTACATCCCGCGTCGCGACACGAGCTTCGATTGGCTGCAACCGGTCGACGGCAGCGACCCGCGCACGGACTATCGAGGCCTGCACGCGTTCACCGAGTCACCGAATGTGGTGAATCCGGCGAGCGGTTATGTGTACAACTGCAACAACTGGCCGTGGACCACGGCTGGAGCGGGCTCGATGAATCAAGATGCCTTCCCGCGTTACATGGACACCGGCATCGAGGAGTCCCCGCGCGGGCAGCATGCGTTGCGCGTGCTGGGCGGCCGTGACTGGACGACCGAGCGCGTCATCGGCGCCGCGTTCGATTCCTGGCTGCCATCGTTCGACCGGCTGCTGCCACCGCTTTTCGCGGCCTACGACCGCGCCTCGGCCGGCGACTCGCTGCGCACGCTGCTCGCCGAGCCCATCGCCGCCCTGCGCGGCTGGGATCGGCGGTGGTCGGCGGGCTCGGTGCCCACCACGCTGGCGATTCATTGGGGCGAAGCCATGACGCGCCGCGTCGCCCCGCTCGCACTGGCTCAAAAGACCACCGCCCAGGCGTACATCGCCGAGCTCGCCGAGCCGGCCGAGTTGCTGGGCGGACTCGCTGCCGCGGTTGACACACTCACGGATCTGTATGGGACGTGGCGCACACCGTGGGGCGAGGTGAATCGTTTCCAGCGTCTGGACGGCTCGATCGAGTCTCGCTTCGATGACGCACAGCCCAGCCTGCCCGTGCCATTTGCTTCGGGCATCTGGGGCTCGCTTGCCTCGTTCGGAGCGCGCGCGTACCCGAACACGCGCAAGCGTTATGGGTCGAGCGGCAACAGCTTCCTGGCCGCGGTCGAGTTCGGCGACACCCTGCGCGCGGTGGCTGTCACCGCGGGCGGCGGGAGCGGACACCCGGATTCGCCGCACTTCGCCGACCAGATCCAGCGCTACATCGATGGTCACTTGCGCGAGGTGTACTTCTACCCTCGTCAACTGGCCGGGCACACCGAACGGGCGTACCACCCCGGTCGCTGAACGAACGGTGGCGCGGCCCTCGCGCTCCGAGCGACATAGAAGCGCGCGGCACGCTGCCGGGCGACCGCGGCTTCGGAGCGGCATCCTTCGGCAGACGGGCCGCACCACGAACGATCGGGCCCAGCGAGCGGAAGCTCGCCGGGCCCGATCATGTGGTGAAGCAATGCTCTGCTCTACGGCGTGATGTCGAACAGCGAGCACACCTCGGAGTAGGACATCGACTTGAGCCGGAGTGACAGCGACGACTCTGTCGTACCGACACGACGGGCCGCGGTGCCAAGGACACCGCCGGGGATCAGGACGTAGCGCAGCTGGAAGTTGTTGGCCGTGAAGCTACCGGGATCCGAGCTCGGTGCGGTTCCAAGCCAGTAGAACGCCTTGATCGTGCCGACACTCGCCATGTACGAGAAGTTGCGGTCGGGCTGCGTGGTGATGCAGGGCAGCGGGAACACCTGACCGGGGAAGAAGGCATTCTTCAGGTAGACGAGGATGACGCCATTGTCCAGAATGCTCTGGGTCAACTGCGCCGGAGCCAGCGTGGTGAAGCGCTGCACACGGCTGTTCGGGTCGGTCTCGAGTGTCCACGAGGGGATGGCGGTCCAGTTGCCGAAGATCACGTTGGGCGAACCCGTCGCGCCAGTCGGACCCGTGGCGCCTGCAGCGCCTGCAGGCCCGGTAGGACCGTCAGAGCCCTTGGAGCAACCGAGAGCGACAAGACCAAGACACAGCAGACACACCAACGCGCGGCCGAACTTCATTGCTGACCTCCATCGTGCATGGGGAAACGTGGACTGCTACCAACGGAGCATGGCACGTTATGCGCGCACCCCATGCGAGCACAAGATGTTTTCGGCAATTCTCCGTCGGGTGAATCTGGATACCGATTCCGAGTTGGAACGCACGCCCAGCTTGCGGCCTCGACACGAAGCTCCGGAGAGACTCATGAGCCAGATCCCGATCGGTATGAGCCTCCGCCATCGAGCACAACGGTGAGACGCGACACCCCGTCGGGCCCCGCGCGACTGAGGCGCAGTTGGGTTGGAGTGGTCGCGATGCTGCTGATCGTGGGCGCCACCTTCGCGAACCACTTCGGGAACTCGTTCCACTTCGACGACGCGCATTCGATCGAGACCAACCCGCACATCACCACGCTCGCGCAGCCACTTCGTTTCTTCACCGACGCCAGCACGTTCAGCGCCCTGCCGCTCAACCAGAGTTACCGGCCGCTGCTGACATTGTCGCTCGCATGGGACTTCGCCTGGGGCGGCGGCCTGCGCCCGCTGGCGTTCCACGTCACCAGTTTCGCGTGTTTCCTGCTTCAGCTCGTGCTCATGTTCCTCTTGTTCGAACGCCTGCTCGGCCGCGAACGGAGTACCGCTGCCCTCGCGGCCACAGCGCTCTATGGACTGCACCCGCTCGCCGCCGAGACCGTCAACTACATCATCCAGCGCGGCGAGATCCTGTCGACGCTCGGAGTCGTCGGTGCGCTGCTCCTCTATGTGCGTTCGCCGCGGCCCTTCGGCTGGCATCTGGTGGCCATGCTCGCCGGCTGCATGGCCAAGCCGCCCGCCGTCATGCTGGCACCATTGCTGTTCGCCTATGTGTGGCTGTATGCCGACTCGGCCACACCACGCCGAACTCGCCTCGCGCACGCCATTCGCCAGTCCGCGCCTGCCTTCGTGCTCGCGGCCATCTGGCTGTTCGTGACCCTCCGCCTGACGCCCGCACAAGCGACGACAGGCGGAGGGCCGATCGGCCACTACCTCGCCACTCAGCCATGGGTCAGCCTGCACTACTTCGCCATGTTCTTCTGGCCGAACCAACTGAGCGCCGACACGGACTGGACGGTATTCACGGCTCTGGCACGGCCGGAGTTCTTCGCGGGGCTGGGATTCCTGCTCGGCTTCGCCGCGCTCTGCGTGGCGTGTGCGCGCAGGCCCGGCTGGCGAGTCGAAGCCTTCGGGCTCACGTGGTGGTGGTTGGCGCTGCTCCCCACCGCCTGCGTGCCGCTCGCCGAAGTGCTGAACGATCACCGCATGTTCTTCCCCTCAGTGGGCCTCGCACTCACCGTGACTTCCGTCGCGGACCGCCTCGCGCGCGTCGCCATCCGGCGTGGGGGGCCCGCGGTGCGCTGGCTCGTCGCCGCCGGCGTGTTCGCGGTGCTGGCGAGCGCGAGTTTCGCGACGCAGCAGCGCAATCGCGTCTGGAACAGCGAGGCGACGCTGTGGCGGGACGTGACCCTCAAGTCCCCGCGTAACGGTCGTGGGCTCATGAACTACGGCCTCGCCCTCATGGCCAAGGGCGACTACGAGAGTGCACGCTCGTACTTCGAGCGTGCACTCGTGCTGTTGCCCAACTATGCCCACGCCGAGACCAACCTGGGCATCGCCCTGGGCGAACTCGGACACGACCGTGAAGCCGAGCAGCACTTCTTCCGTGCCATGACACTCAGCGACGTGCCGGTCGCGCATCTGTTCTTCGCGCGCTACCTGCGCGCGCGAGCGCGTGACACCGAGGCACGGAAGGTGCTCGAAACCGGGCTCGCGCTGCAGGCCGACCGCTGGGACCTGCGGCTGGCGCTGTTGGCCCTTCTCGACGACCAGCAGGACGACCGCGCGCTGCGCGAACTGCTGGACCAGACGCGCGCACGGTTTCCCGGCCGATCGGAACTCGACCGTTTCGAACGGGCGCTCGCGCAACGCCACCGCCACGTCCTACCATGACCGCCTCGGGGCCTCTTGGCTCCGCGCATCAGATACAACGAACACTCCCGAGGTCATTGTGATGAACTTCCCTGGAACCTTCCCGGTCCTCACCACCGAACGCCTCGTGTTGCGCGAGGTGGCCGACCATGACATCGATGCCGTGTTCGAGATGGAGAGCGATCCGGTGGCGATGCGCTACTGGAGCAAGCCGCCCATGCGCGAGGTCGCGGAGGCTGTCGCCTCGGTCCAACGCGCGAGAACCTACTTCCCATCGCGCAGCGCGCTGCGCTGGTCCATCGCGCGGCCGGCGGACGACTGGATGATCGGCCACGCGTCGTTGTTCGGGTTCAACGAGCAGAGCGGCCGAGCCGATATCGGCTACGGCCTGGCACAGCGGCACTGGGGCAATGGCTACATGCACGAGGCGCTGACCGCGATCGTGAGTTACGCGTTCGGCCCTCTGGGCCTGCGCCGGTTGGAAGCTGACGCCGACCCGCGCAATGTGCCGTCGTGCCGTGCGCTCGAGCGGCTCGGCTTCACGCGCGAGGGCTTCCTGCGCGAGCGCTGGCAGGTGGGCGATGAGATCTCGGATACGGCGTTCTTCGGATTGCTCGCACGGGAGTGGGAGGAGCGGCGAGCGCTCTGAGCGGGGGTGGATCTCCTTCCCCCAGTGCCACCCATGAGAGGATCCGCTGCGCCCTCACGGTGCGTTCCACAGTCGGATCGTGCCGTCCGCGCTGCCGGTGGCGACGTGCTTGCGTGTTGGTGCCAAGGCCACCGCGGATACGGCACCGGGGTGACGGCCAAGGACCGCCAGCTCCCGCTCTGCTCCAAGTTCGGACAGCACGGCCTTGCCGGTGGCGAACCCGGCCAGCAACAACGAAGCGTCGGGCGCCATGGCCAGCGTCGCCAGCCGTCCGGGCATGGGTCGCGAACGCTTCTGCTCCGCACCGCTCGCGGGATCCCAACTGACGATCGTGCCATCGGCGGCGGCGGTCACGAGTGGACCGCCCTTGCCCGCCGCACTGACCCCGGCGATGCGCGCACGGCCGCTGCGCACACTCCAGCGCGGCACGCCCGAGTCACGCTCGAACACCTCCACGCGACCATTGTGCGTACCGCAGGCGATGCCGCCCGAGTCCGCGGTGAACGCCAGCGCATCGATGCGCCCGGCAGCGGGTCCGATCTCACCCGCGACCACGCCACGTTCGGTCTGCCACACGAACAGTCGGCGCTTGCTCCCTCCGGCTGCCACCCAGCGGCCATCGGGCGACACCGCGACTGCCCGAAGCGCTGAACCATCGCTGGCGCGAACATGCGTCACTCGCCGATGGCTGCCGAAGTCCCACAGCACCAGCCGGCCGTCGGCGAGCACGGCGGCGACGCACAGGCGTTCGGGCACCAGGGCCATGGCCAGCACGGCCGATCCGGTGGCGAACGGCGCGTACGTCTCGCGCGCAGCCGCAACGCTCCACACTCGTAGCGTACCATCCCGCGATGCACTCACGAGCAGGCGCCCGTCCGAACTGAACACGAGCGTGGTGACGGCCGAGCGATGACCCGCGACGTGCGTACCGCGCTGCTCGAGCTTCTCTTCGTAAGACTCCACGAAGCGCTCGCGTCTGTTTCCGAGCGACAGGCCCAACCATCGCCGCGGAACTTCGCGCTGGGCGTACACCGGCAGTTGCCAGACGTGCGCCTCGGGAACGACACCGGGTCGAGTCCATTCGAGTGACCAGCCGGCCGTGGCCTCGTCGGCCGGGGGCGTCACGGTGCGTTTGGACTTCCTGGGCAGCAACCACAGTGCCGGCGCCGGCTTCGCCTCGGGCATCGGCATCGGCTCTGGCACGGGTTCGGCGTGCGCGACTGCAGCGGACGCTCCGCCGCTCGCCGGAACGTGCGTCGGTCGATCGCGCGACACGGCGGCGTGCACCGAGGCGAGCGCGCCCTGAAGCCACGTGGGCCCGCTCAAGCGATGCCCGGAGTGCTCAGTACCGTTCGCACCGGCAAGTGCCGTGCCTGACTTGCCCGCAGGATCGGCAAGCTTCGCACTCCTTGCATTCCTCCGGTTGGACGCCGGGATGACGCGCTCGCCCGGGACGAGCTCCAGCGCGGGAACCGACTTGTTCGATTGCGGCGACCGGACCTTGCCTTCGCGCACTTCGCGCAGCCGCGGCACCTGGGAGAGTTCGCGCGTGCAGGCCTGCTTCAGGATGGCGGCATGGTCCGCCACCGTCCCGCCCATCTGCACGAGCGCCGTGAACACCGGCGAGGCCTCCGGATGCTGAAAGTCGGAACGTGAGAACAGCAGGTTGTCTTCCTGGTAGAAGCGCTTCCATAGCTCGCGCGACTCAGCCACGCCCACGAGCGACGTGTGGATGACGAGTGCCGAGAAACGATCGGGCGTCTCGTCGAAGTCCTTGCCACTGCGTTTCGGGTGCTGGTAGGCGGCGTGGCCCTTTTCGTGGCTGCCGCGTCCTCGCAGCGACGGCACGTACATGCCGTCGTAGTCGATCAGACGCAGCTGATCGTTGCGATCCACCAGCACGTTGCCATGCTGCAGGTCGCAGTGGCCGATGTGCGCCTTCTCCAGCGCGTTCATCAGCTCCGCCCACTGATCGGCCAGCTTCTTCAGGGCGCGCGGGTCATCCGCATGCCGATCGACCCAGCGATCGAGCGTCTCGCCGTCCACCCACTCCATCTTCAATACCGGATGCCAGGCATCGCGCACGCGGATGCCCTCGGCCACGTACTCGAATCCCACCATCTGCTTCAGGCGGTGCCCTTTCAAGTAGCGGCTCAGCTCTGCGTAGCGCTCACGCAGGTCCTGGATGTTGTGCAGGAAGCAGCGCACCGCCCAGCGCGACTTGCCATCCGCGACCTGGTACACGCTGCAAAAGCCTCCCGTCACCGGCTGCGGCAGCCCGAGCGCGTTGAGCGTGGGCATGCCCAGCTTCAGTTCGGGATCCGAGAAGCAGCGCTTGGGACTCTGGATGACTTCTTGGTAGTCCGACATGCTGGGCCAGTTCATGCGCGCACCTCGAGGCGCACCAAGGTGACGTCGTCATTGCGCAGCGCGCCACCACCTCGCAACAGGTGCATGAATGCCTGGAACGCCTCGACCGTCTCGATGCGTTGCAATGCCGCCCATGGCCGGCGTCCGAGTTCGGTCTCGACCAGGAACCACTGCGCCAGCGCGTCGGTCATGAGCAACAACTGATCACGGTCTCGCAGCTCGCCCTCCTCGGCGCGAACGTCCGCCCAGACGTCGCGATTGGCCCGCGCCACGCTCGAGAGCAGGACGGGCCGCTGGTTGAACTGCTCCGAACGCTCGAGCGGGAATGCCCTCTCGAGCTTGCCGGCACGCACCACGAACAGGCAGCTGTCGCCCACCGCGAGCGCTCGCCAGTGATCGTCGTCCAATGACACGCCGAGCAGCGACGAGTAAGCACCGCTGCGGGCCTTCTCCTCGGCGTACCACGACGCTGGCTTGCCGAGGTGTGCTTCCGCCCATGTGGCCTGCATGGGTGCGACCCAATCGCACAACTCCGCCGCCCGCGGTGGCGCCAGCACGAAGCGCGACACCAGGAGCTCCGCCCATTCCTTCGCGAACGAGGTCTCGCTGGCACCGTCGGCCACGGCGAAGCGCTGGGTGGTGGCCTCCAGCGCGTAAGCGTCCTCGTATTCGATGGTGGTGTGCCCCGACTTCGGGGCACACCACGCGCTGGTCTCCGCGCGCATGCGCTAGCGGAGGTTGCTGGGACGAGTGCCGATGTCGAGGAAGCGGATCAGGTCCACCAGGTCCGCATTGAACGCGAACCCGCGCGAATCGCGGGTGACGTCGTAACCCTCGCGTTCGGCACCATCACGGATCCCCTCCGGCAGATGGCTCGACATGTTGAACAGCAACTTGGCGAACTGGTCCGGCAGCCCCTCATCGGCATCGGCGAACAGCACCGTCGAACCCTTGGCGCCGGAGATGTGGCAGTTGAACAGCAACGCCGCGCCGTCTTCCGTTTCCAGCGCCCGGATCCGCTCGGCATCGGCGGTCGGGTCCCCATCGGTGGACTCGCCGTCGGTGATGTTGATGACGATGGGCGGGAAGCTGTAACGATGCTCGGCCACCCACGGCGACAGCGCGTCGTGCGCGGTCTGGAACGCCTTGCACATCGGGGTCGAACCCGCGGCCTTGGGATCGAACCAGACCGGGAACTTCACCTTCGTCTCCGAAGTGCCCCCGTCCGGGTCCTCATCCATCCGGGTGCGCTCCTCGATGCGCGCGGGGTGATCCGCGATCGCGCTGATGGGCGCCAGCGTCATGCCCGACAGCTCGCCGCCGAGCGCGGGGGCGACCTGCTTGCCGTAGGCGATCACGCCGACGTCATAGTAGTCGCGCACGCCTTCCGACTTGGTGCACTTGATGGACAGGTTGGTGAGCAGCTTGTTGATGGCGTCGGCCACGCCGTCCGCCTTGCGCTTGCCGTTCGCGTAAGGGTCGATCATGGAGCCCGACATATCGACCAGGAACAGGAAAGCGCTGGGATTGGTGCGGCTGACCTCGGCTTCGTAAGCCATGGAGCCTCCATTCCATCGGTTTGTGCGCCGTACTCCGCGCGATCGATGTCCTGACCGCATGACGTTGGGCGACTGGCATTGCGAACCCGGAGCTTTCGCTCGTGCATAGCGATTCGGCGCGGCGCTGCACACGCTTGAGCGGCAGCACCGAGGCTTGTGCGTTCCCTGAACACTCGGCGCGCATGTCGGGCGGTTCGCGGCGTTCGCGGGACCGCGCCGGGTCAAATCCTTCAATCCACCTGCTCGAAGAGGCAGCCTGCATGGCGACTTGCGATTCGACCGCTCCGCTTCGGAGCGATGTCGAGCAGAGAATCCGACGGGCCGCCCAGGATCCGGGCCGTGGCGGCCTCAATTTCGGCCGAGGCGACGACCCGCACGCTGTACAGCTGTCGTCTGACGGGACCCGGGTATCCACAAGTGGCGTGGCTGCGGACCCAAGCACAGCGGATCCTCTGGGCTGCGCGTGTCTCCAATGATGTGAAGCGAATGATGTGAGGCGAATGATGTGATGCGAATGATGTGAGGCGAATGATGTGAAGCGACGCAGTTCCCCGCCCCCACCGCAGCCCCCAGTTCGCAGGCGAAGGCCTGAGGAGAGGATCCATGGAGACCACGATCACGTTCCCCGGCGGCGCGCGTGTCGACGCCACGTTCGGAGCTTTCACCGTCCACACCGACCAACCCGTGCACAGTGGCGGCGAGGCCACGGCCCCCACGCCATTCGCCTTGTTCCTCGCCGCGATCGGGACATGCGCGGGCATCTACGTGGTGGGCTTTTGCCGGCAGCGCGGGTTGCCGACCGACGACATCCGGATCGTCCAGACCCAGGACGTCGACCGGACCTCGGGCATGGTCACACGGGTGAAGCTGGCCATTCATGTGCCCGAGCGCTTCCCCGCCAAGTATCGCGACGCCCTGGTCCGGGCCGCGGAGCAGTGCACGGTGAAGAAACACCTCGAGTCGCCACCGCTGTTCACGACCGAGACCGTGGTCGACGAGGGGGCTGCGCGCGCCTGAGAGACTCCGGCGCTCGCGCCCGTGGACGCCCCGCCACTCCGAGGCTAGGCTCGGCGTGTGCAGCCCTGTTCCCATTCCTGGGGCAGTCGCTGCAAGCCATGGCTCCAGGGAGGGATTCCGATTTGCAGGACCACCCCGAACGCATCCCGGTCGACATCTCACCGGAGTCCGATGCGATCGCCCCGCGCATCGCCAGCCGCATCGCCCAGCTGATCCGCGAACGCAATGCCGAAGCGCGCCCCACGGTGCTCGGGCTCGCCACCGGATCGACGCCCATCGGCATCTACCGCGAGCTCGTGCGCATGCACCGCGACGAAGCGCTCGACTTCTCGCGCGTGGTGACGTTCAACCTCGACGAGTATTTCCCCATGCAGCCGGGCAACCTGCACAGCTACCACCGGTTCATGTACGAGAACTTGTTCGAGCACGTGAACGTCGTGCCCGAGAACGTGCACATCCCCCGCGGCGACATCCCTCGTGCCGACGTCGACAAGCACTGCCAGCACATCGAGCAGGCGATCCAGCGCGCGGGCGGCATCGACTTCCAGATCCTCGGCATCGGCCAGACCGGGCATGTGGGATTCAACGAGCCGGGCTCGGGCGTCACGTCGCGCACGCGACTCGTGGTGCTCGACACCATGACGCGGCGTACTGCGGCCGCCGACTTCTTCGGCATGGAGAACGTGCCCTCGGAAGCCATCACACTGGGCGTGGCCACCATCATGGAAGCGCGTGAGATCGCGTTGGTGGCCATGGGCGAACACAAGGCCGCCATCGTGAAGCGCGCCGTCGAAGGCGAGATCGATCGGTCGGTGGCCGCCACGTACCTGCAGCAGCACGCGCACGCCACGGTGTACTTGGACGAAGCAGCCGCCGCTGAACTCACGCGCATGAAGACGCCGTGGCTGCTGGGTGAGGTCGAGTGGACCCGGCCGCTCGCCCTCAAGGCAGTGGTCTGGCTCTCGCAGGCCACCGGCAAGTCCGTGCTCAAGCTGGACGAAGCCGACTATCGCGACCACCACATGACCGGGTTGCTGGCTCAGTACGGGTCGGCGACCGCGTTGAACGCGCTCATCTTCGATGCACTGGCCGCCAAGGTCCGCGGCCGCGGCGAACTGCCGCACGACAAGCGGATCATCCTGTTCTCGCCGCACCCGGATGACGACGTCATCTCGGCCGGCGGCATCCTTCGAAAGCTGCATGAGCACCGCAACCACGTGCTGGTCGCCTATCAGACCAGCGGCAACATCGCGGTGTTCGACCATGAAGTCCGGCGCTACCTCGACTTCCTGCGGCGCACCTCGTGCGATTTCGGATTCGGGAACGACCATCTCGACTCGTTCATCAGCGGCAGCGAGGA